>JAPLVK010000026.1 GCA_026397175.1 Candidatus Berkelbacteria bacterium | reverse complement strand
TATCAAAAATCTTTTTTTTGCGGATTTTGTTACTTTTACAATACCAGAAAAATTACTGGAGTAAATCTCATCAGCAGTATTTTAGTGTCATCCGAATGACACTAAAATCGAGAGGTTTTAATCTTAAAACCGTTCAAAAAAGCGCCCCATATATCTTTATATATAAATAGCATTCCGTTTTTTGTTTATTGCACCACGGCAGTTTGGGCGGTTGGTTTATTTGGTTTTTGCTCTGTGTGATATCCGATGTCGTATTGATCTATTGTCGGAGTTGATGTTCCGTCTGTGTTTGTTAATGTTGCTTCTATTTGTAAATATCTATATTTGGTTGGATTATTTGAATCATCTCCGGTTCGTGAAGTTACAGCACCGATGGAGCCAACCCAGTCAGTCCAAGTATTGCTATCGGTTGAAGTTCTAAATCTATATGTTACCGAAGTATTAGCCGGAGTTGTTTGGGTCGGCGTAAATGTCTGCCACTGCCAGAAGTTGGTTCCGCCATCAAGCTGAGTCGGGGCGGTAGTGTGAGTGGCTGAACCAAGTTTTAGAACTTCGTTTCGTTGCTCCCAATCGGAAAGACGCGAGAGATTTGTATTATATCCAAGAAAAACATTAACTTTATTATCAATGATTTGCGCTCCGGCCATCTCTCTCGCATGTAACATAGCTGCCAAACTCGTCCATGTGTTAGTACCTATATTATATCTGTAACTATAACCTTCAGTATGAGTCCCACCGGCCGAATTAGAGCCACCAAAAACATAGATATAATTGCTGTCAGCGGTAAGCGCATACGCCCCAACTGAATTAACATTGAAATTAGGGATGTCAGACCAAGTGTTATTGGAATAATCATATACACCACTCTGAATAGAGCCCTGTACAAAATATTCTTTGCTCCCCACTTTGATGTGATTATAAGCACTTTCATACCGAGCAGATCCCGATGACCAAGCGTTGGTAGTAGTATTATATATATCCAATCTTGATTGTATAGTCGTGCTTCCAGAAGAACCACCGGGAGGATAACAGTTTATATGTGAGTCGCTATATTGGCCACCAAACAGATAAATATTGTCTCCATGGACGCCAGTTGCTCCTCCGAACATAGCTTGAGGCATTGATTCGCCAGTTGTAAATAAATTAGAGCTAATATCGTATATCAAGGTATCCCCATATGTGTGAACTTGAGTATCGCAGCTGGGCGTGCCTCTATAAATACTCATACCACCAAAAATGTAAATTTTACCATTTAATTCTTGCATATAAATGCCTTCCAGGGTGTGAGGCAAAGACGGACCAGAAGTCCAAGTATTTGCCAAAATATCGTAGATTTCGAAGTCATCATGAGATTCCCATGCATTTTCGCTGTCCATACCAAATATATGTCCTCCAGCAACATAAATCTTGGAGCCAACTAGCACTGCTCCGTACTCCAAATATTTAGAGTGTTGCATTGATGCTAAAGTACTCCAGGAATCAGCCACAGTATCATATTTTAAAACTGCTAGATTATCAGTTCTTCCTCCAGTTATAGGATCCCCGAAACCACCAATAATATAAACATTAGATCCATATACAAAAGATGTATAACCAGAAAAATCCCAAATACTAGCAACGGGCGAGTTGGCTTTGTCAGACCAACTGAGAGCGGAAGTAGTATCAATTTTAACCCTGCCAGCTTCCGAAGTTAAATCGGTCTGGCTGTTTGTGCCAGCTTGCCAATCAGATTGAGAAGTGAGTACAAACTGATTAGAGGCCGCCTCTGTCTTTTTGACCGAAGATTTATGGTTCGATCTAAAGAAAAAAGTTCCGAAAGCTAACCCTAACGCTACGATCATAAAAACGACAATTAGAGTTCTTTTTTGAAACATTCTTCCCCTAAAAAATATTTTCTGGTTATCACATTTGAGTATAAAGAAAACCCTTACCTTTTGCAACTTAATGCAATCGGTAAGGGTTTGGTGTGGGACTGTGTGGCGAAAGCAACTGCTACTGCACTTCCAGCGCTGGGATCCAGTTTTGCGCTCTGGATATCATTGATGGTTTATACCACTTGGCGTGGCCGTCAGCGAAGGTGTAGTTGGCACCGTCGTTATGGCGTGGGACAGCCGGGTTGTCTCCAGCTGCAACAGGGTTGATAGTGGCATCATTCACCCACCACTTGGTCGTAGGGCTGATGTTATCAGCGTCCGCCAGTAGGATCTTGCTGGCAGTGTCCCAGAAAGCTCCTTGACCCTGGCCAGATGCCGAGAAATTCATCCCATAGCCGATCGCGAGATCTTTGCGATCGGTGCACTGGAAGATCTGCCGGTTACGGATATAGGGAAATGCTTCTTCCCACCACGGCAGGTTGCCAGCAGCCCCTACGGGGTAACACTCGTCGTAGTCCTGGGCATACATCAGTAAAGCTTTGCCGAGTTGGCTGACATTGCTGAGACAGGCCGCCTGTCGTGCTTTCTCGCGGGCCCTGGCAAAGACCGGAAACAAGATTGAGGCCAGGATCGAGATGATGGCGATGACCACCAGCAACTCGATGAGTGTGAATCCTTTCATACCAAAACTTCTCATGCTAATCAGAACTCCTTACTACCGCGTAGGGTTTCCTGCTGGTAGACCAAAGCCTCATGCAGAAATACCCTCCTGAATCCTAACACCACACGCTCGGGGAGGACAGAGTAATGCATTACCACCCTACCCTTAATCGACCCGAACTTCACGATGTACGCGCACTTCTCCGCGCCAATCTTGTTAGTCGGCATCAGGAGATACTCATGTTTCTGCAACACGACCTTTCCCCCTAACCTAAGGCTTGAGTCGTCGTCGCACACACCCCATGTGTAGACATAGGGGGAGTGTGTGGGCCGCCCGTTAACGAACAGCCTCGTTTCAGCCTCCTTGCGAGTATCCACCCTGATATTGCGAAGGCAAACCTCATCTCCAGGCAATGCGACTACCTCTTTCAGGGTTTTCCCACTGTACCATACAAAGACGATGTGGTCTCCCAACCCAACCTCGCCCGTTGTCGGTGTATGGTATATTACAAGGTCGAGGTGCTTCAAGTCCGGATAACAACTATCGCCCAAGACTACTCCCATGAAGTAGCCACTCTTCATCGTGGCGTACTTGAGGCCGATTGCCAGCACCAATAGTGCAAGCAAGATCGGCAGTCGAGTGTGACCCTGCTTGCTCATACTCACCATCTCCTGTCAAATGTCGTTCGCTCCCGCATATACGGGTTGGATGTATAACCACATGATATGGCTAACTTGCGCGAATCGAGTAAACATAGCAGAAAACGGGTGCGATGTCAATGATCTGTCCCCGTCTTCCGCTGATTTGCATTATAACAAAATCCGCAAAATAATTTTCAGAATTCGTTACAATTATTCGCAACACATCTTTGTCGGCAAATCTCGGGTGGGGGGCGAGATTTGCCGACAAGTTATCGCCGAGCGGCAGCGAGGCGGAACATCAGCATTTCCGCTCAAAAAAAGTTCGAGCTTCGCAAAGCAACCGCCACCACGCAGTACGAATTGGATTTTTTGAATAATTAGAGTAATTGGATTTTTTGAATAATTAGAGTTGTGGTTTCTGCTCGCCGAGCCGGTGCGGGGGCGGCTCGGCTCGCAAGTTTGTATCTGATATTTTGGAATTATTGTGTATGGCTCTTTCAAATCGAAAAGGGCTTTTTTGTTTTGTAATTAATCGATTTTGTTGTTCGTAATTTGTTTGGTACAATATAATTACAAATTGAACAAACAAATTACGAAGGAGGATCTCATGAAATATTTTCTCTATGCTCGAAAATCTACGGAAGATGAAGAGCGTCAGGTTATGTCTATTGAAGCTCAGATTTTCGAGCTTGAGCAATATGCTCAAAGAGAAAATATTTCAATCAGTGAGCGTTTTATCGAATCAAAAAGTGCAAAGAAGCCGGGACGGGAAATCTTTAATCAAATGATGGCGAAAGTGTATGAATCTACTGAACCAGTCGGGCTTATCAGTTGGCACCCGGATCGTTTGGCTAGAAATTCTGTCGATGGCGGACAGATAATTTATTGCATAGACACTAAAAAGATTATTTCTTTGCGCTTTCCATGTTTCTGGTTTGAGCCAACTCCACAAGGACTTTTTATGTTACAAGTCGCTTTTGGCCAGAGCAAATATTATTCCGACAATTTGTCGGAAAATGTCAAAAGAGGAATTCGCCAAAAGCTCCGCCGAGGCGAATGGCTCAGTAAAGCTCCGCTGGGTTACAATAACAATCTCAAAACCAGAAACATTGAGCTTGATCCGATAAAACACAAAATCATCAAAAAGATATTTACAGAATTTGCTGAAGGCAAATACACTTTGCAAGGAATTTCGGAACGACTTAGTTTTCTTGGCGAAACGGCCAAAGGCGGAAAACTGCATTGCAAGTCGATGATACAAAAACTTCTGATAAACAAAGTTTATATTGGACTAATTAACTATAATGGCGAAATCTTCCCCGGCAGTTTTCCGCCGATTATCGACAAGAAAACTTTTGATAAAGTCCAAGAAGTTCTGAAACTGCGAGCAAGGCCGAGAAAATCAAAAGTGACTCACAATTTCCCTTTTACAGGATTATTTCATTGCGCTGAGTGCAAGGCGATGATTACCGCTCAATTTGGTCATGGTAATGGTGGAGAATATCGTTACTATCGATGCACTAAACGACTCGGCCCTTGCTCGCAAAAATATATTCAAGAAAAAGAACTTGTCGAGCATCTCAAAGAAAAAATCATGAAAGTTTCCATTTCCGATGGCTGGATCAATAAGATGCTCGACAAGACAAAAGAATGGGAAAAATCAGCCAAAGGATCGCAAAAGGATTTCGCCCAAAATCTCAATGAGAAAATAAAGGCGGTTGATAACAAACTAGACAAACTGGTCAATGAGTTTCTTGACGGCAACATCGAAAAAGAAATTTATCTCAAACTCAAAAACGAGCTTGTGCAAAAGAAAAAAAGTTTTGAGCAACAAAAAACTGATTTTGGGCGAAACAAAAAAGCGTCCTTTGGCTGGATCGAACCACTTAAGGATTGGGTAAATTCCTTAGCCGAACCTGCAACATTACAAAACGCAACCGATTTTTTGCAAATCAAATCATTCGTGCAAAAAATCGGAACGAACCATCAACTTCAAAACAAAAAAGCCCTTTTCTTTTCGATTTGAAAGAGCCATACACAATAATTCCAAAATATCAGATACAAACTTGCGAGCCGAGCCGCCCCCGCACCGGCTCGGCGAGCAGAAACCACAACTCTAATTATTCAAAAAATCCAATTCGTACTGCGTGGTGGGCATGGGAGGACTCGAACCTCCGACCTTACGATTATCAGTCGCACGCTCTAACCAACTGAGCTACATGCCCAAAATTTCTGCCTCAAGCTAAAGAAATTCTACCAGATACGAGGAATTTTTCAAGAACTTCTTGCCCAAACTTTGCACTCTTTATTTTATAACTGATTTGTGGTATATCAAAGCTGGACTCTTCTTACCTATCCAAATCTAAGGCAAAGGAGGTGAGCGCCGTGGCTGGAACAACAGGAATGGCTGAACCAAAGCGGCTGGGT
This sequence comes from Candidatus Berkelbacteria bacterium, assembly GCA_026397175.1. GTDB lineage: Bacteria > Patescibacteriota > UBA1384 > UBA1384 > DTJR01 > JAPLVK01. The sequence goes on along the minus strand of JAPLVK010000026.1, from coordinate 1,156 downwards.
GGGGTTTTCACCTGTCAGGGCTGTTGGAAAGTTGTAAATGATCCGACAGCTGGAAGCGGGATTGGAACCTGTCCACAATGCGGACTTGTCCGCATTACCGAAGCAAAAGGAAAACCAATCGCACCGAACCCAGGGGGACGCGGCAACAACAAGTCGGAGAGAGGGTAATTTGATGCAAGGTAGAAAGAGTCAGTTGTCCAGTGGCTGGCTCGTTTTTTTAAAACGGCCAGCCACTAATCATATGGAGAAAAATGCCACTAAAGTACCCCGCCTGCAACGCTGTAGCACTGCGGGCAGGGATCGTACTCAAGTGGCAAGTAACGGATAGTTTTTTAAAAATGTAATAAAAAGGTCTTATAAAAAGGAGAAGGCCGGCTCCTAGTCCACGAAGTGGATTTTGGAGCCGGCCTCTTAACATAGCCCGGTGACTGTTTTGTTGAGAACAACAGCCCGCGGGCCGGTACGATCGGCAGGGCTTTCCTACTCGCCCGGTTTTGGTCACGAGTAAACTCGTGCGTTCCGGGTGGAAGCCCTGCCCCATGACGCGCGGCCAACGATCCCGCCATACCGCTCGCTTCAAAGGATCGAAATCCTCCACGAGTTGGGATAGGCGTAACCAACCGCCACCATTTCTGCATCATTGGGTACACCCCGCAGCAGACAATGATGTTTGGCCGCGCTGGCAGCAGCTTTCTGCTATTTCGCGGGGAACTAACCCCTTAGCCAGAAACGGCTGCCGCATAGTCCGACCATGCACGACTTCTCCTCATCCTTTCGGTCGGTAAAAGGTGAGGGGGGGATGTCCAGCCGGTAGCTCGGTACTTCTGACCGATGCCGGTGGCGCGAAAGAGGGTCAACCTCATTCGCTTGGGGGAACTCGTTCCCCGCGTATTGCGTCGCCTCTGACCGGCTGGACCTGCGGGTGGCGGATGGTGGCGAAAAAGGATTCAGGGGGACTCTATTCATAGTCCGTCTCTGCCTGTCCTTTTATTCGCGCTTGGGGCCACCCACATCTTTGTCAAGTACCCATTTTTTAGACAAGCTGTCTGCACATTAGTTTGTTTTTCAAATTGTATTGCTCTATGAATTTTTGAGGCGACATTTTTAGTTTTGTGTGAATCCTTTTGTTATTGTAATAATAAATAGTTTGATAAAT
>JAPLVK010000003.1 GCA_026397175.1 Candidatus Berkelbacteria bacterium | reverse complement strand
CCGGAAATACCTTCATGTTTTATACGAAATAGAATCTGATCTTTTATCTCTTTGGCAATTGGCTCTGACATGTTGTCCTCCTTGACACTTTTTATTGTGCCTATTCGCAGACTACATGTCTAATATACGGGGTACCTGCCGCTTTTATTTCCTGATCGATCTCGGGGGTGCTTTCTCGCCGCGAAAGGAGGGCAGGCGTCGCGCCTGGTAGTTTTGCTCCTCTCACCGGGCTGCACCCTTCATCATTTCTGTACATCCAGGGCGGCGGCATCGGTTTTGCGACCGTGCCGCGTGCGCGGTGGCTTGTCGGCTCTTGCCGACCCAGCTAAACTTACGGCCAATGCATGAGTCACACCTCCTTTTGCATTTTTCCGCGTCTTGCCGGCTGGCTATAAGCTCTCGCTCTCGCCGGCCAGGCCGTCTAGCTGCCGAAGCCCTGGTGGTCGCCGCGCGTGGTCAAAAATGGGGTGAGCATCGTGTCGTCGTGCTGGTACTTCAAGGTACATCATCCTTTCGGATCGATTTACTTTCGCAAGGCAAGATAAAATCATCTTCATCCTATCTTGTGAAAGTGTTATTATTATACACAATTTAAAAAATTTGTCAAGGCCTTTTCTAAAAAAGCGTCGAGGCCCGAGCTCTTGCGAGCTCGGGCCTCTGAAAAAACGGGGGCGAAACTATCCTTCTTCTTCGGGCTTCTCCACGGGAGCGAGACACAGAAGACATACCTTCCTGTCTTCTTCATTCTCTCTCTGACAGATGCCACAAACCACGGTCTGTCCCTCGCTCTCGCTTACTTCTTGTGCTTCAACACTTTCTGCCATCTTCGCCTCCTGAACCTAAAATGTCCTCAAGGACATTTGTATTTCGGTGAGTTTTTATAGTACATTAATTTTTTTAAAAAGTCAAACCAAATAGGAGTTTGTAAAGTTCATAAAGTAAAAAGTTCGTAAAGTTCATAAAGTAAACTTCGATTTCCCGTTTCAGGAAGCAAAAATTTATTCTTTTCATCGTTGAATGTGTCACAAACTTGTTGACGCGGTTTGCGGGTGGAACGCAAACCTAATCTCAACAGAAAAAAGAATGAATTTTTGTGTTCCTGAAACAGCGTGCAGGGGTTGGATTGTTAAGGATAGCTTTCGAGGGCGGAACTCGAAAGTGATTTCGCTTCGCAAGTAGGCCCCCTTGTCCTTAACAAAACTGTATCTGTAGCCCGAAGGGCTACAAAAGATCTCTCCGTTTCAGTCGAGATGACAAGAATCATACGCTACTCTATGCAGCAATCAATTGCTTTTTTGACGATTTGGCCGAGTTTGCCGAGAATCGATTTTTTCTCTTTATCGTGCACATTTACGGCCGCTTCGTCAATTTTTGTAACACTTCCTGTTTCGACGAGTTTTAAATTTATACCCCAAAATAAGGAGTAGAGTTCGTAGGACTTTTTAAATAAATCATAGGCCTCCTGCTTTTTGCCGGAATTTAGGGCTTTCGTGCCGACTTCCATCAACCGCATCGAGGCGGCAAGCAAATGTTTTGAGATGCACCAGACCTCACCTTCCGGTTCTTTGACAATTTTTTGCAACAGTGATTTTCGCATCTCGCGGACTTCTTGCAGAAGATCAAAATATTTTGTTTTCTCTAACTTCGAACCCGTAAAAAAGAAATGTTCTTCGATACTGACCAAATTCATAATCGCAATTGATAAATCCTCGTCAGACGACAAATCAACTTTGTCTGATTTTTTCATCTTCTCGACTTTGACCAAGAGATCATCCAGTTTTTTTTCGATATTTTCTTGTTTTTCCATTAATGTACCCCAGTTATATAATAGAATATTACGCTCGCTGCGGCCAGTGGCGCAACCACAAAAACGATTTTCTCGAACGGAAAATGCGCGTGGCCGTTATTCTTCTTTTTGGAATAAAAATATAGCGCGGTAAAAATCGCGAAAATTACAGAGCCAATGCCGATTCCAAGCAGTAATTTATCAATTCCCCAGATTTTATTTAACGGGTGGCCGATGAGCTCGCCGCGGTAGAGTGGGGCGACAATCATTAGAAGATAAGCAAAAAAAGTCAAAAATTTCATCTGGAAAAATTTGATTTTTTTCTCTATAAGATAGTTGATTGTCCAAAGCGAAATCGAAACAAAAAAAGCACCGATCCATAAACCGGTAACGGTGTCGTCAATTTTTAGATATCGAGACAGCCCGACTCCGGCGCCAACGGCAACGGTGCAAATCGGGCAAAAAGCCAGGGCGGATTTGGCAAAAGAGAAAGTTACAAGAATTAGCAGAACCAGTCCTGCCAAAACGGTCGGAGAAATTTTTTTAGAAATTTTTATCATGACTTTACTAAAATACAATATAAGATGGGTTTTGTATAGTTTTCATATCGTTTGCAAGGATGCAAGGGTTAAACCCTCGCAGATAAGAAAAAGGCCACCTTTCGAGAATCGTCTCTCGATCGGTGGCCGTGTGCGGCGCGCACTGTGCACTCCCTAGGTGGCGGTTTAGTCCGCCGGCCTGATGATGAAGGTCTTCTCGTGCACATCAATTGTGGCGACGGTGTTCCCGTGTACGGCGACCCTGTAGTCGCCATTTCCCAGCCGGAGTCGGCTGGGGGGAGGATACACCGGTTTTTCCTCGATCTGCCCCTCTTCCGAGACGACAAACGAGGTTTGCCCTACGACATACAACACGCCGAAGTCGAGGGTGGTGCCCGGAGGAATCCAGGCCGGCTGGGACATGACTGCGGCGATGGTGATGCCCGCAATCACAACCAAACATACGACGAGCAACGCCGGATTAACTTCTTTCACGGCTCTCATCCTTTCTAATCTGTCAAACGGCTTTTTACTTCAGGAAATTATACCTTTATTTTACCCAAAAGTCAAGTATAATATTAGTCAATAATAAAAAAAGGGGCTATATGTGTTTATATGTTTTTTTGCGCTGGATCATCAATGCGCTTTTGTTGATGATCGTTTCGTATGTTGTGCCGGGAATCGAGATTCAAAGTTTTATGACGGCCTTGATTGTCGCGGCTGTTTTGGCTTTTGTGAACGCTATTATCAGACCGATTTTGCTAATTTTAACCTTGCCGATAAATATCTTAACACTCGGTTTATTTACTCTTATCATTAACGGATTGATGTTCTGGATTGTTTCCTCCGTTGTAAAGGGCTTCAATATTACAAATTTTTGGGCGGCCTTTTGGGGCGCTCTGGTTTACTCGATCTTCTCGATGTTAATTAGCTTATTAGACCAATCCGACACGCCGAAAGTAAGGCAGATAAATTAATCGAACTATTTTTAAAATCCAGATTCAAATCTATACCCAACAAATCTCGGGTATAATGAATCTAATGAAAAAATATCTAAAATATTTCCTGACTAATTTTCATGAGGAGGCCACCTATAAAGCCGACTTTATATTTTATATCGGCTCCGAAGTCGTCTTCTTTGTGGTTTTTTATTTTATCTGGACAAATGTTTACGCTAAAGGCGGGGTTACGGATATTTCGACTTTTTCTTTGTCTGCCACTATTACATATTATTTTTTGACCTCACTTCTTTTTCGGCTCAATCCAAAACAGGCGATTTATTTAAACCGTTCAATTTGGAACGGCGAGCTCACGAACGAAATTTCAAAGCCATACAGCGTTACGCTGATTTATATTGTTTCATCCCTTTCGTTAATGGCTTTGGAGATGATTGCGTATCTCCCTTTTGCGGCGATAATTCTGATTTTTGTCAGCAAATATATTATTTTCGCTTCCGTCGTCAATTTGCTTCTTTTCCTTGCTTCGGCGGTCTTGGCGAGCTTGCTCGGCATAACACTTTATCTGTTTTTGCACAGTTTATGCTTTCATTTTGGCGATCAAGACGCCAATTTGACGCTGATTGATTATCTTATTTCCTTCCTCGGTGGCGCGCTTTTTCCGCTTAGATTTTTGCCGGTCAATCTTTACCAAGCATTTTCGTATTTGCCATTTAAATTTCTTTTTGATTTTCCGGCCAATGTTTATCTTGGCAAGGTCTCAAGCAGCGATTTACGAATCGGATTTACAGAAGCATTTTTGTGGATTTTGATATTTTCCGCGCTTTATTATTTTTCTTTTCAATCGGGACTTAAAAAATACGCGGCGGTGGGAAGATGAAATTTTTTAAAATTATCAAAATTTTAATGAAAAATGCGATCATTCGCGATTCAAAAGTAATCGGATTTGTGACAGTTTCGATTATTCAGGAGCTTGCCTCGATTCTCGTAAACATCATCTTTTTTAATGTGATTTTTGCCAATATTTCATCGCTTGCCGGCTGGAGTTTTTATCAAGTTTTATTTTTGTATGCTTTTTCAAAGACAGTTATGTCAATTTCTTACGCCTTTACCAGATTTGGCCTTAAAGACATGGGCGAGCAAATGATTAAACATGGCGATTATGATTTTCACCTTATAAAACCGGTTGACACTATGGCGCTGGTTTCATTTTCGAGACCGCGACCGACCAGATTGATTGCGGCGGTATTTTATGCCGGACTTTCTATCTATTGTGCCGTTAAAACCGGTATCCATATCGCCCCTGTCAATTTATTGTGGTTTTTATTTTTAACAATTTTTGGTTTTGTAATTTTTTATTGCCTTGAGGTTATTACAGTAATCCCGTCATTTAAGCTAATCAGGGTTTGGTCTCTTCCAGATATTGTCCCCAAAATGGCGGAATTTATGCGCTATCCAATCGGCATTTTTTCGTTTCCTTTTAAGGTCTTTCTATTTGGATTTTTCCCGATTCTGGCAGTTTCCTATATTCCATCCGAGGCGTTGTTTTACCCGCCACAAACCATTAAAATTTTATATCTCGTGGCTATTGCCGTTATATTCTTTATAATAGTAAGAGCGCTATGGAAATTTTACGAGAAAGGATATTCGAGCGCATCGAGTTGATATGGCCATTATAGAAAGCAACAAAATTACAAAAAAATATATTAAGACCTCTTATGATATCAGGAGGCCGTTTAGAGTTGAGCGCGAAGAAAAAGTGGCGGTTTCGGGGTTTGATCTTGAAATTGAAAAGGGAGAATTCGTTGGATTTTTAGGTTCAAACGGCGCCGGCAAAACCACTTTTTTAAAAATTTTATCAGGGATAATGCATCCGACTTCGGGTACGGCCAAAGTGATGGGATACACTCCGTGGGAGCGGGATTATCGGTATCTGCGGCAAATGGCGATTGTGATGGGGCAAAAAAATCAACTCTGGTGGGATTTACCGGCGATTGATTCTTATAATTTGCTTCAGGCGATTTATGATATTCCGGACTCGCGATACAAAAAAAACCTCGAGATGATGATGGAGGTCTTGGATATGAAAGATCTTTTGGGCAAGCGGTTAAGAAATATGTCGCTCGGAGAGAGGATGAAATGTGAGCTGGCAGCGTCATTTTTACACGATCCGAAAGTGGTGTTTTTGGATGAGCCGACCATCGGTCTTGATGTCGTGTCGTCAAGATCAATCAGAAAATTCTTGAAAATGATGAACGAGGAGCAAAAATGCACCTTTATTTTGACCAGCCATTACATTGGTGATATCGAGGAACTTTGCAAGAGGGTTTTGATTATTACAAAAGGAGAAAAGGTTTATGACGGCACGCTTTTAAAACTCAAGGAAAGATACGCTCCGAATAAACGGATCGAAGTATTTTTACAAAACCTGGAAGACAAAAAGACCTTTGCTCATCTTTCGGTCAAGGAGAAAAAAATCGAAGAAAACAAGGGCATTATTTATGCCGATAAAAGTGCGCTGGGCGAGATAACTAAAGAGGTTTTTTCTAAATTTTCTCTTGAAAATATTTTGATCTCTGATGCCGACACCGAAGAAATCATCCGCAAGATTTTTGGGCAGAAATAAGCAAATAAAATACACCGCGATTGCTGTCAACAGTTCAATTAATGTGGGGTCGCGTCTCATTGTCAAACACCTCCCGAAGTATATCCCCCTGAAGAGGAGATTGTTCTTCAAGTCAATTAGCGACAATATAGATTAATTGATCCCAAATGTCAACCATAAGATTGACATTTGGGTGGTTTTGTGATATAGTTTCAGCTTCAAACAGGATAGCTACCTTTTTAGCCGATTGCTTCAAACCGGATTAATCGGCTGAGTGGGTGCTTACGCACCGCGGCCGTGCCAACGGGGCACGCTAAAACTACCCCCTTGCCTCGAGTTCTACACACGAGGAAAAGGAGCTTGACATGTTTCCGAACGGAAAGCTGACGCTGCGCAGAGATGTCCGCGAAAATCCCTCGAAAGAGGGAGGCGCGATGGTTTTTCACCTCGTCTTTCTCTCGGATCGCAGGTTTACCGGGTCTGAATCCGGGATGTATGTTCCGGTCGACCCACAGGAACACTGGAAGGGTTACGAATGGAGGGTCGTACACGAGTACGATGCGGAGAAGGGGCCGTTCCCCGAATCAAACCTACCTCAACCGCTGCGCGTTGCCCTCGAGTGTCGCTCGCGCCAGCAGCACGGCTCTGTCCGGTATCAGTCCGGATACGACGATACATATCACGGCTTCATGCCCAACCCTCTCCCGACCGTGAACATCGCCATGGTGTTCCCGACCGAGATCAAAGACCCAGAGGCGTTTGGCCGGAATCTCCTGCGCAAGCTTGCACGCACTGCGTGGGAGGAGCACCTGTATCTGATGCAAAATCAGGGCGACGAACTCGTTTAGCCGCCCCAACTATCTGTCAACAAAGCGCCCGAGATTTGATCTCGGGCGCTTTCGCTTTTTATAAATACCATCAAACTTAAATTTCGGCAGAGATCATCAATTTCTCAATTAAATCTCACCTCACCCCACTCTTGACAAGTTGTGAGCATATGTTCATAATAAAATTATGGTGAGACCAAGAAAGTGTAGAAAATTTTGCAAATGTTCTTTACCCTCCGCTTTTAAGCCGAGAGGTTGTGCTTGTGGTTCTTCTGATGTAATTGTTCTTGGACGAGACGAAATTGAGGCAATTCGACTGGTTGATTTTATCGGAAACGAGCAGCAACGGGCGGCCGACGAAATGGAAATTTCGCGGGCGACTTTGCAGCGAACCTATAAGTCCGCTCGGAGAAAAATCGCCAACGCGATTATTAATGGAAAAGAAATAATATTAGAGAAAGAAGGTGGATCAAATGCCAAATAAAGATCAGACCGGACCAAACGGAGATGGCCCAAAAACAGGTCGCGGTTGCGGATGTTGCAAGTGTCCAAAATGCAATTGCAATCCCTGCGATTGTTGCAAATGCGAAAATTGTCCTTGTGTGAAAAAAAATGAAGATAAGGACAATAACTCCGACAAATAGATAATAATCCTTTGGCGGGAGTGCACCCCGCCTTTGCTCTAGAGGTAATCCATTTGGGAGGGGGTTGACACGGTTTCCTCCTTTTGTTATTCTTCAAATTAGCTTTATGAAAGTTTACGACAAATCATTCAAGATGAGCGGATAGCAAGTCCCTTTTTTTGCCTGCCTGCCGGCAGGTAGGGGCTATTGCCGCTCGTGAGGGCGGCAATTTTATTTCATAAAGGTACTTTGACAAATTGATGCAGTAGGGCATCACTTAGGTGGTTGCCCGAGCTCAATCTGATCTGTAAGATTGAGAAAAGAGAATAAAAAATAATCATTCGTTACGAAAGAGCACATGTGGGGATGCCTTGGAAGTATTGGCCTATGAAGGACGTGGAAGTCTGCGATATGCCTCGGGGAGCTGGCAAACAAGCTTTGATCCGGGGATTTCCGAATGGGGAAACCTAGTTATCTTTTGGATAACTGTCTTGCATCTGTAATGTTGCAAGTCGGGCACCTGGGGAACTGAAACATCTTAGTACCCAGAGGAAAAGAAATCAATTGAGATTCCGTCAGTAGCGGCGAGCGAAAGCGGATCAGCCTTGGTTATTTGATGAAAATTTTTGTTAGCAAAACAAACCTGGAAAGGATGACCATAGAAGGTGATAGTCCTGTATGCAAAAACATAAATTTTCTATAGAGTAACCCTTCCCGATTTATCGGGAAGAAAGTAGGGTAGGACACGTGAAATCCTGCCTGAAGGAGCGTGCATGGCACGGAGTTCATAAAGTAAAAAGTTCATAAAGTTCGTAAAGTAGAATTCAAAAATACTTTATAAACTTTCTAACTTTAAAAACTTTATAAACTGCGCGCTGTGCGCGCAACGGTGGATCGTCATCGAAGGCTAAATACCAATACTTACCGATAGTGAACAAGTACCGTGAGGGAAAGGTGAAAAGTACCCCGTAACGGGGAGTGAAATAGTACCTGAAACCATGTGCTTACAAGGAGACGGAGCGGTGCGTAGCACAGAGTTCATAAAGTAAAAAGTTCATAAAGTTCATAAAGTAAAATTCAAAAATACTTTAAAAACTTTCTAACTTTACAAACTTTATAAACTCCGCGCTACGCGCGGTGACGTCGTGCCTTTTGGAGAATGACCCAACGAGTTAATAGGTGCAGCAAGCATAAGCCCCAAAAGGGAATATGCGCAGCGAAAGCGAGTTCAAAACGAGCGTTAGTTGCATTTATTAGACACGAAACCGGGTGATCTACCCATGAGCAGGCTGAATCCGCCTTAACGGGCGTGAGGAGGGCCGAACCTACCTGTGTAGCAAAACGGGGGGATGACTTGTGGATAGCGGTAAAATGCCAAACGAACCCGGAGATAGCTTGTTCTCCTCGAAATATATTTAGGTATAGCCCACAGATAGGTCTTGGGGGTAGAGCACTGGATGGATATCTGGGACGCAAGTTTCAGTTTCCAATCAAACTCCGAATACCAAGTAACCGTTTCTGTGGAGTCAGTCCGTGAGGGCTAAGCTTCACGGTCGAGAGGGAAACAACCCAGACCATCAGTTAAGGTCCCTAAATACTTGCTAAGTGTAAAACGATGTGGCAAAGCAAAGACAACCAGGAGGTTGGCTCAGAAGTAGCCATCCTTTAAAGAAAGTGTAACAACTCACTGGTCAAGGTTTGCCGCGCGGAAAATTTAACGGGGCTCAAGCAAGTTACCGAAGCTATGGGCTTGTGCGTAGCACAAGCAAGTTGAAAGTTTGTAAAGTTTGTAAAGTTCGTAAAGTTAAATCGAATTCGGGAACAAAAATACCGAACCCGAATATAATACTTTATAAACTTTCTACTTTATGAACTTTATGAACTTGCTCGTGCTGCGCACGAGCGGTAGAGGAGCATTCGTAATGCGTCGAAGCTGTTTTGTGAAAAATGGTGGAGCGTTGCGAAGTGAGAATGTTGGGATGAGTAACGAATTTGACAGGTGAGAACCCTGTCCACCGAATACCCAAGGTTTCCCGGGCAACTACAATAGTCCCGGGGTTAGGCGGTTGCTAAGGCGAAAGTCGATGCACAGCAGGTTGATATTCCTGCCCTCGATTTGTCCTTACCCCCCATTGACACTTTTTTAAGCTAGATGCAATCTATGGCTATGTATGCATCTGGGGAGAAAGAGGCAGGAAAAGATGGGGATTAATTAGGCAAATCAGCCGTACCGCAAACCAACACAGGTGGGTTGGTCGAGAAGACTAAGGTGAGCGAGCTAACTCTCGTTAAGGAACTCGGCAATTAAGCGTCCGTAACTTAGGGATAAGGACTCCCTCGCTTCGGCGAGGGCGCAGCGAAAGATTTCAGGCGACTGTTTACCAAAAACTTAGCTCCATGCTAACCCATTAGGGGATGTATATGGGGTGATGCCTGCCCAGTGCTAGTAGGTCAAAGCTCTTGCTGATCTGTTGGCTGGACACTGCCTGTTAGAAATTTGTTCAAATGCTGGCATAAAATTTTAGGCCACAAATTATTGAACAACTAACAAGCAGTATCCAGCCTTCAGAGAGGTTTAGGACTCAAGCCCTAGTGAACGGCAGCAGTAACTATGAACAACATTGTAGTTATAAAACTCGGCTAAATGCTGGAACATCTCGTTAGGTCTTTGGTAGGTTATAGTTGGTAACTATACCTGACAATCCAAAGAATAGAGACAATCAGCAGGAAAGACTCCAAATGGAGAATCCTCAACGACTATACGCCAAGTCCCAAGTGAAACCGTAAGGTGAATCAAGGGAATGATATAGTCTGACCTTCATGGAGACATGAAGAGCCGTACAGAAATGTATGGTCATTCGCCAAACGGCGAAAAGTAACATAAGTGAACTGTTCTATGGTAGGAGAGCTGCCATAGTGAGGTATTCAAACCTCCTTCGAACTTCGTGTGCCGCGAAGATGTAGAAGAAAATCTGACTAAATGCTGGAAAATCTGTTAGAATCCCGGGCTACTATGGTATAATTATCCCATAGGGTCATTATGAATAGTAAAAATGCCTCGGGTGCAGACAATCAGCAGGAAAGACTAGATTGGTGGATTGTGGGTTTCGTTGATGGCGAAGGAACTTTTTCCGTCAGTATCAACAAAAACTCAACGACGACTATGGGATTTCAGGTTTTTCCTGAGTTTGTAATAACTCAAGGAGCTAAAAGCCTCCATTCCCTTAAAATGATAAAAAGAAGATTTAATTGTGGAAGAATTTATATTAACAGACGCAATGATAACCACAAAGAAAATCTTTATCGTTATGTTGTGCGATCCATATCTGACCTAAGAAATAAAATCATTCCTTTTTTCAAGAACAATCAACTCAAAACAGCTAAAATCAATGATTTTGCAAAATTTTGCCAAATTATTGAAATGATGCTTGAGAAAAAACATCTTGAAAGAAAAGGGTTTAACAAGGTCGGAATGATTGCATCTATGATGAATCGCAAACAATCTAGAATCCTCAACGACTATACGCCAGATTCTGACCGAAGCGTCGGAAAAGATATAGTCTCATCTGCATAGCGATATGCAGCGTCAATATGACGACTTAATATTTACTATTAAGCAAGATTAGAGCGAAATTCCTTGTCGGGTAAGTTCCGACCCGCACGAATGGCATAACGGTCTGAAAACTGTCTCAACGAGAGGCTCGGTGAAATTGCAATGCCGGTACAGATGCCGGTTAGTCGCAGCAAGACGGAAAGACCCCGTGGAGCTTTACTACAGCTTGGCATTGGTCTTTGGATATTTCTGTGTAGCGTAGGTGGGAGCTTAGGCATCAATGAAACACCACTCTTAAATATTTGAAGATCTAACTCCGCCATAGGCGGAAAACAGTGCTTGGTAGGTAGTTTGACTGGGGCGGTCGCCTCCAAAAGAGTAACGGAGGCGTTCAAAGGTCAGCTTAACTCGTATGGAAAGCGAGTCCCAAAGTGTAAAGGCATAAGCTGGCTTGACTGCAAGACCTACAAGTCGCGCAGCCCCGAAAGGGGGACTTAGTGATCCTCTGGTACCTTACGAATGGGCCAGAGCTCAACGGATAAAAGCTACCCCGGGGATAACAGGCTTATCGGGCCCAATAGTCCACATAGACGGCCCGGTTTGGCACCTTAACACATTGGGGTGCTGCAGAAGCAATTCTGCACCAAAAATGTGGCTTATAACGGTGAAACCCGAATGTTCGTTCGTGTTTTGTGTGGTATAATATAAACACGAAAGGCAGGGTAATGCCGTGGGAAGTCAGCAACAAGATATCATAATTGGAACTCTTCTAGGCGATGGGTTTCTTGAACGCAATGGGAAAAATGTTTGTCTGGTCATTGATCATTCTTCCAATCAATCGCTTTATGTAAAATGGAAGGGAAGTTATTTATCTAACTTTCTGCCCACGATTAAAGAAAAAAGCAGATTTGATTATAGAACTGAAAAATATCAGAGACATACAATTCTCCGAACAAGAACATCACCCGAACTTGAAAAATATTATAAGATATTTTATCGGGATCGATCGAAGAGAATTCCAAGAAACTTACCCGAAATGATATCGCGACAAAGTTTAGCAGTATGGATAATGGATGATGGCTATAAACGAAATGATTGCAACGCGTTAAGAATCAATTCCCAGAGTTATACGAGAGATGAACACAAAATAATAATTTCGACTTTGGAAAGATTTCGTATTATAGTTACAATTCAGAAACATAAAGAAAAATTTGTTACTTATATACCATCGGCATATATGGCACAGCTTCGAAAAGTTGTTGGTCCATATATAATCCAATGTATGGAATATAAGATTGCTTGACCCCGTAGAGACTTGATCGAAAGATCAGAGTCCTCGATTAGAGGGCTAATACGCCACCTCCTTTCTCAAGATTGAAAGGATGAAGACATAGTCCATACAATTAGAAATAATTGATTAATATACGATGTCGGCTCGAGTTAGGGTCGCTACCTAAGTAATTAGGTATGAATAAAACGAGCTCATAACGGTGAACTCCATTTGATTGATAAACCCAGAATCAAATGGGTGATACCGTGGGAAGTCTTCCGATGTAAAATCGGGATGACCCCGTAACGACTGATTCCGAAAGGATGAGATAGAGCTAATTTCTATCACACGCTCGTCTCCAGCTCTTTGTATAACTAGCAATAAGAATTGTGTTATACAAGGGAATCCATTTTGGACTTTAGAGTATGGTTTAGAACCTAAACTCAAAGGGCTGGATGAAGGTATAGTCTACACTTCGAGTAATCGAAGATTAATGTGCATCGCATCCTCCCGCTGAAGTAGGTGGGAAGGGTTTGGCTGTTCGCCAATTAAAGCGGTACGCGAGCTGGGTTCAGAACGTCGCGAGACAGTTCGGTCCTAATCTGCTGTGACCGTGGAAACTTGAGAAGATTTCTCCCTAGTACGAGAGGACCGGGAGGAGCAAGCCTCTGGTGTATCGGTTGTCCTACCAAGGGCATTGCCGAGTAGCTACGCATGCATAAGATAACCGCTGAAAGCATATAAGCGGGAAGCTTACTTCAAGATTAGGTTTCTTAGGTACCCTGTAGACCACAGGGTTGATAGGCGCTAGGTGTAAGATCAGTAATGATTTCAGCCAAGGCGTACTAATTACCAAGTAGAATGAATGATTATTTCTCTTTGGCTTCAAATAAAGTCCTCGGACTTGGTTTGAGGCCCTCGGACAACTACTTAAGTGATGCACAAATCGCGTATTTTGTAGTACAATAAAATCATGAGAAAATCAGTTCATCATCATGCAGTCGGGGGAATCATGGCCGCGGTTGGATTTTTCCTCGCATTAACTGGAGTGATTGCTTTTCAGAGTGTTTCGGCGGATTCGGCAGCAGTTTCGTCCGTGGCGGATTGGTCAACAATTTTGATTACCGGCGGATTAGTTCTAGTCATCGGAGGCCTCCTGTTGATGATTTTTCTTTTCATGATTGACTACTAGATTTGAAAATATACGAAACAAAGATGGTTTTGTGTTGGTGATTTTGGCGAGGTGGGTACACCTCTTCCCATTCCGAACAGAGCAGTTAAGCACCTCTGCGCCGATGGTACTTACGCCGCAAGGCGTCGGGAGAGTAGGTCGTCGCCAACACAAAGCCATTTTTTTGTACCAAAAAACCCTGTCGAATGACGGGGCTTTTTGATGTCATTGCGAGGCCTTTGGCCGTGGCAATCTACTATTTCGCTTGCCCCGTTAAATCCGTGAAGCGGCTATTTAACTGGGGTGAATTGGAAGGTGGAGAGGATTGATTGCTCGGTATCTGTCAAAGATTTTTTCTCTGATACAATTTGTGTTGTGAAGACCGTCGTATTGTGTTCGCATGTTATATTGTAATATGATCCAGCGAAGCCACCCTCTTCGTCTTCATATGCCTTTTGTCCGCCTAGAGTTGTCTCATTAAATGTATTTGCTGTAGCGATGCTACTCATATACTCAGAAACTGTCTTAGTTGACTTTACTGAGGGGTTACCTTGATTAACATAATCTGATGCCGAAACAAAAGTTCTGAACATAATTGTTGGCGAATATCCTTCACCGTACATCGTGTTTGAGTCAATCTTATTCTTCAGTGCTTGATTCTCTGGGGAATTGACATTTATGATTGTACCATCCTGTTGAAAAGTCCAATCGCTCGGATACTTAAAACTAAATCCATAAGTATCATTTGTATATGTCTTCCAGCTGGCGGTTTCGGGGGTGGCAGAGGTTGAAGAAGTTGCTGATTTGGCGGTGGTGGCAGAAGTTGTTGCCGAAGAAACGGCAGTTGCGGAAACGGTCGCCGTTGTTTCTGTTTCTTTTTTCGGATTTTCTCTTCCATACCAAATCCCGATATATCCAAAAACCAAAACGGTTGCCACAATCAGCAAAATCGCTTTCCAAATCTTATCCGGCCTTACTTTCGGATCCGTAAACTTAGGTTGTTCTATTTTTTCATTTTCCTCTGCCATAAAATTCCCTTTCTTTAATTGACTAATTGTTTAATTGATAAATTGCCTAATTAATAATTATTTCGTGAATCGGAAGGTAGAAAGGATTTTAGCAGATTCTGCCATACGAGTGTCTAATGAAATCTTGTAGTATATTCCTTCTCTTATTATATAGATCTCAGTATCTCTGTCAAGTACCCATTTTTTAGACAAGCTGTCTGCACATTAGTTTGTTTTTCAAATTGTATTGCTCTATGAATTTTTGAGGCGACATTTTTAGTTTTGTGTGAATCCTTTTGTTATTGTAATAATAAATAGTTTGATAAAT
>JAPLVK010000013.1 GCA_026397175.1 Candidatus Berkelbacteria bacterium | reverse complement strand
CGGAAATACCTTCATGTTTTATACGAAATAGAATCTGATCTTTTATCTCTTTGGCAATTGGCTCTGACATGTTGTCCTCCTTGACACTTTTTATTGTGCCTATTCGCAGACTACATGTCTAATATACGGGGTACCTGCCCGTATTGCTGCTGGGGCAGTTCAGGATCTGCGTGTTCTTCATGTAGGGGATGAGCATGCTTGGCCAGTAGAGGGTGGGGTTAAACGCGGCATGCGCCATACCCGTTTCATCGTTGTCCTGAATGTACGATATCAGGGCGATCCCAAGCTGTCGGGTGTTTGACAGGCACGAGGCCTGTCGGGCCTTCTCGCGCGCCTTGGCAAAGACGGGGAAGAGAATCGCCGCCAAGATCGCGATAATGGCGATCACCACTAACAGCTCGATAAGAGTAAATCCCTTCTTCATGGTCATAGTGACCACCTCCTGGAACTCCAATCCTCGATATCTTCCTCGAAACGAGAAAGAATACCATAGGATTACCGTAAGAAACTATTATCAAAATGCTCCTGTTGCCAGGTTTGTTTCAGTTTATTCCCCTCCTGCAATTTGTCAAGTGTTTTAGAGTGAAAATTAGAAAAATCGCTCTTCCGGGCAAGTTAGCAAGGGTTTAACCCTTGCGGGATTTTCGTTCCTATTGTTTTACAAAAAGAAATCCCCGAAAGTTTTCTAAACCCAACCTACGAGGTTGGGTTTAGAAAAAGAAAAATTGTAAAATCAACCCCCTGTTTTTTTATTGGTGCGGCGCCAAGCGCCGCTTTCACCACGCTAAGCGTGGTGGAGATAGCGGGATTCGAACCCACGGCCTCATCAATGCGAATGATGCGCTCTACCAACTGAGCTATATCCCCAGCAATAAACCAGCCCTTGAAATTTGTGTGGTGTTCAAGGTATTATCAATTAGTATTACATAAACATTTTATCCTTAAATTCATATTTTTCAAGATATGCAAATTGTTTTAAACGAAAAAAACCTTCACACAATTTTAAAGAAGTCGTCCGAAATATTAACAAGGGGCGGAATGATTGTATATCCTTCGGATACTGTTTACGGAATTGCTGTTGATGGGACCAATCAACAGGCGGTTCAAGAACTCGCTGATTTTAAAGGTCGAAGATCTGACCAGAAATTTTCTTATAATTTCTCTGATATTGAAATGATAAAAAAGTATCACTCCCTATCGGAACGCCAAGAAGAAATTTTAAGAAAATATTTGCCCGGGCCATTTACATTTATTATAATAGAAAATCTTTCCGTAAGAATCCCGCGCGACAATGTTGTTACAGAAATTGTTAAATACTTTGGCAAACCGACGACCGCAACTAGCGCCAATATGACCGGAAAACCAACCGTTTCGTCAATCAAGGCGTTGGACGCGAAAATTTACTTAAAAGCAGATCTCATTATCGAGGATGTTGATTTTCAAGAACACAAACCCTCGACAGTTGTTGATATCTCAAAAGAAAAGTTTATTGTCTTGCGGGAGGGCGAACTTCCATTTCCTTAATTTTTCTGGTAAGATTTCTCGGAAAGGGCGAGTGGCGGAACTGGTATACGCGTAGGTCTCAAAAACCTATTCTCGCAAGGGATTGTGGGTTCGATTCCCACCTCGCCCACCAGATTATAATTTTATCCCATCGGGACAAAATTATAATATTTGAGTGGCGACATGGAATCGAAAGCCGCAGCGCCGACGAGCGCGAGAAGGGGGATTTGCGGGCGGAACGCAAATCTAGAAATTTTCAGCAGAAAATTATTTGTGACCGATTTCCACCTCGCTCACCAGGAATATCTTTACTAATCTTTAAACTCGGTTATCATGTTAATGGAGGGATTTATGATAAAAATTGATATTGAAAAAATTGAAAAAGCCCCTGATAATTGGAGTGAGGTTTTTGATTACCGGGAGGATTTAGAAAAATTAGATCGCGAACTAGAACCTTTTAGAAAATATAAAAATGTGATTGTTGTTGGAAACGGTGGGTCAATTTCGAGCTATGACGCGTATTGCGCAGCCCTAAACCCTAGTGTCCAAACTGAAACAGTTTGGACAATGGATCCGGCACTTTTAAATAGAGTAAAAAAGCGATTCGATCCAAATAAGACGATTGTAATTGCAGTATCGAAAAGCGGAAATACATTGGGTCAGATGGAGGCTCTTCTATATTTCATTGATTTTCCAGTGTTGGTAGTTACAAACCCCAACGAAGGAACATTGTCCGAGCTGGCGAAAAAACTTGGATGGCATGTCATTCCTCACCCGTCTATAGGAGGACGCTTTTCGGGCGGTACTTCATCCACTTTAGTTGGAGCTAGCTTGGTTGGACTAAATTCACAAAAAATTCTGGAGGGTATTGTTGATGGGTACGAAAAGTTAAGAGACACGGCCTATACTCTCTCGAAATATTATTTTGATCTGGACGAGAAGGGCTTCAGTGAAGTTTATGTGACCTGCTACTGTGAGCCACTCAAAGGATTCGGAAATCTGATAGTCCAGTTGATGCACGAGTCGGTATGCAAAGAAGAAAAAGGCCAGACATTTTATTTTGCAATGGGACCGGAAGCGCAACATCATACAAATCAAAGATTCTTGGGTGGCAGGAAGAATGTAGTTGGGACATTCATCGTTTGCCAGAAACCGAAACCCGATATAAAACTTGAAATTAATGAAACAATTAAAGATGTTGACTACAAAGGCGATAAGCTATCGGTAGTTGATGGCATATCCTATTCAGACCTGCTGGATGCTGAATATCTGGGCACCAAAGGTGATGCAGATGAAAAATCTGTACCAAATGTTACGATAACAATAGATGAAGTAAACGAGAAAACCGTCGGTCAAATGGTTTCTTTTTGGCACATGGTTGCTTTCTATAGCTCTGTACTTAGGGGCGTAAACGCATTTGACCAACCGGCAGTTGAAAGAAGTAAAAACATAACTTTAGATATTATAAAAAATTTAAAATAAATGAATTGATAAAGGAGGAATTGTGGAAAACATTGTTTCAATTAAAGCCCGAGAAATTTTGGATTCTCGCGGTGATCCGACAGTCGAAGTTGAAGTCGAAACGCAAAATCATATCAAAACAATCGCATCCGTTCCAAGCGGCGCTTCGGTTGGGGCTCATGAAGTGATAGAGCTGCGCGATGGCGACGAGGCGCGCTTTGGCGGAATGGGTGTACTAAAAGCAGTCGAAAATGTGAATAGCACAATCGCAAGCGCGCTTTCCGGTCAAGATGTAACTCAACAAAAAGCAATTGACGACACAATGAGTCAACTCGATGGAACTCCGCACAAAAGCAAGCTTGGCGCTAACGCGATTCTGGCGGTTTCGCTCGCTTGCGCTAAAGCGGCGGCTGATTCAAAAAAAATGCCCCTCTATAAATATATTGCCGAGATGGCGCAATCGCAAATTGTCGCTATGCCAAGAGCGATGTTTAACTTTATCGAAGGGGCAAAACACGCCGATAATAACCTAGTAATTCAAGAGTTTTTGGTTATTCCGGAACAAGAAAGTTTTAAAGAAAATTATCGCAAGGCGTCCGAAGTGTTCCATAAGCTAAGAAAGATCTTGAAGGACAGAAATTTAAACATTGCCGTCGGGCACGAGGGCGGTTTTGCTCCACAATTACCATCCGATGAGGATGCTATCCGTTTAATTCAGGAAGCTGAAAAAATTAACATGGGACTAGATCTTGCGGGTGTTGTTCCAAATAATATGAATCTGGAGGAGATTGTCTCGAAATATCCTGTTATTAGCATGGAAGATCCTGTTGAAGAAGATAATTGGGATGGCTGGGTGCAGATGATGCAGAAGATTGGATCAAAAATAATGATTGTCGGAGACGATCTTCTGGCAACCAATATGGAGCTTTTGAAAGAAGCGGTAGAGAAGAAAGCAGTCAATGCGGTTATCGTTAAACCGAATCAAATCGGGACAATTTCCGACTCAATCGCCTTTTCAAATCTTGCGAAGCAGAGTGGACTAAAACTCGTCGTTTCCCATAGATCCGGAGAAACCGAAGATACATTTATCGCCGATTTTGCCGTTGGAGTGCAAGCGGAATTTTGTAAATTTGGAGCACCATCAAGAGGAGAAAGGGTTGCTAAATATAACCGTTTACTTCGCATCGAAGAGGAGATAAAAAATGGCTAGCGAGAAAGTTGCGCTAATCATATTGGATGGTTTTGGTATAGCAAAAGAAAAAAAAGGAAACGCGGTATTTCTTGCAAAAACACCTTATATTGATGAGCTGTTTGAGACATATCCCAAGACACTCCTAAAGGCATCGGCCGAAGAAGTTGGTTTGCCGTGGGGAGAATTTGGTAATTCGGAAGTCGGTCATTCCTCTCTTGGATTGGGCCGCGTAGTCCTACAAGATCTCCCACAAATTGATAAAGCAATTGCCGATAGCACAATTCCTCAGAAACAAGCTGTTCTTGACGCAGTCAAAATATTAAATGACAAAAAATCAAACATTAATTTGATCGGCATTGCGTCAGACGGTGGGGTCCATGGACATATTAACCATATGATCCAAATGGCAAAAATATTTAATCAACTCTGCCCATCAAATAAGATAATTTTGCACTTAATTGCAGATGGAAGAGATGTTCAGGAAAAATCAATCGAAAGGTATTTGGGTCAGATTGAAAAAGAGTTGAAAAATATCGCGGTCATCGGTTCGATTATGGGAAGATATTTTGCCATGGATAGAGATAAAAACTGGGATAGAATATCGTCTGCCTATGACGCAATATTGGGAAAGAAACCGACAGAAGGATCGCCAAAGGATATTGTTGCACGATCGTACACTGACAATAAAACAGATGAATTTATAGAGCCGGTATCATTAAATGGTGATCTGAATATAAGTTTAGAAAACGATGTGTTTTTATTCCTTAATTACCGATCCGATCGAGCGATTCAACTTACCAGAGCGTTTGTTGATCAAGGACTAAAAGATGTAAAAAGGGATAAAATCGCATCAAATTTTCTGACAATGACAACCTATGATGATAATTTGGGCGTTAAGGTTTTATTCAGCAATATCGATTTAAATGATCCTGAAATCAATCCCCTGTTAAACTCCTTGTCTCAAATTATTTCGAAACAAGGAAAGAAACAATTTCATGTTGCTGAAACCGAAAAGTTTGCTCATGTTACATATTTTTTTGCAGGTGGGGTGAAAGGTGAGCTTGATGGACAAGTAAATAAATTAATTAATTCCGAAAAAGTGAAATCGTACGATCTATTCCCGCAAATGCGGGCGAAAGAAATTTCTGACGCAATCATCGAGGCGGTAAAAGAAAATTATGATTTTATTGTTGCAAACTACGCCAACGGTGATATGGTCGGTCATTCGGGAAATCTTGATGCAACGATTAAAACGGTTGAAATCATTGATCAATCATTATCACAAATAGTCCCTGTGCTTTTGGAAAGTGAATACGAAATATTTATAGTCGCCGATCACGGCAACTGTGATGAGATGATAGATCTAAAAAGCGGAAAGCCGAGTAAGGAACATTCATTGAATCCCGTTCCATTTATGTGTATTTCGGAGCAAACAAAAGGGAAATTTAAATCTAAAGTCGAAACAGCCAATATGGAACCGGTTGGATTGCTTGCCGATGTTGCCCCAACAATTTGCGATTCACTGGGAGTTCAAACGGCTCCGGAGATGACCGGAGTAAATTTAAAAGAGTCCTTAAGCTAATATGAAAAATTCCGTTGTTTTACTAATTCTCGATGGTTGGGGTGTCGGCAAAAGTTGGGGTGGAAATGCGATCACGGTCGCCGAAACGCCAAATTATAACAAAATCCTAAGAGAGTATCCCAATACAATCTTAAAGGCCTCTGGGCGCGATGTTGGCCTTCCTGGTCATGAGGTTGGAAACTCCGAAGTGGGCCATATGAACATTGGCGCCGGCAATATTGTCGAACAGGATATCTCACATATAAATCAATCAATATCCGATGGCAGTTTTTATGAGAATAAGACATTGGTTGATTCGATCAAAAGATCAAAAGAACAAAATTCATCTGTGCATTTGATGGGAATCGTGTCTGATGGTGGAGTTCATTCACACATCGTCCATCTTTTGGCCCTAATTAAAATGTGCTCAAATCTTGGGCATAAAGATGTCAATATCCATGCATTTACAGATGGTCGCGACACTCCGCCATATCAAGGAATTGAATATTTAAGTCAGGTAACGCAAGCAACAAAAGCGCTTGGTTGTGGGCAAATAGCAACTATTATAGGGCGAGACCTATTGGATCGCAAAGGAAATTGGCAAAAAACACAAAAGGCCTACGAAGCGCTTGTTGATGGAAAGGGTTTGATTGAGGAAAATGCGCTGTCGTCTATCTCCAAAGCATATAAAAATGGTGAATCAGATGAGTTTATATCCCCTATTATCATTAAAAACACAAGCAGAATAAAAAACAACGACACCATAATCTTTTTTAACTTTAGGTCGGACAGAACCAGACAGTTAATGCAGGCATTTCTTGATCCAAAATTCGACAAGTTTAAAAGGAGGCAACTTGAGAACTTGGACTTTATAACTTTTATCCCGTATGGAATAGAGCGCGAGCTGGGAATTGAGGCGAAAGCGGCGTTTAAAACAATTTCTATTGCTAATACAATCGGCGAATATTTCTCACTTTTAAATTTAAAACAATTTCATATTGCTGAAACAGAAAAATACGCTCATGTAACTTTTTTTATTAATGGTAATAGAAACGAACCATATCGGGGCGAAGATAGAATCTTGATCCCCTCTCCCGATGTACGATCGTACGCTTTAAAGCCGGAAATGTCGGCAAACGAAGTAAAGGACGAGCTTGTTCAAAGGATTAAAAAAGAAGATTATTCATTATATCTTTGTAATCTGGCAAACGCAGACATGGTTGGGCATACCGGCGATTTCAAGGCGGCGCTAGAGGCAGTTGGAACACTAGATAACATGGTGAAAGAGATATCAAAGGTATGTATTGACGAAAATATACCATTGATTATCACAGCAGACCATGGAAATATAGAGCAAATGGTTGACCCATTAACTGGTCAGCCCGACACGGAACATACCAAAAATCCTGTCCCAATTATTCTGGTTTCTGAAAATACAAAAATTCAATTAGATATTACCGGTCGTCTTGAGAACATTGCCTCAACCTGTCTCGAACTGGGTGGCTTTGACATTCCAGAATATTTTGCCAAAAGCATAATTTTAGCCGATCAAAACATTGATAATTCGCCCATTAACTGATAAGATTCTTAGCGTTGGGGGACGAGCGGGCCCGTAGCTTAGCTGGTAGAGCGCTTCCATGGCATGGAAGAGGTCGCAAGTTCGAATCTTGTCGGGTCCACCATTCGGCTTCCTGTCCCGCTAAAGCGGGACGGATCGCTCATGGCAGGCCATTTGCAAATTAAAAATTTCACATTAAAGAGTAGGTATTGAAATATGAAATATGATTTTAAAAAAATAGAAAAGAACTCCCAAGATTTTTGGGCAAAAAGCAAGGTCTTTGAGACAAAAAATGACTCAAGCCGTAAGAAATTTTATGTACTTGATATGTTCCCCTATCCTTCCGGCGATGGTTTACATGTTGGCCACATCAAGGGTTATACCGCGACAGACATCGTCGCAAACTATATGCGGATGAAGGGTTTTAATGTTTTACATCCCATGGGTTGGGATGCGTTTGGTCTTCCGGCCGAAAATTATGCCATAAAAATCAAGAAGAATCCCAAAGAAGTTGTCGCCCAAAATATTGCAAAGTTTAAAGGTCAATTGCAGTCCTTGGGATTTTCCTATGATTGGTCTAGGGAAATCAACACAACCGATCCGGAATATTACAAATGGACGCAGTGGATTTTTATAAAACTTTTTGAAAAAGGTCTCGCCTACCAAGATGAAATTCCAATTAATTTTTGCCCGTCATGCAAAACCGGTTTGGCAAACGAAGAAGTCCAGTCCGGAGAATGCGAACGATGTCATACCAAAGTTGAACGCAAGAATTTGAAACAATGGATTTTAAAAATAACCGATTATGCGGATCGACTATTAAATGATTTGGAAGATCTTGATTGGCCCGAACCCATAAAGGAGATGCAAAAAAATTGGATCGGCCGGTCAGAGGGTAGTGAAATCAAATTTCAAATTTCTAATTCCAAATTACAAATCAAGGTTTATACAACTCGGGCCGACACTCTTTTTGGTTGCACTTGGGTTGTGCTGGCGCCGGAAAATGATTTAGTAAAGCAATTGGAATCCAAAATCGAAAATCTGAATGAAGTCAAGGAATATATTGAAAAATCAAAAAATAAATCTGATTTGGAACGGACAGAACTGGCGAAAGAAAAAACCGGTGTCGAGTTAAGGGGTTTAAGGGCAGTCAATCCAATTAATGGAAAAGAGGTGCCAGTTTGGATTGCCGATTATGTGCTAGCTCATTATGGTACTGGTGCCGTAATGGCCGTCCCCGCACATGACCAGCGCGATTTTGAATTTGCCAAGAAATATAATTTACTGATCAAAGAAGTAGTTATTCCGACTGTAACCGATCCGATAGATCCGCCAAAGCCCGACGAGCCGGTGGTTTTTAGAAATGCAATTCAGGCAATTGTAATCAATCCAAATAATAATAAAATTCTGACATTATGTTGGCAGAAACAGCCTTGGACCACTTTTATCACCGGCGGAATCGATGATGGCGAAGACGCAACTGAAGCAGCAAAAAGAGAAATCTACGAGGAAACAGGCTATAAAAATCTTAAATTTATTCGGAAACTTGGTGGGCTGGTTGATTCAAATTTTTATGCTAATCACAAAAAGGAAAATCGCAAAGCCCACTTCCAAGCATTGGTATTTGAATTACTTGATGAAGAAAAGGATCAGATAAGCGATAAGGAATCGGCAATTCATCAGCTCGTTTGGAAAACCTGGGAGGAAATAAAAAATGACGGAAATCTTAAATGCTCCGAATTTAATATTTGGCTTGATCGATTTAGTAATCCGGAAAATGCTTTTGAAGATCACGGAATTCTAATCAACTCAAACAGTTTTAATGGATCAGATTCCGAAACTGCCAAAAGAAAAATAACCGAAAAACTAAGAAAATCAGGCCACGGAGATTTTGCGATCAATTACAAACTTCGCGACTGGGTATTTTCCAGACAACGCTATTGGGGCGAACCAATCCCAATTGTTCACTGCAAAAAATGTGCCCTTCGAGACCCCTCGGGGCAGGGCGTCGTTGCGGTTCCGGAAGACCAGTTGCCAGTTAAGTTACCGGAAATTGAAAATTATGAGCCCTCGGGCGATGGAACCTCCCCGTTAAGTAGAGTTGAAAGTTGGGTAAATACAAAGTGCCCCAAATGTGGGAGCGAAGCCAAAAGAGAAACCGATACAATGCCGCAATGGGCCGGCTCGTGCTGGTATTACCTTCGTTTCACAGATCCCAAGAACGACAATAAATTAATCTCAAATGAAGCGGATAAGTACTTTTCTCCGATTGATTTGTATATTGGTGGAGCGGAACACGCAGTGTTACATCTACTTTACGCAAGATTTTGGCATAAATTTTTATTTGATTTAAAAGTTGTAAATTTTAAAGAGCCATTTAAAAAGCTAAAAAATGTTGGCCTGATATTGGCGCCAGATCGCCAGAAGATGTCAAAGTCCAGAGGAAATGTAATAAGTCCGGAAGAAATAATTGGACAATTTGGTGCTGACTCTTTAAGGATGTACGAAATGTTCATTGGCCCTTTTGATCAACCGGCCGTCTGGGCAAAAAACGGAATAACGGGTGTTTCTAGATTTTTGGAGAATGTTTGTTTGAGCTTTGAAAAAAATAACAAAAAAGACGAAACAATAGGTACGAATCTTTCTCAATTAATTAATTTAATTACTCAAAAAATTGAAAAGTCACTATTCAACACCGCGGTCTCGGATTTTATGAAGTTTGCTAAAACCGTTGAGTTAACCAAAATGAATAAAGAGCAGTGGGATGTTTTTCTTAAACTACTATCCCCTTTTGCGCCGCATCTATCGGAAAAATTATGGCTAGAAAACTCAAATTCAAACTCGATTTTTTCAAGCTTGTGGCCAGAGGCGCAAAATATCGAACAACAAAATTACAACCTTGTTGTCCAGATAAACGGTAAAAGAAAAGCGGTGTTGGAAATAAACAAAAATTTAGACCGAAAAGAGATTGAGAATTTAGTGCTAGGTCAGAAAAAAATTGCATTTGAGGTAAAAAGAGATAAAATAAAGAAGATAATTTTTGTTGAAAAAAAACTAATTAATTTTGTAGTTTAAAAAAATATTAAAAGGAAGATATAATGGCAGAACCAAAGAAACGGCTCACTAGCACAAGAAGCGGTAACAGGCAAAGTCACGATGCTTTGCAGAAGAAATCATATAGTGTTTGTTCGAATTGTAAGCAATCAGTTGTTCCTCACCGAATTTGCCAAAACTGCGGGTATTTTAAGGGCGTCAAGATTGTTAAATTAAAAGACGAGAAAATCAAAGAGAAAAAAATCCAAGAACAAACTAAAGATGAATAGGCATTACGCACGCGTTATCGCTCTCCAGTCACTTTATGAAGCTGATTTCAGGGGCTCTGATAATGTTCTTGAGATTTTTAAAAGACATCTGGAAAACATTGATGAGTCGGAAGAAAATACCGACTTTGCCAAAGAGCTTCTGGAGAAGGTTTTAAGCGGTGAAATTGATATAGACAAAACAATCGAGGAGATAGCGCCCGACTGGCCAATTGATCAAGTGGCAATGATAGATAGAAACATACTAAGATTATCTATATGTGAGTTAAAACATTTTGATACTCCGCCAAAGGTTGTAATTAATGAAGCGATTGAGCTGGCAAAGACATTTGGCTCCGACACATCATCAAAATTTATTAACGGAGTACTGGGAACGGTTTATAGAAAAAGCGATAAATTCAAAGAAGAAGATGACAAATTAACTGAAAACAAATGAACGAAGACAAAAATAAAACAAAAATTGAAAAATTCGCAAAAGCCAATGAGCTAAAATTTAATAATTTTGACATATTGGTTAATGCTTTTGTGCATAGATCATATTTAAATGAAAACTCTAGAATGAATCTAAAAAACAATGAACGGTTAGAGTTTTTAGGCGATGCCGTACTAGAGCTAATCATTACAGAATATCTGTATAACAGGTTTGAAAAACCGGAAGGAGAGCTTACCGCACTTCGGAGTGCTTTGGTTAGAGGCAGAAATCTAGCACTAACTTCAGAAGGATTGGGGGTTTACGACTGTTTGTATTTAAGCAGAGGCGAAAGAAATTCATCCGAAAAAGCTAAAGGACTAATTTTGGCCAATGCTCTTGAAGCAATTATAGGGGCTATATACCTAGATCAGGGCATTGAAGCTACCAGAAATTTTATTATAAAAAATATTGCGATTGATATAGAAAAAGTGATCGACGAGAAACTTTATGTTGACGCTAAAAGCAATTTTCAGGAAAAAGTTCAAGAAAAATTTAAGGTAACGCCCCATTATAAAGTTATTAGTGAATTGGGGCCGGACCACGACAAAGAGTTCACGAGCACTGTGATTGTAGATAACGATGAGATAGCAAAAGGGAGTGGAAGCTCAAAAAATATCGCTGAACAAGAAGCTGCAAAAGAGGCCTTAAAAAAATTATTTAACCAATAATCTTTTAATTTTTTTATACTGAAGTTGGGCTCTAAATTTCGGCCAGTTATCAGGCAAGAGTTCGATTGGTAAATTTGGCTCTGTGTTTAAAATTAAAGCATACTCGAAAATGAGTTTTTTGGTTTTATAACTATCTTTATAACTATCCGGGAAATATTCATTACATTTCACGATAAATTCTTCGTAATGCGATCTTGAAGTTTCAAAATCCCAGCCATTTAATATATCTTTCTTGGATATCCCTGACGGATTTTCCGTTTCAACAAATAATATTCTGTCTTGGATATTCAATCTGGAAATTTCATTTAAAATTATTTGTTTTTGATCAATCGCTCCAACCCACAAACTATTAAGGATTGGCTTCATACCGATTCCCTCTAAAAACCTCCTGAATTTGTCTCTTTTTGATCTTGTCTTTTCCGGAATCGAAAACCAAACGAATCTCCACTTTGAGTCCCAGTGTAACACAGGCCTGTGAATTGTATCCAAGACCGAATTTAGAAACTTATGCCCAGAGTCCGAAAGGGAGTATTGTTTTTCCGGTGTCTCTTTTTTATCGATTAATTTCATGGCTTCCATTTTACCCAATATCCCCCTGGATAGCTCCTTGCCCCATTTTTGGATATCTGAAATTGAGACCGAACCGCGATCTTCGATGAAAATCAATAATTCATACAGAGGAGAAATATTCATAGTTTTTGAACCCTATTTTGTCCTTAGTACTCTAACAAGAAGATGTACGATCGTCAAGTTATTTAAAATCGTATGAATTAAATCCCCACTCGAGAAGTTTTTGCATTTCAATCGCGCTTGCCGGAGCGGTGTCTGAGTCCGTTTTTAAAACTACACCTATGATAGTGTGACCATCTTTTGAAGCAGCCGTTACGAGAGTGTGCCCGGCGTCAGGTGTAAAACCGGTTTTTCCACCGATTACTCCATCGAGCGGTATTTCGCCTGTAGTAAGACGATTTGAATTTTTTAAATCGTGTGTTTGGGACTTATCCTGGGATATTACTTGTTTTTCTGCAGTGGAAACGATTTTTTTAAATTCCGGATTCTTAAGAGCATAAGAAAATAAAATTGCTATATCCCTTGCCGATGAGTGGCCTGTGTCATCCAGGCCGGCTGTGTCCATAAAATGTGTATTTGTCAGGCCTAATTCGGTCGCTTTTTTGTTCATCAAACCCACAAATTCCTTTTCTGTGATCTTCGTATTTCCGAGTGTTTTAGCGGCATCATTCCCCGAATTTAAAAGCAGGCAATACATCAAATCTTCAACCGTTAACTTTTCACCTTCTTTTAGGAAAACCTTAGATCCATTAATTTCAGTATTTTCTTTTTTTATCTCGACAATATCTGTCGGTTTGTAAATTTCAAGTGCTATCGTAGCTGTCATGATTTTCGTAACACTTGCAATAGCAACTGGATTGTCCTCGTTTTTTCCAAACAACACATACTTATCTGGCTCATTAATCAGAACTGTCGATTCTGCGTTTATAGTAGGATCTTTGGTCAGGTTCTTTTTTTGTGGTATCTGGGAAATTTTAATCTCTTTTCCCTGATAGAAATTGTTGATGGAGGTTCCCAAAATACTTCCCGGTTTTTTTGAATGATTAAATAAATAGTAGGTTATTGAAATGCAAATTAGAGTTAAAGCGATAATGAAAAATATTTTTTTCATTTTTTTTCTTCTCTATCCTTGCTCACGAAAAAAAGTTCAAGCAAGAATATTGCCAACAAAAATGAAAACGCACTAACAAAGCTTAAAACATGTATAGATGAAAAGAATGCGATTGTTATTAGGAAGAATGTTAAAAGAAAAACTCGTCTTATGGTCTTCTTAATTTTGAAAAAATCAGATTTTTTTACAAACTTCTTGTAAAGGATAATTAAAAGAACGATAAACGAAAAGATTGCCAATAAGCTTGATATATAGAATATTGCATAGGTTATAAATTGTGATTTATAGGGGTCGCTATTAAAAAAAATAACGAAAGATGTTCCGGCAGAGACCAATAAAATTGAAAATAAACTAAAAATCAAACTCATCGTTTTTTAAAAATTTATAGTTAATTTTTGGAAAGTTTCTCGAGCTAAAATATTTATCTGAAATTTCAACAA
Organism: Candidatus Berkelbacteria bacterium; assembly: GCA_026397175.1. GTDB lineage: Bacteria > Patescibacteriota > UBA1384 > UBA1384 > DTJR01 > JAPLVK01. The sequence goes on along the minus strand of JAPLVK010000013.1, from coordinate 61,323 downwards.
TTCTTTTTTTGTCTGATAAAATCTTTTTTTGAACAATTGCTATATTTTGCTTTTCGTCCAATGCAATAAAGACATTTGCATTTTTCTGATCCTCTGAAAGATCGATAGTTAATACATATGAAAATCCTACGAATTCTGAATTTTCACTTAAATACAAATCAATACAATGGCGTAAATATTGTGCCATTCGATTATGCTTAATATTCTCCTTCATCTTCTATGTATTATCGTTTTGCCCACTGCGGAGCGCGCCTAGCTCGTCTAAGACCGGGTTTCTTTCTTTCCTTCTCTCGCGGATCTCTTGATAGAAAATTTTCCTTTTTCATCATTTTTTCGTAGTCCGGATCTATTTTTGCTATAGCCCTTGCAACACCAAGGCGGATTGCTTCTGCCTGCGAAATTCTCCCGCCGCCGTTAACCCTGACTGTAATGTCAAAGTCGTTTTCCTTTGAAATTAATTTTAATGGCAGATTCGCCTGAAATACTTGCGCACTGTCAGTTATTTCGTTGCCTTTTAAATCCAAAACCTTCCCTGTGCCTTTTTTTAATCTAACTTGAGCAATCGCCGTTTTTCTTCTCCCAGTCGCAAAATTATATTCCTTCATATGGTACCTTTGTCTCTTTCAGAAATTTAATTCTTTTAATCTGTAATTTTTGCAAACGATTCTTCGCAAGCATTCCGGAGACCGTCTTAACAAATAGCTTTTCTGGGCCTTTTGATAATTTTTCCTCTAAAGTAAATTCCTTTAGATTTCCCAAATAACCGCTGTGGGTGTAATATTTTTTTTGGGTTAACTTTTTTCCGGTAAATATTAGCCCTTCAATATTTTTGACTTCAACCATTGATTTTTCAATTTTGTTTGGTGAATAGTTCACATTGTCTTTTCCAATCAAAATTTTTGCCACATCCGAAGCAGCTCTGCCTAACGGTTTCCCTTGTGCGTCGTAAGTAATTTTATTTGGTTGTTTTTGTGGATTTGTCTTCATTTTTCTTTTCTTTTTTGGTTTCTAATTTTACGATAACTTGTAAACAACCGTCGCCGACTCTTTCGGTTGTTTTATACATTTTGACCGAGCCAAGGACTTTTCTCATATCAAAAGCCTTTTTCCTTGCTCCGCCATATACATTTTTATTTATTAATCTTACGATGTTAAAGTTATTGTCGTCCGAAGAAATATCATGAATGAATTTTTGCGCAACTCTCTTTAATTCCTTTGCCTTTGCTTCGGTCGTCGATATTTGTTCATACAAAACAAGGGAGGTTAGCAGATTCATCAATAACCTACTTCTTACCTGGGATTTTCTTGATAATTTATTTAGCATTCTTTTTTGTTTTCTCCTTAACGACTTTCTGTGCTTGCTTCTTGCTTGTCTTTTCCGGAACAGTTAGGGACTTCTTTTTTCTCGGAGCTTTTTCAACCTTTATTTTCTGATTATCCGTTGCTTCAACAATAATCTGCAAGTGCTCACCCATAATCTTGGCAGCTGTTGATAAGGCCTTGGCGGGAGTAACTGATCCATCTGTCGTTATTTCTAACACAAGACGGTTGTAGTTGGTCATTCCACCAACACGAGCATTCTCAACATCATATTTTACTTTTTTAACAGGGGTGTATATACTGTCAACCAAAATTGTTCCAATAGGCATTTTTTCGTCTGTTCTTCGTTCGACTGGAACATATCCCCTGCCTTTGTCAACTTCAATTTCAAGATTTAATTTCGCACCTTTTTCCAGCGTGCAAAGATATTGGTCCTCGGAGACAACATCTACTTCCGATGTTGGTTTGAGGTCGGAAGTTGTAACTACTTTCGGACCTTTTGCAGAAAGCTCCAATGTTGCGGCTTCATCAGAATTTAACTTAAATCTCGCTGTCTTTAAGTTTAAAATCAAATCAACAACATCTTCTTTCATACCTTTAATGGTGGAATATTCGTGATCAACTCCTTCGATTTTGACTTTCTTGATAGCATAACCCTCAAGTGAAGCCAATAATATCCTTCTCAAAGTATTGCCGATTGTAACTCCATAGCCGGGTGATAATGGTTCGATCGTAAATATACCCGTTTTTTCCTCATCCGATGTCGCTGTTTTTATTTCGAGAAGATTCAAATCCGGCAAAATATAATCCATTTTGTCTCCTATTTTATCTTGAATAATATTCAATTATTAGTTGCTCGTTAATAGCGTAACCCGTGTCGTCAAGTTTTGCTTCCCCGATAACCTCGCCCTCGCTACTATTTTTTTCTTTTTTGAGCCAGTTTGGTATTTCTTGTTTATTCTCATTATAGTCCCTTGCTAAAGTCCTAATTTTATCTGAAATTTTAACTTGCAAGGAAGCAATTTTAACTTTTTTATCGTTTAGTAAAATTTTTCCATGGGAAACCAATTGTCTGGCCTGATCTCTTGATTCGGCCCAACCTAATCGATAAACAACATTATCAAGTCGTGATTCAAGCATTTTCATTAATGTTTCCCCGGTTGCACTTTTGGTTTTTCTTGCCTCGTGAAAATAATTGGCCATTTGTTTTTCCGAAACGCCGTAGATTGCTCTTGCCTTTTGTTTCTCTAAAAGTTGAACGGAATAATCTGATCCTCGTCTTGTATTTCGTTTTGCCCCAGTTTGTCCTGGCGCATAGCTTCTCTTGGCAACAGGACAATTTGGCAAATTACATTTTTCGCCTTTTAAAAATAATTTTTCTCCTACTCGTCGACATATTCTGCAATTTGAATGTTTTTTCATTTAGACCCTCCTCGGTTTTTTTGGTCTGCATCCGTTGTGCGGTAGTGGTGTAATATCTTTTATTTTACTTACCCTAAATCCAGCTTGGCCAAAGGCACGGATTGCCGCATCGCGTCCGGAGCTGACTCCCGCAACAAAAAGCTGAATTTCTGCTACCTGGGATTCCTGCATTTTTTCAATAATTAATTTTGCGGCTTGGGTTGAAGCAAAAGGTGTTGACTTTTTTGTACCCTTAAACCCGGCCCTTCCGGTTGAAGACCATGCAAAGACATTTCCATTTTCGTCCGCAGCGCAAATAAGGGTATTATTAAAAGATGAATTGATATGTACAACTGCTTTTGGTACAATCTTTATTTGTTTCTTTTTTGTTGATTTTACACTTTTTTTGACCATGGTTATTCAAAGATTATGTTTTCTCTGCCGCTTTCTTTCTTCCAGATCCAACTGTAATTTTTTTGCCTCTTTTTGTACGAGCATTTGTTTTGGTACGCTGCCCTCTAACCGGTAAATTCTTGGTGTGTCTCAAGCCCCTGTATGCATTGATCAGTTTTAGTCGTTTTATATTATTTGAAATCTCTACCCTTAAATCGCCCTCAACAACATTCTGTTTTTCAACTATCTGTCTTATTTGCTCAATTTTTAACTGATCAACTTTATTTAATCGTTGATCCTCTCTAACACCAACCGTTTTTAAAATCTTTTTGGCAGTCGAAAGCCCGATCCCCTCGATATAGGTTAGAGCAATAACGGAATGTTTATTTTCTGGGAGCATAACTCCGGCGATTCTTATCATTTTAACCTTGCCTTTGTTTGTGTCTAGGGTTCTCGCAAACAACATAAATTTTTGTCGGCGATTTTTTCCCTCGACGTCTTACGATCTTGCATTTATTACAAATTTTTTTAACTGACGGTCTTACTTTCATTTCTATTTCGATCTAATCGTTTAATTATTCTTCCTTTTGTTAAATCGTAGGGGGTAAATTCAACAATCACTCTATCCCCCGGTACAAGACGAATGTAGTGAATTCTCATTTTTCCACTTAAGTGGCCCAATATTTCTTGTCCGGAGTCGAGCGAAATTTTAAAAAGAGCATTGGGTAATGCCTCATTAACTTCCCCTTCAACTTCGATAACTTCTTTGTCCGGCATTCTTCCCTTACACAATCATAACATTGATACAAAAATATATTACCATTTTATCTTAATTGTGTCAATATTTTGGCGCGTCCTTTCGTAATTAAAATCGTATGCTCGAAATGAGCGGCCAGCGATCCGTCTTGGCTTAAGATTGTCCAGCCATCCTTGGCGGTATAAACCTTTCGCATACCGGATGTCGCCATCGGTTCAATCGCTAAGGCCATGCCTTCTTTTAAAATTGATCCTTTCCCCGTAATGCCATCACTTTTAATTGACGGGTCTTCATGGAGTTTTTCTCCAATTCCATGCCCCGACAATTGCATAACCGGCGAAAGATTGTATGATTTTAAAACAGTCCCTGTCATATTTTCAAGATCACCGACATAAACTCCATCCTTGGCGATCTGTATGGTTTTATTCAATGCCTCCAAGACCCCACTTATGATGTTTTGCTGGTCATTGTTTGGTTTACCCACAACAAATGACTTTGCAGTATCGGTATTATATCCATCAAACTTTACGCCAAGGTCAATTTTTACCAAGTCCCCTTTCTTCAGCTTGCGTTGTCCGGGAATTCCGTGAACTACCTCGTCATTAATTGAAATGCAAGTTGCCCCCGGAAATCCATTGTAGTTTAAAAATGCAGGTTCGGCGCCTCTGGCCGCGATAATCCTTCTCGCAATTTGGTCGAGTTCGATGGTTTTAACTGAAGGTTTGGCTTGCTTTTCAATTTGACTCAAAACAAACGCTGCGATAGATCCGCCTTTAATCATTGCTCTTATTGCGTTTTTATCCTTTATCGTAATCATTTTTATTTAATGATATCGTCGTAAGATCGCATTGCCAATTGTGCTTTCACTTGTCTGACAAATTCCAAAGTTACGGAAACAATAATCAAAATTCCAGTTCCTCCGATAGCGAGTGTCCTAATCCCGGTTGCATTTTGCAAAACAAACGGGAACAATGCGATGACCGCAAGAAAGAAAGCACCCGCAAATGTAATTTTGTAAATGACACTTCTCAAGTGATCGGATGTCTGGGTGCCTGGCCTTATCCCGGGGATAAATCCACCTTGTTTTTGTAAATTTTCGGCAATTTGTTTTGGTTGAAAAATTATCGATGTATAAAAAAAGGTAAAGAAAAAAACCAGTAAAAAGAAAATTACTCCGTAGATGATTTCGTTTGATAAAAATTGAGACATAGAGGTCGCAAACGCCTTGATTTTCTCGGAGCCGGATGATTGTAAAAATTGAGCAATCACGCCCGGCACGACTAAAATACTTGTTGCAAATATGATTGGAATAACGCCGGCCGCATTTGCCTTGATAGGTAGAAATGAATCGATTGTTCCAAGTGACCTTCCGGCCCTGATTCTTCTTGCATAACTCACCGGAAGTCGTCTTTCTCCCTCATTTACAAATACAATAAATGCAATCATCAAAGTAAACGCAACGGCCATCTCCAGTCCAACAAAGACCCTGCTTTGAACGACTTGCGCTGTTGCTGCAATTTGCGAGGGAAGACCGGATATAATACCCACCGCAATTATAAGTGACAATCCGTTACCAATTCCTCTTTCGGATAAAAGCTCCCCAAGCCACATTGCCAGAACCGTGCCAGCTGTTGCCGTAAAAATAATCAAGGCCATATTTAAAGGATCTAATTGCCCGATTACATTTTGACTTTGCAAAACACGAATTAGCCCAAATGACTCAATGATGGCTAGTGGAACTGACAAATACCGTGTGTATTGATTGATTTTTTGTTTTCCGTATTCCCCTTCTTTCTGAAGTTCTTCAAGTGCCGGAACGGCAACCGTTAAAAGTTGAATTACGATAGAGGCCGTTATATATGGACCGACCCCAAGCATTACAAGGGAAAATCTCGAGATAGAACCACCCGAAAACATGTCCAGCATTCCCAAGACCTGATTGCTCTGGAAAAAGTTGCTAAGTCCGGTTGTATCTACACCGGGCAAAGGGATATGGGCCAACAGACGGTAAATTAAAATAATAATAGCAGTAAAGATTAGCTTATCTCGTAGATCTTTTAGGGTAAATATCCTTTTTAAGATATTCGCTTGAGATGTCATTATTTTTTAATTTTTTCCAAAACACCTTTGCTCAAAATAATATCATCAGAAAATTTAAAATCAATCTGCTCATTACCGGATGAGATAATTTTAATTTCTTTAAATTTTTCAGTTAATTTCATTCTCTCGAGAACATCTCCCTTGCTTACCGTTTCTCCACTTTTAAATAATTTCTTAAGTTGGTTTTCGCTTACAACTAATCGATCGTTATGTGATGGCTTAAAGCCCCGGGCCTTGGGTAATCGCATAATAAAACTTGTTTGGCCGCCTTCTTTAAACAATGTTGACGCCCCGGTTCTGCATTTTTGACCATTCATTCCTCGGCCTGAAGTTTTCCCTTTTCCCGACCCGGGTCCCCTACCGACCCTTTTTTTACTTGTAATGATTTTTGTCAAAATTATTTTAGACATTTTCGCCTGCCTTTAAGAGTCCGAATATAGCCGCTTTTGCCATATTTAGTTTATTGTTTGAACCGATTGATTTTGTAACAAGATTTTTTACACCCGCTAGTTCGGCTACAGTCCTGATTACTCCGCCAGCAATAATTGAAGTGCCTTCGGGTGCCGGCCTTAAAATAATTTTGGTCGAACCATATCTATACAAAACCTCTTTAAGAATTGTGCCTTTCTCGTTAATTCTTATCAGATGAAGTTTTTTTCTGGCTTGATTGTTCGCTTTTTTTATAGCAACCGAGACCTCTGCCGCTTTTCCCGTACCAAGCCCAACTTTTCCGTTTTTGTCACCAACAATAACCAAAGCCCTGAAACTAATTCTTTTACCGCCCTTTACGGTACGGCTAACTCTCTTTATCTCAACAACTTTTTCTTCGTATGTTTTGTCTCTTATTTCTTTCATTTTTACCTCAAAATTGAATTCCGGATTTTCTTAATCCTTCTGCAAACATTTTTACCCGACCATGGTAATGTGATTTTCCGCGATCAAAGGAAATTTTATTAAAATCATTTTTTTGAATCAACTCACCAAATGTTTCGCCAAATTTAAACGATTGATCGGACGGCTTTTCACCTTTTTTATTCTTAAAATATCGCCCAACAACTGTTTTGCTATCATAAATCAGCTGGGCGTTAATCCCATTTAATGATCTCATAACTTTTAGTTTTGCTCTTTCATCTTTCATTTAAGCTCCTGTGGTTGATCCTTTAACGGCTTTTCCAATTTTTCTAATTATCTTCTCCCCTTCGTATTTTATACCCTTTCCTTTATACGGTTCAGGTTTTTTTTCATCGCGTATTTGAGCTGCCATTTGACCAACGAGTTGTTTGTCGTATCCCTTTATAATAATTGTGTTTTTCTTAACTTCAAATACAATTCCTTGGGGGGCTGATATCTTTATCTCGTGTGAAAATCCCACTTTTAAATTTAAAACATCTCCCTCGACATTTGCGCGATAGCCAACTCCAATAATTTCCAGTTTTTTTTCAAATCCATCCTTTAGGCCAACAATCGCATTATTTATTAGGGTTCTGGTTAAACCATGTAGAGACCTAGCTAGTGGACTGTCGTTTTTTCTTGTAACACTGACTGTGCTACCATCAATTTTAACCTCAACGAAAGGATGAATTTCAACAACCATCTTGTTTGAATTATGTTCCACGCAAACAGAGTGCTCGTTTTGCGAGACCTTAACATCTTCCGGAATCACAATTATTTTGCTTCCTATTCTGCTCATTAAAATACCTCGCAAATTATTTCTCCACCAACACCGATCCGTCTTGCTTTGTTACCGCTTAAAATGCCCAATGGCGTTGAAAGAATAACTATGCCAAAACCACCCTTGGGCCTTGGAATATTTCGGTTTTTGACATAAACTCTTTTCCCGGGCTTGCTAACTCTCTTTATCTTCTCGAATATTTTGGGGGTCTCCGATAAATCGACAATAATTGATCTTTTTTCTTTGTCGCAAACGATATTCCCAACATATCCTTCCGATTTCAAAACCTTAAGCAAGGCCTCTTTTGCCGTTGAATAAGGAATATAAACTGACTTTAGGCCTGCCATCCTAGCATTTGAGACCCTAATTATTAAATCCGAAATTGTATCTGTCATAATATCACCATGAAGATTTTATTACACCTGGAATCTCACCTTTATTGGCTAACTCCCTAAAACAAATCCTGCAAATCCCAAATTCTCGGATAAACCCTCTTGGACGACCGCATTTTCCACATCTTCTTATTTTTCTTGAAGAAAATTTGGGTTTCCTTTTTGCTTTTTCTATTAATGCTTTTCTCGCCATAAATCTCCTATTTAAAAATAAATCCGATTTGTTTAAGGTATTCAATCGTCAAGTCCTTATCGCTGGCGTTCTTGATCGAAAGTGTAATACCCATTCCCCAAATATTTTTGACATCATCGGCCTTGATTTCAGGAAACATTAACTGCTCTCTGATGGAAAATGTCAAATTATTATTTTTGTCAAAACTTGTTATTTTGATTCCATCAAAGTCACGCATTCTGGGCAGAACAACCATAATAATTTTTTCGACAAAATCCCACATTTTCTGTCCCCTTAAGGTGACGACAAAACCCACTGTTTGACCCTCCCTAAGTTTAAACCCTGAAATCGATTTTTTGGCACATGAAAATTTTGGAATTTGTCCGGTCACAGCAGATAATTCTTTTTTGATTATTTCGATAACATCTTTTTGCTCTCTATATGGTCCGATGCCAACAGTAACAATTATCTTGTCCAAATGGGGCAAAGCCATTATCGAAGTTCCCTTATCTTTTCCAAGGGCCGGTAAAATATTTTTTTGTATTTTTTCACAAAGTCGCATCTGATACCTCTCCGCATTTTACGCAAACTCTTCTTTTTTCACGACCGGTGTTTTTCATCTTTATTCTTGATGCTTTTTTGCAACCCGGGCAAATAACAGTCAAGTTATCGATTTTTATGGGGGAATTAACATCCATAATTCCACCTTGTGGATATTTCTTGGATGGTTTTGCGTGTTTCTTATAAATATTTAAACCCTCCACGATCGCGCGATCGGATTTTGTTAAAATCGTAACAACCTTACCGGTTTTTCCTCGTTCTTTACCGGTCCCCACCAATACAGTGTCTCCCTTTTTGATTTTAAATTTTTTCATTTTATAATACCTCTTGAGCCATCGAAATTATTTTCATATAACCCAAATCCCGTAATTCTCTGGCAATAGGCCCGAAAATTCTTGTTCCTTTGGGTGTTTTATCGGTGTTTATCAAAACAACCGCATTTTCGTCAAACCTCACGGTTGATCCATCTTTTCTCCTAAGATTCTTTTTTTGCCTTACTACAACCGCTCTATGCACTTCCTTCTTTTTAACAATTCCTCTCGGAGTAGCTGTTTTAACAGACACAACAACGATATCTCCAACTCCTGCAGTTGTTTTTTTGGATCTTCCAATAACCCGGATGCACCCAACTTCTTTGGCACCGGTATTGTCAGCAACTTTTAATCTTGTTATTTGTTGTATCATTTTTGAGGAATTATTTTACTGACTTTCCATGTTTTTCTTTTTGAAATTGGACTTGTCTCGGTAATTTCGACACTATCTCCAATATTGATCTCAAAATTTTCATTGTGAGCCATAAACTTCTTGTTAATTTTAACTATTTTTTGATATTTCGGATGCTTCGAAGTAAATTGATTTAAAATCACAATTGTTTTATCGAACTTTGAAACAACACTTCCAATAATTTTTTTACTTGACATGTTTTACCTCTTGTTTTAACGATTCTTCCGTAACTTTCTCGAACATTACTGTTTCTTCCCATGCAATTTTCTTTTTTAAATCGCGAATTGTTTTTGAATTTTTTTGACCGCTTTGCGCGATTTTTGCTTTTTCGTTTATAAGATCATTAAACAACCTTGATCTATCTAAAGATATATCGGGTATGTTCATTTTCCTGATTGTTTCCAATTCGGTTTTTTTCATTTTAATTCTTTTCTAAAAATATTGTTTTAACCGGAAGCTTGCTTGCACCTAATTTCATTGCCTCGTCAGCGACTTCTCTGGTTACCCCGTCCATTTCAAAAATTATTCTGCCGGGTCGAACCACCGCAACGAAATGATCGGGTGCACCCTTGCCTCCACCCATTCCGACTTCATTTGCTGTTTGCGTAACGACTCTGTCCGGAAAAACCCTAACCCAGATTTTCCCCCCTCGCTTGCAATATCTCGTCATTGCGCGTCTTGCGGCCTCTATCTGTCTTGAAGTGAGCCAATTTCTCTCTAAACTTTTCAGGGCAAATCTTCCAAAATTAATATTGCTGCCTTTTACATCAACGCCGGGCATTTTACCTCTAAAGTGTTTTCTGTGTTTGAGTTTTCTTGGGATCAGCATTATTTCGCCTTTTCTCCAAGATTAATCCAGACCTTTATTCCAATGATTCCGAAAGTTGTTTTTGCTCCATATGCAGCGAAATCAATATCTGCCCTTAAAGTTGAAAGTGGTATGGAACCATTTTTGTATGACTCTGATCTCGAGATTTCTGCTCCATCAAGGCGTCCGGCCACTCTGATCATCACTCCTTTTGCTCCCGCATCAACCGATCTTTGCAATGCCTGTTTTACTGCCCTTCTAAACGGCATTCTTTTTGATATTTGCATTCCGATGGTTTGTGCAACAACAGACGCGTTTAAGTCGGCCTTTTTAACTTCTACAATTTCAAGTTTAAACTTTTTCCCAATCATTTTAACCAATTCCTCCCGTAATGTCTCGAGCTGTTTTCCACCCCTTCCGATTAAGACACCTGGTCTGGCGGTAAAAATAGTAATATCCAGTCGGCCGATTCCTCTTTCTATTATTATTTCAGAGATTGCGGCTTGTGGCCCCATCTTCGATTTAATTGCCTCGCGGATATTATAATCCTCAAGCAAAAATCTAGCAAAATCACTTCCCTTGGCAAACCATCTGCTTTTCCAGTTGTTATAAAGCCCCAGTCGAAAAACGATTGGATTAATTTTTTTACCCATTGGTGATTCCTTTTTCTTTCATTTTATCCGTTTTTCTATTATCTTTTTTTGCTTTTTCTTCTATTTTGGGTGCAGCTTTGTTTGATAAGGATATTTTTAAGTGAACGGTTCTTTTGTGAAATACAGCTGATCGGCCACGCGCTCTTATGTAAAATCTTTTCATCCTTCTTCCATCCTGTGCAATCGACTCGGTTATAACCAGATCATTAAGCTGAAAGTCCTTTTTTTGCGCAGCATCAACACCACTTTTTAAAAGATTATAAGCTAACTTTGCGGTTTTTTTGTTTAAATTTTTCAACATGACTAAGCCCTTTTCTGCTGGTGTATTCTTAATATAATTCATTACAAGACGAGCTTTTTTGGGGCTTATTGATTGTTCTCTAAGCGAAACTGTAACTATCTTCATTTACTTTCCTTTTTATCTTTGTCCCCATTATTTCCAGAGACACTAGGTGCTGAACTTGATGTCTTTGATGATTGTTCCTGCTCTTGCTCTTTGGCCATTCTTCCACCATGCCTCTTGAATTTTCTGGTCGGGGAAAACTCTCCTAAACGATGCCCCACCATTTCCTCGACTACTTTAACCTGTAAATGTTCTTTACCGTTATGAACTAAAAATGTAATACCAACCATTTCCGGTGTAATCATAGACGCTCTTGCCCAGGTTTTAATTGGGGAATTTTTCCCGATTTTTTTAATTTTTTCGAGTAACTTTGCGTCAACAAATGGTTCTTTTTTTAGCGATCTTGACATTTTTACCTCTTTTTTGTGCCTTTTTTAATAATAAACTTACCGGTTAGGCGATTTCTTCTGGTTTTCTTACCCATTGCGTTTTTACCCCATGGTGTCTTCGGATATTTTAGCCCGATCGGATTAACACCTTCTCCACCACCATGCGGATGGGCTTCGGGATACATCGCTTTTCCTCTAACCGATGGTCTTATTCCCATTCTTCTTGATCTTCCTGCTTTTCCGATTCTTATATTGCCATGTTCGATATTTGAAACCTGCCCGCAACTGGCGAAACATTCTTCGTTAACCCTTCTTAACTCACCTGACGGCAATTTTAAAAGCGCATACTTATTTTCAATCGCCATCAGGGTTGCATATGTTCCCGCCGCTTTTGCAAAAGATGACTTTGACTCCGGATACATTTGAATATTATGAACAGATGATCCGGTGGGAATATTCCTTAACCTTGCCCTATCTCCATTTTTCAACATCGAGGAATCAGTTGATTTTACTACATCTGAAGTCCTTAGCTTGTCGGGGGCAATTATATACCTTTTTTTTCCATTTTTCAACTTTACCAATGCAATATTCGCTGATCTATTCGGATCATATTCGATTGACATTACCTCGGCATCTGTTGGAAAAAACTCATCCAATGTTGAAATTTGACGGAATTTTCTTTTGGATCTGCCACCTTGATGTCTTGTGCTAACATGCCCTAAATCATCGCGTCCGGCATGGTTTTTTAAAATTTTAGACAATGATTTAATCGGGGCCTTTTTTTTAAGACCGCGCCTATCCTCGAATGTCTCGTAAATTTTTCCTGAAGTAAGTTTCTTAACTGTTTTTAACATTTTCTATTTTATTTTTGTCTTTCGAAGTGGTTTTAACAATCTTGTTAGTATTTTTTAATTCTTTCTTTTTATCTGCATTTTCGTTTGACACAATTTCAAACCCGGGAATTTTTTCACCTTTTTTCAATACAATTATTGCTTTTTTAAACCCTCTATCCAATGACTTCCTTCTTAGTTTTATTCTGTTCAACTGGGTCTTTTTAATAGTCAGTACTCTAACAGGTTTAATTTTAAAGAAACACATTACCGCTTCCTTGATTTGCATTTTTGTCGCGTCTTGTGGCACTATCAAGGTAAACTGCTCGCTTTGAGCCATTTTTACGGATTTTTCTGTAATATAAGGTCTGATATTAATCATTTTTGTTTAAACCTTTCGCTAAGATTCAAAAAGGCATCTTTTGAAAATATGATTTTACTGTCTTTCATCAAATCGGAAATTAAAAGTTGATCTAAAATTTTACAATCGTTTAAAACAATATTTCTAAAATGTTTAAAATTTTCTTTTTCTAAGGCAACGGTAATTGTTTTATTATCTGGCGAAATCTTTGTTAGCAAGATTGCAGTATCCTTTGTTTTGTTGGTTTGTGATTCGATCGTCTCTATAATGGCCAGATCTTTTGATATGGCTTTGTTGACAAACACCTGCAGGAAAGCAATTTTCCTCATTTTAGCAGGAATATCAAGTCGTCGGTTTTGGAAGGTTGGACCAAAAGTTATTCCACCGCCTCGCCATAACGGTGATCTATTCGAACCAGCTCTTGCCCGTCCCGTCCCTTTTTGTTTAAACGGCTTTCTGCCGCCACCGGAAATTAGCCCCTTGGTTTTTGTGGCCCCTGGTTTTGGAAAATTCCTGTTGTCTTCAACACGGCAAACCTGTGCTAACAATAAATTATTAATTTTCGAAAAGCGATCATCTATCTCGATGACGGTGTCTTCGACGCTTTCGCCTGAAAATTTATATGTGGGAATTTTTAATTTCATTTTGTAATTAACAATCTTGATTTATTGGCACCCGAAATATGCCCATTAATCCAAATTCTATTCAATTCTTGCTCTACTCTCACGACCATCTTATTCTTTTGTGTATGTACCACATTTCCCATGTGTCCCGCCATTTTTTTGCCCTTTAGTGTTCTTTCGGGATATGTCGCACCAATTGACCCCGGTTGTCTGTAATTGTGTGATCCGTGTGTTTTGGGACCGGTGTTAAAACTGTGTCGTTTTATAGTGCCTTGAAATCCCTTGCCTTTTGTTTTACTAACAACAGTAATCTTGTCTCCAATATTAAAACCATCCACTCTTAACTCATCTGAAATTTTTGCTTCCTGTATTTTTTCCTCACTAACTCTTTCTTCGGTTATGTATCTTGGGTTAACAACATTTTTAAACTGTCCCTGGACCGGTTTTTTTGATTTTATTTTCGGATCCGATTCGACGAAGACCAAAGCACAGTAGCCGTCCGAATCATTTGTTTTCAATTTTTCAACGGTTGTTTTTCTTAACTGTAAAACCGTAACGATTTTATGATTGTTTTTTTCGTCGTATATATGCGTTGTCCCAATCTTATTTGCAAAAACCTTCATATTCAACTAACCCTCGAAATCCCTCTACTTTAGAGAAATTATTCGAGATAAATTTAATTAAGTTATCTACACGCCTTCAATCAATTTTTGATTGAAGGTTGTTCAGATACCTTATGTCTTAATTTCTATGTCAACTCCAGCCGGTAATTCTATATTCATCAATTGGTCAATTGTTCTGTTCGTAAGCTCAACCACATCTAGCACCCTTTTGTGAACCCTTACCTCAAACTGATCTCGCGCATCCTTATGCACAAAGGTTGACTTAAGCACCGTCATCTTCTTTATTTCAGTCGGAAGAGGAATCGGGCCTATAACCTTTGCACCGGATCTTTCGACGGTGTCAATGATATGTTTGACTGATTTATCAAGGATTCTGTAGTCGTAGCCCCTGATTTTTATTCTAATTCTCTGTTTTGCTTGATTAGCCATAAGATAGGGCTTACTTGATGATTTTCGTAACCACACCAGCTCCAACGGTTTTTCCACCTTCTCTGATTGCAAACTTCATCTGCTCTTCCATCGCAACCGGAACGATCAATTTGACTTTTACCTGGACGGTGTCGCCAGGCATTACCATTTCAGCGCCACCGGTCAGTTCTGTAATTTCTCCGGTTACATCCGTGGTTCTGATGTAAAACTGTGGTTTATAACCCTTAGTAAATGGCGAATGTCGGCCACCTTCATCTTTGCTCAAGATATAGGCCTCTGCTTCAAATTCCGTATGGGGAGTTACCGAACCGGGTTTCGATAAAACCTGGCCTCTCTCGATATCTTCTCTCTCGATTCCTCTAATTAATACACCAACATTATCGCCGGCCTGGCCTTCATCGAGTTGCTTTCTAAACATTTCTACACCGGTAACAACAACTTTCTTTGTTGGTTTTATTCCGACAATTTCAACTTCATCGTTAACTTTGACAATTCCTCTTTCAATTCTACCGGTTGCAACTGTCCCTCGTCCTTTGATCGAGAATACATCTTCAACTGGCATAAGAAATGGCTTGTCAATATCTCTTTTTGGTTCGGGAATATAATCGTCCATTGCCTTGATTAGCTCCCAAATCGCTTTTTCAGCTTCAGGATCTCCCTCTAGTGCTTTCAAAGCTGATCCCTTGATGTTCGGAACTTCGTCACCCTTGTAATTATATTTAGTCAAAAGATCTCTGATTTCCATTTCGACTAAATCAAGCAGTTCTTTATCCGAGACCTGATCTACTTTGTTTAAGAACACAATAATTGTCGGAACCCCCACTTGGTTTGCAAGCAAGATATGCTCTCTGGTTTGAGGCATTGGGCCATCGGCAGCCGAGACAACCAAAATTGCTGCGTCCATTTGAGCAGCACCGGTGATCATGTTTTTAACATAGTCGGCGTGGCCAGGGCAATCAACATGAGCATAGTGTCTTTTTTCCGACTCATATTCCTGGTGAGAAGTTGCAATTGTAATGCCTCTTTCTTTTTCTTCCGGAGCATTATCAATATCTTCAAACTTTTTGGCTTCGGCCATTCCTTTTTTGGATAAAACCTGTGTAATTGCAGCAGTCAAAGTGGTCTTGCCATGATCAACATGACCGATTGTACCTACATTGACATGCGGTTTTGTTCTCTCGTATTTTTCTGCCATTTTTATCTCCTCTTTCTTTATTTTCTTTTTATCTTCTAACTATGTTACCAGAAGTCAACAAAATCGTCAACTTAATTTGTCTTTTTTCCCTCTATGATTACATTAGCAATATTGGTTGGAACGATTTGATATTTCAAAAACTCCATTGTGTAACTTGCTCGTCCTTGGGTAATTGACCTCAAAGAAGTAGCGTAGCCAAACATTTGGGAAAGTGGAACTTCCGCCGGAATAACCTTGGCATTTCCCCTATCCTCAACTACTCCGATTTGTCCTCTTTTTGAGTTTAAATCACCCAAAACATCACCCATAAATTCTTCGGGTGTTACCGCCTCTACCTTCATTATCGGCTCCAAAATCACGGGCTTGGCTCTTTTAACGGCCTCTTGTAGGGCCATTGATGAAGCGATTTGAAATGCCAACTCCGAAGAATCAACATCATGATATGATCCGTCGTATAAAGTTACAGAAATATCAACGAGTGGATAACCGGCGATCACACCTCTGTTTAGCGCCTGATTAACCCCGTCCTCACAAGCAGGTATAAATTCTCTTGGGATTGATCCACCGAAGATTTTGTTTATGAACTCATTACCTTGTCCTTGCTCGCGTGGAGCGATTTCCAAGAAAACATGGCCGTACTGTCCGCGCCCACCGGTTTGCCTGATAAATTTACCCTCTGCTTTTGACCCTTCGAGAACCGTTTCTCTATATGCGACTTGAGGGTCTCCAACATTGGCTTCGACATTAAATTCTCTTTTCATCCGATCAACAATAATTTCAAGATGTAATTCGCCCATTCCGGCTATTAATGTCTGATTTGACTCCTGATTAGTCCTGACTCTAAGAGTTGGATCTTCCTCGACCAGTTTTTGCAGTGCAATTCCCATTTTGGCCTGATCGGCTTTGGTTTTAGGTTCAATCGCAATTTCAATGACAGGATCGGGAAATACTATTGACTCAAGCTTGACTAGTCGCGCTTGGTCGCAAAGTGAATTTCCGGTTGTGGTGTTTTTAAGTCCAACTATTGCAGCAATTTCACCGGAATAAACACTTTCAACTTCTTCGCGATGATTAGCGTGCATCCTTAAAATTCGGCCAACCCTTTCTTTCTCTCCTGTTGTAGTATTGATAATGTAGCTCCCTGATTTTAATATGCCCGCATAAACCCGAATATAACTTAATCGTCCGACAAACGGGTCTGTCGCTATTTTGAAAGCAAGTGCGCAAAATGGTTGCTCGTCCGAGGTTTCAATAACAATTTCTTCATCGTTATCAACTAACTTCCCCTTCATCGGCTCAACATCAAGCGGATTTGGCAGATAATCAACAATAGCATCAAGCAGAAGTTGAACACCTTTGTTTTTTAAGGCAGAACCGCACAACACGGGCACTATCTCATTTTTTATAGTTGCTTGCCTTAATCCCTGTCTAATTTCCAAAGCTGATAAAGTGCCTTTTTCTAAATAATTATTTAGTAAATCCTCATCTGTCTCTGCAACTTTTTCTTCAAGTTTATTTCTCCATTTTGATGCATCATCCTTATATTCATCCGGAATATCCGATTCTTTTACATCTTGACCCAGGTCATCTTCGTAAAAGAAAGCTCTCTGATCAATTAAATCAATTAGACCTTTTAATTTTTCTTCATGCCCCATTGGGATTTGAACAGGTACTGCATTTGCTCCAAGTTTTTCTAAAATCGAGTCATATGAACGATAAAAATCGGCACCTGTCCTGTCAAGTTTATTAATAAAACAAATCCTGGGCACTCTGTATTTTTCCGCTTGTCGCCAAACTGTTTCCGATTGTGGCTCGACACCTGCGACGCCATCAAAAACAACAACTCCTCCATCCAAGACCCTCAATGATCTTTCCACTTCAACTGTGAAATCAACATGTCCGGGGGTGTCAATAATATTAATTCTCGTTTTGTTTGCCTCGTCCCCTCTTGGGGTCCAAAAACAAGTTGTGGCCGCAGAAGTGATGGTAATTCCTCGTTCTTTTTCTTGTTCCATCCAGTCCATTTCGGCTTGACCTTCGTGAACTTCTCCAATTTTGTGCTTTTTACCGGTATAGAAAAGCACTCGCTCCGTTACCGTGGTTTTTCCGGCATCGATATGAGCGATTATTCCAATATTTCTAGTTTTTTCGAGCGTATATTCTCTTGGCATATTTGTTAAATTATCTTCAACTTCAAAATTACCACCCCGACGATCTTGCGCACCAATTATCGCATTTTGGCAAAGTGAGCAAAAGCACGGTTTGCTTCTGCCATTTTGTGGACATCGGAGCGTTTTTTAAGCGCCGAACCTGTCCCTGCAATTATATCTTGATATTCTTGCGCCAATCGCTTATACATCGGCTGTCCGTGTCTTGTCTTAGCCGCCTCTATGATCCATCTCATCGCTAGGGCCGTTCTTCGAGGTTCTTTCACTTCGGTGGGAATTTGATAATTTGCCCCACCAATTCTTTTTGATCTTACCTCGACAGACGGCGCAACGGTTTGAACTACCAAATTGAATATATCCAACGGTTCTTTTTTGACGGTCTTCGAAGCCAAATCCAAAGAGTCGTAAACGATAGTCCTTGCGACATCCTTCTTACCTCTTTGCATTATACAGTTAATAAACTTACTGACTGATACCGATTTGAACCGATTATCAGGTTCAATTACTTTCTTTTTGAATTTTGCTTTGCCTCTCATATCAACTTTTTCCTTTTTTTACGCCGTATTTACTTCGTGATCTTTTCCTTTTATCAACACCCAGAGTATCAAGTTTGCCTCGAACGACATGATATCTGACACCCGGCAAGTCCTTTACTCTTCCGCCTCTTAACAAAACCACCGAGTGCTCTTGAAGATTATGGCCGATTCCCGGAATATATGCGGTAACTTCTTGGCCATTCGTAAGCCGGACTTTTGCAATTTTTCTTAAGGCCGAGTTTGGTTTTTTGGGTGTCATTGTCGTAACTTTGGTACAAACGCCCCTTTTGAATGGATTCGACTTTTGAACTGTTGTCGGTTTGTTCTTCAGAAAATTAAAATTCTTAGCCAAAGCGGGGCTTTTGCTTTTTGAGACGACCTTCCGTCTTGCTTTTTTTATTAATTGATTAACTGTCGGCATTGTTTTTATTTAGATTTTTCTTTCTTGAAGTTCATACCGGTTCCTGCGGGAATTAGTTTACCAATAATTACATTTTCTTTCAATCCCCTTAGGTTGTCTTCGGCTCCTCTAATCGCAGCGTTAATTAAGACCCCTGTTGTTTCCTGAAAAGACGCAGCCGACAAGAAGCTTTCTGTTTTTAGAGCAACCCTCGTTACACCCATAATTATCGGTTCGGTTGTAACCAATGTTTTCTTGGAACTGGAAAGTTTTTTGTTTTCTCTTTCAAGCTCAATTTGATCGATAATCTGGCCCGGAACAAGCTCGCTTCCACCTTCATCCACAACTCTAAACTTCGATAGCGTTTGTCGGATGATGACCTCAAGGTGTTTATCGTTAATGGACTGCCCTTGAGATGAATAGATCGCTTTGGTCTCTCTGATTATGTACTTCACAACTTCCTGCTTACCCTTAAGTTGCAAAATAGATGATAAATTCAAATGGCCTTCAGCCAAAATTTGCCCGCGAGTTACTTTGTCTCCGCTCTTGACCGAAAGTGATAATCCGGGGTTAACAATATACTCAACAGACAGCTTGTCTTTCGACCTTATTGCTATTTCGCTTTTAGTTATCGAAACCAAACCGGCAATTGAAGATCTGATTGCTTTTTTATCTTTTGAAACCGCAACGGCTTTTTTCGCCTTTATCTCATCGCCGTCTTTGACAACAACCTCATAGCCAGCGGGAACCTCAAACTTTTCAGACATTTCTTCATCCGAAGTAATATTGACAATATTTCCCTCTCTACCTTTACTGACATGTACAAGACCGTCAATTTCAGAAATTGGTGCTTCAAATTTAGGTCGTCTGGCTTCGAACAATTCCTCAACTCGAGGTAGACCCGATGTAATGTCTTCCCCTGTGACACCTCCAAGATGGAATGTTTTCATTGTTAGCTGCGTTCCCGGCTCACCAATAGCTTGAGCGGCAATAACACCAACCGCCACACCTAATTCGACTAGTTTACCGGTTCCGAGATCTCGTCCGTAACACCTTTGGCAAACACCGTGTTTTGTTTGGCAATATGTGACGGATCTGACGAAAACGCAAGGGAGATCACTTTTTTCTATTTCTTCGGCAATTTCCTTAGTAATTTCTTCGTTTTCTTTCACAATAACTTTGTTTTTGATCTTAATATCATTAAGAGCAACTCTGCCGTTAATTCTTTCGGAGAACGATTCCCCAAACGATTCCGACTCACCTCTTATAACCTCAAGCCCTTCTTTTGTCTTACAGTCGGTCTCTCTCGCGATAACTTCTTGAGCAACATCTACTAACCTTCTGGTTAAATATCCTGCATCTGATGTTCGAAGTGAAGTATCCGATCTTCCTTTTCTGGAACCGTGAGATGAAATAAAATACTCGAAAACCGTAAGACCTTCTTTGTAATTTGAAACTATCGGAATTTCGATAATTTCACCCGCCGGGTTCACAACAAGACCCTTCATGCCCGCCATTTGAGTCAACTGTGCCACAGATCCCCTTGTTCCGGATGTAACATAAACATTTACCGGATTGTCTTTGCTGTAACATTTGAGCATGTTTTTTTCGATTTGTGATCGTGCATCATTCCAGAAATCGATAATCTTAAGCCGTTTTTCCTCGGGTGTTATAAGACCTCTTTTAAGCAGCGTCTCAATTTCTTCGTTTTTTGCATTTGTTTTTGCAACAATTTCAACCTTTTCGTCAGGTATGACAATGTCATCCATCCCAATTGATAAGCCCGACAATGTAGCATGCTCAAATCCTAGGGACTTTACTCTATCAAGTAATTCTGCGGTTTCTTTTGAACCATAATCCTTGAAGACCTTTGCAATGATGGCTTTCATGGCTTTACCATCGATTGTTTTGTTAATAAATCTTATCTCTTCGGGAAGAATATTGTTAAAGATAATTCTTCCGACGCATGTTTCAACCATCTGGTATTCGCCTTTGTCTAAAACTTCAGAGTCGGACTCGGAGATATTATCTTCTGTCTTCATTCTTATTTTAGTTCTCAAGTCGATATTTCCGGTTTGCCATGCCATAATAGCTTCGTTTTTTCCGGAAAATGATCTCGGATTTTGCTCATCGCTCTTTATGTCAGTGATATAAAAGCAGCCCAAAATCATGTCAAATCGAGGGGTAGAAATTGGTTCACCCGACGCTGGTTTTAAGAGATTTTTTGACGAAAGCATAATCTCCTCGGCTTCTTTTCTGGCATTATCCGAAAGCGGAACATGAACTGCCATTTGGTCTCCATCAAAGTCGGCGTTGAAAGCCTGACAAACCAACGGATGAATCTGAATTGCCTTTCCTTCAATTAACACCGGAGCAAATGCTTGAATTCCAAGGCGGTGAAGAGTCGGTGCTCTATTTAACATGACATGATGTTTTGCGGTAACTAATTCCAGAATATCCCAAACAATCGGGTCTTTTTGCTCGATCATTTTTGTGGCATTTTTAACATTGTAAACATAACCGTCAGCAATAAGCTTGGCAATAACAAATGTTTTGAAGAGCTCTAACGCCATTACTTTTGGAATTCCACATTGGCTCAATTTTAGGTCAGGTCCGATAACAATAACTGATCTTCCAGAGTAGTCAACTCTTTTCCCAAGCAAGTTTTGGCGAAACCTTCCTTGCTTTCCTCGCAAAATATCAGATAAACTCCTTAATTTTCTCTGATTTCCTGCGACCGCAACCTTACCGCGTCTGGCATTATTATCAAGAAGCGCGTCAACTGCTTCTTGAAGCATTCTTTTTTCATTTCTACAAATTACCTCCGGCGCTCCAGCTGTCAAAAGTTTCTTTAGGCGGTTATTTCTATTAAGAACTCTCCTGTAAAGGTCATTTAAGTCAGATGCCGCAAATCTCCCGCCGTCCAACTGCACCATCGGTCGAAGATCCGGTGGAATAACAGGTAGATTTCTCAATATCAACCATTCCGGTTTTACACCGGCCAGTTTCATATCCTTAAATAATTTAAGGGATCGCAAAATCTTTTTCCTGTTGGCGGTAACCTGATTTTCAAGTTTTTGGGTTAGGTCCTCAACTTGCTTATCAAGATCCACATTTTTAAGAAGCTCTAAAATCGCTTCTGCTCCGATACCGACCCTTGCAACTTGTCCGTATTTTAATGAGATTGAAGTGAATTCGGATTCAGAAAGCACTTTTTTTGATACCAGTTGAGTTAACTCTTGTTTTGAGTTTTTATAGATCGCTTCAAGTTTTTGAAGAGCAATCGGATTATTTTTAAATTCCGAGCTTTTTTTTGCTTCTTCATATTCTTTGCTTAATTGCTCGAGTGCTTCATTTCTCAACTGCTCGTCTACTTCTAGGATTACATAAGCGGCAAAGTACGAAACCGACTCGATATCCGAAACCGTCATATCCAAAACCGATCCGATCACGCCACCCCCCCCACGGATATACCAAACATGAACAACAGGAACAACGAGTTGCATGTGCCCCATTCTTTCTCGTCTGACTGAACTTCTCGTAACTTCTACTCCGCAACGGTCGCAAATCACACCTTTATATCTGATTTTTTTGTATTTTCCGCAATAACACTCCCAATCCTTAACGGGCCCAAAAACCCTTTCGTCAAAAAGCCCATCCCGTTCCGGTTTTTGAGTTCTGTAGTTTATGGTCTCTGGTTTGGTGATTTCCCCATAAGACCATTCAAGAATTTCTTCGGGACTGGCAACGGTCAACTTGATTTTATCAAAGTCCCTGACAAACATTTCCTTAGCGGCTTTTAAAGTCGTTTGATTAGGCATTTTCCTCCTCCGTAATTTCTACTTTTGGTGGATTTTCTTCTTGTCCGGCAAATATCTCGGTTAGTTCCCTATCTTCTTTTTCTTCCACGGGGATTATTTCTTCCTTAATTTCTTCCTTAATTTCTTCTTTTACTTCTTCTTTTACTTCTTCAATTTTATTAGCATTGTTCCCGACATTTGGTCTAATATATTCCCTCGGTTTATCTTCGTCGAAATTATCTACGGGTATTTCGACCCCGATCATTTCAGGCGACAAACCAAGACCCTGTAGCTCTCTTACCAGTACATTAAACGACGCCGGAACTGATGGCCTTTCGATTTTTTCGCCACGGATAATTGATTCATAGGCCTTGGATCTTCCCAATACATCATCTGATTTAATCGTTAGCATTTCTTGCAAGATGTGAGCGGCACCATATGCCTCGAGCGCCCAGACCTCCATCTCTCCGAATCGCTGCCCCCCAAATTGCGCTTTTCCACCAAGTGGCTGCTGTGTAACCATCGAATACGGCCCGACAGATCTGGCGTGCATTTTATCGTCAACAAGGTGAGCAAGTTTTAATATATACATGTAGCCGACAGTGATTCTCGAACCAAACGGCTCTCCGGTTTTTCCATCATACAAAACCATCTTTCCATCTTCGTCGTAATTTGCTTCTTTTAATAATTCCTTGATCTTTGAAATTGGAACTCCGTCAAAAACCGGCGTAGCAACTTGAAACCCGAGTTTTGCCGCCGCGAGTCCCAGGTGTGTTTCAAGAATCTGACCAAGGTTCATTCTGGACACAACGCCAAGCGGATTAAGAATTATATCAACCGGTGTTCCATCTTCCATATAGGGCATGTCTTCTTGCGGCAAGATCATAGAAATAACACCTTTGTTACCATGTCTTCCGGCTAGTTTGTCGCCAACTGAAATTTTTCTAAGTTGTGCGACAGAGACCTCAACCATTTGGCTGACACCTTCCGGGAGTTCATCGTTTGCGTCTTTTGAGAAAAGTTTTACTTCAATTACCTTGCCTTTTTCGCCATGCGGCAACCGCAAAGAAGAATCCTTAACATCTTTTGCTTTTTCTCCAAAAATTGCCCTAAGGAGTTTTTCTTCGACTGAAAGCTCGGTTTCTCCTTTTGGTGAAATTTTACCTACCAAAATGTTTCCGGCTTCGACTTCCGCTCCGATGCGTATAATTCCTTCGCCATCCAGATTTGATAGGGCTTCTTCACCTACATTTGGAATATCTCTGGTGATTGTTTCCGGCCCAAGCTTTGTATCTCTGACTTCTATGGAATATTTTTCGATGTGGATTGAAGATAATACATCTTTTTTTACGAGTCGCTCCGAGATAATAATTGCGTCTTCGTAATTTCCACCCCTATAGCTCATAAAAGCAACGAGGATATTTTTTCCAAGAGCTAAGCCACCTTGAGCGGTGGCCGGCCCATCGGCAAGGACATCACCCGGCTTAACTTGATCTCCTTGGTTTGCCAATATTTTTTGGTTGATACATGTCCCTTGATTTGAACGAGTAAATTTGCTTAATTGGATATTTGATCTTTGTTTTTTCTTATCTTGAACAACGATTCTATCAGCCGAGGCCTCTACTACTTCCCCGTCAACAGGGGATTGAACCACATGCCCGGATGATTTTGCGGCGTCTTCTTCCATACCGGTACCGACAGTTGGAAAATCAGGACAAATAACAGGAACTGCCTGCCTCTGCATATTTGATCCCATATTTGCCCTAACAGCATCATCGTGTTCAATAAAAGGAATCAGTGCCGCCGTAATTGACGCAATTTGTTTGGGCGAAACATCCATATATTCAATTGTGCTAACGGATTCGATCGAAGGTGAACCAAATTTTCTCACCGGAATCCTATTTCCCAAAATAAAACCTTTATCGTCTTTTTTGGTCGAGGCCGGCGCGATTGTTGTTTTTTCCTCGTCTGATGCGTCTAAATAAACAATCTTTTTAGTAACTCTTGGTTTCCCGTTTACTTTTTCGACTTCAAGGTACGGCGTTTCGATAAACCCATATTCGTTAACTTTTCCAAATGATGCCAAATACCCAACCAGCCCGATATTGGGTCCTTCCGGTGTTTCGATCGGGCAAATTCTACCATAATGCGATTGGTGAACATCCCGAACCTCAAAGCCCGCTCTTTCGCGAGACAATCCACCGGGTCCGGTTGCCGACAAAGTTCTTTTATGTTCAAGCTCCGCAAGCGGATTTGTTTGGTTCATAAACTGCGACATTTGCGATGATGCAAAAAATTCTTGCAAAACAGCGACAATCGGTCTTGAGTTGACGAGCTGGGCCGGAGTGGCGTTCTCGGTCTCCACAACGCTCATCCTGTCTTTGATAATTCTCTCCATTCTCAAAAATCCAACCCTTAATCGTGATTGCACGAGCTCTCCAACTGCGCGAACCCTTCTGTTTTTTAAATGGTCAATATCATCCGGCTCAGCCATAGGATCATTATTTGAGCGAATAATTTCTTTGATAATCGCAATAATATCATCTATTCTCAAAACCCTTCCCTCGGAATTTTCCTTAATATTAACACCTAGGCGACGATTGATTTTATATCTTCCAACGCGCCCCAAATCGTATCTTTTTGGGTTAAAAAACAATGCGTCCAAAAATACCTTCGCGGCCTCGGCCGTTGCCAAATCGCCAGGTCTTATTCTTTTGTAGACCTCGATTAACGCGCTGTCGCGATCCTTGGCTAAGTCCTTTTGAAGTGTTTGCTCTATATATTTTGTATCGGCATTATCGTCAACATCCGAAAATGTCTTTAAAATTTGAGCGTCTGACTCCATTCCCAAGGCCTTTAGGAAAGTTGTAACCGGAATTTTTCTTTTTCTGTCAACCTTAACCGAAATAACACCTTTGTTTGATGTTTCAAATTCAAGCCAGGCACCTCTGCTCGGAATTAACTTTGCGCCAAAATACTTCTTACCGGCCAAGTCCTCGGAAATAAAAATTACACCGTAGCTTCTTACAATTTGCGAAACAACAACCCTCTCGATACCATTAATAATAAAGGTTCCTCTGTCTGTCATAACGGGAAAGTCGCCGAGAAAAACCTTCGAGACCTTTTTCTTTGAAGTTATTTTGTTCGTCAAAAGAACTTCGCACATCAAGGGTGCTTTAAAAGTTAAATTTCTATTTCTTGCGGTCAGTTCGTCAACTTTTGGTTCGCTTAGCGCATATTCACCAAATTCAAGCCGCATTGCCTCGCCCGTAAAATCATCTACCGGACTAATCTCATTTAGAAGTTCCCGAAGGCCTTCCTTGAAAAGCCAATTATAAGACGATTTTTGGATTTCTATTAAATTCGGTAGCTCAACTTTGACATGGTCCTTTGAAAAACTAATTCTATTTTTTTCGATTCCTTGCGAACTAATTTTTGTCTTCATGTTGAAGATTCCCCTTAAGTTGATTTGTTACAAAACTTAAATTACCTTGCCCAACGCAAGCAAACCCCTCCTGCTTTTTCTAGCAGAAATGTTTTTTCACAAGCTGTTTTCTCTATGATTCTTAAATATTTACTTAATTGTAACTTTTTTCCCCTGCCTTGTCAACCCCAACACGAGAGTATCGGTTATTACTAATCTTTATCGCCCGTCTGCAAAAGCTCTGATACTTTACCCGCCTGCAGCGTTGCAGCAGCTTTGGGCAGGTGCTTTAGCTAATACGGGCAGAATAATCGTCAAGGTAAAAGTGTAGCTTCTCCAAGGGTCAAGGGTACTTTTTAAGCGGTCCTGTCTAAGGCACCCTTGTCTTCTGGACCATATTTCTCGACAACCGATCTTGTAAAATCACCCATTTCGCCACCCGGAGTATCGTTTTTGAATTTCTCCCAATCTGAAATTGGTAAGCTGCTTCCGGATAGAAGATGGTGCAACCTTGTCGCTCTGACCACTCCATCTCCGTATTCTTTGACCAAAGGACTGTGCATATTATAAAAGTCGGGATACCAATATTTCATTGAACCCTGTAGTATCCTTAGCTCATCTCTCGAGACCGGTAGTTTTTCTGCGGGCATCATATCAAGTAAATCTTTATATTGAGCAACACCAATCGATCCTTCTATTTCGCCCATATTCCTCCATTATTTTATTTCCAAAAAAATTGCGTTTGGATCAATTATCGCGATTTAAGATTGTGACTCCGAATTGCAGATAGGTGGCAAATATTACCCAGATCAAATACGGAATTTGTAGATATGTAACCCAATGATAATCCGGCCAGATCAAAATCATAGTCAGGATTATTGTGGCAAGAACAATGACAATATCAATTGCAGCCAGAAGATTATTCTTGAGCTTAAATTGAAAATAAGTAAAAAGTCCGTTGGCAATTAGATTAATGATGAATGGGATAGTAAGCAACCCTGAAATATTTCCCTTAATCGCCTGATAGAAAACAAATCCGTATGAAATGATAATCAGCACATACAGAATCGGCCAAACAATTCCAAACAAATATGGCGGCGGCGAAAGCGGCGGGCGTTTGTAGTTGGTGTATGATTTCTGATAGTTCATGATCCCCCCTAAATTTTTTCGTTTTCATCTTGTTTTCTAATAATTCGCCAGGCAACTCAAAATCTTTTTTGGAATAAGCTATAAAAATTTTATCAATTTGCGCGGCAATCGTTACTTTTCTCCCCAATCTTTTCCAATCGTTTCGGCTTGCAACAAAACCAGCTGAGTTGCGCCTTCCTGTTTGTCTGGCGGATAATCGTACTTTTTCAACAATTTCTTAATATAGATTCTCATTCTTGCTTTAATTGCGTCGCGCAATGTCCAATCAATCGTCGCGTTCTCTCGCATCATCACAACCAGCTCTTTGGCGATCTTTTTTAGCGTTTCATCACCAATCTCAAGTTTTGCGCTCTCATTTTCGGCCAAAGCATCGTAAAACGCAATTTCATCGTCAGACAGCCCCGTCTCTTTTCCTCGCTTAACTTCGCCTCTCAATTCTTTAGCCAGTTCAATTAGATCGGCAATCACCTGTGCCGCTTCTATTGTTCGGTTTTGATATTTAATCAGAGTCGCTTCCAACATCTCGGCAAATGATTTTCCTTTTACCATATTCTTGCGCATAATCGATCTGATCTCATCATTCAGCAGCTTCTTTAATATTTCCAAAGCAACATTTTTTCTGCCCAGCCCTCGCACTTCCTCCAAAAATTCATCGGAGAGAATTTCAACATTTGGCTTACCGAGTCCAGCCGCCTTAAATACATCGATTATTTCGCCGGATGCGATCGAATCTGAAACAATTTGCTTGATGGCTAAATCATAATCTTCTTCAGTCGGCCCGGAAACAGGCGAAATTTTTCGAACATATGCTTTTAACGCCTGGAAAAACCCGACATGATCCTTAATCTTTAATGCTTTTTCGTGCGGCACTGCCAGAGCAAAGGCTTTTGATAGCTCAACCACTGCCTTATTAAACCGTTTTTTAGATTCTTCATTATCCGGCTCTATTGATAAAACAAAATCCATAGCATCACCGAAAAATTTCGTCTTGTCAGATCGCTTCATCTTAAAATATCTCTCGTAATCAAACTCGTGAAATATTCCTCGCAAAACTTCGAATTTCTCAAGCATGACAGAAACGGCTTTCTCCTGATCTATTGCCGTGTTTTCCTGATCGTTTTCGGAATATTCAGCCAAGGCCTCCTTGAGTTGCGGAGCAATGCCTAAATAGTCAACAACCAAACCGCCCGGCTTCTCTTTATAAACTCGATTAACTCTAGCAATCGCCTGCATCAGTCCATGACCCTTCATCGGCTTATCTATGTACATTGTGTGCATGCTTGGCACATCAAAACCTGTCAGCCACATGTCCCGAACAATTACCAATTTCAACTCATCGCTCGGATCTTTCATCCGATCTGCCATCTCGCGCAAAGACTCTTTATTGCGAATATGTTTTTGATAAGGCAATGGATCACTGGCCGAACCGGTCATAATTACTTTAATAAAACCTTTTTTATCAGAATCGTTATGCCAATCCGGCCTAAGCTTAATAATTTCATCATAAAGTTCAACAGCAATTCTTCGACTCATCGAAACTATCATCCCCTTGCCATCCATCACATCTAGCCGGTTTTCGAAATGTTCGACAATATCCTGCGCAATTTGTTTAATTCGTTTTTCGCTACCGACCATCGCCTCAAGTCGCGCCCATTTATTCTTGAGCTTCTCAACCATTTCGACTTCTTCGCCCTCAGTAATATCATTGAAATCAGCATCAATTTTTGGTTTTTCACTTTCCAGTAAATTAATTTTTGCCAATCTGGCTTCATAAAATATCGGCACGGTTGCTTTATCGGCCACAGCTTGGGAAATATCATAGACATCGACATAACCGCCAAAAACCGCCTTTGTGTTTTTGTCGGACAACTCGATCGGTGTACCCGTAAAGCCAATAAACGAAGCATTTGGTAATGATTCTCTCATGCTTCTGGCATAGCCATCAATAAAATCATATTGGCTGCGGTGGGCTTCATCGGCAATCACTACAGCATTTCTTCGATCAGTTAACAACATTTTCTCCAGAAAACCCTTGTCCAAAAACTTTTGAATGGTAGTAAATACCACCCCGCCACTGGCTACTTTCAGAAGCTCTCGTAGGTGTCGTCGGTTCTTGGCTTGAACAGGTGTTTGTTTTAATAGGTCGGAACACTTGCTAAAAGTATCAAAAAGCTGATCGTCCAAATCGTTCCTATCAGTCAAAACAACAACCGTCGGATTTTTCAAAGCTTGGATCAGCTTGCCGGCATAGAATGCCATAGTTAAACTCTTTCCGCTTCCCTGTGTGTGCCAAACCACACCGGCGCGCTGATCGCCATCATCTGCAGTTGCCTGAATAGTGCTTTCTAGGGCTTTGTTTGTTGCAAAATACTGGTGATAAGCCGGTACTATCTTGGCAATATTTTCTACGCCGGATGCCTGCCCCGCGTAACCTTGGCGAAGTGGGGTTTTAAATGTATTAAAAACAATAAAATTACAAACAATGTCCAGAAAGCGCTTTTTATCAAACACTCCTTTAATTAAAGTTTCTAATTGTGGCACGGCATCGCTTGCTAATTCTGCGCCGTCAACACTTCGCCAGCGCATAAACCGATCATTATCCGAGGTTATGGAGCCGACTTTGGCTTCCGCCCCGTCGGAAATTACCAGAAGTTCGCTATATGCAAAAAGCGAGGGAATATCGTTTTTATAAGTTTGAAACTGATTGAACGCTTCTTTGATCCCCACATTTTCATCAGCCAAATTCTTGAGTTCAAAAACAGCGAGTGGCAAACCGTTCACAAATATCACCACATCCGGCCGCCTGACCCTTGTGTCATCCTGAACTTGTTTCAGGATCTCGTTCTCTTTTACCGTAAACTGATCCAGCCAAACCCAATCATTATTATCAATATTCTCTTTATCTATAAGCCAGACTTTATCCCCAGCAATCGTGCCATCGTCTCGGCGATACTCAACATCAATTCCATTTACCAAATATTTATGAAAAAGCTGATTGTTCGAAATCAAAAGCGAAGTAGCATTTGTAACATTAACCACTTTCTTAAATGCTTCTTCGACTGCATCCGCTGGAATGTTTGGATTTAGCTTTTCAATTGCACTTTTTAGCCGTCCTTCCAAAACCACTTGCGAAAAGTCCTTCCGCTCGGCTTTTTCGGCTTCCGACTCAATCTCCGGCCCATAAATAGTTTGGTATCCCAATTCCTCAAACCATTCCTTCGTCGCTTCTTCTAATGTTGATTCTGTATATTTCATTCAGTCCCCTTAATAAATTGCTGTGTTTGCACACAAGCGGAATTGATAATCTTATGACGCTTTTCAAAGTATAACTTCGGAGTTCCGAAATAGTAATATACTATACATAATACCGCAACAACAAGAAACGAGACCAGATATGTAGCTATTTGATTATTTTTTGCTTCTAACCCAATCCGCCTAAACCAACCAAAAATTTCGCTCGAATACTTTAAAAAACAATAGAATATCAAGCTCACCAAGATTACTGCCGAGTATTGGTAAATTCTTATATTATGAGAACCAAATGATTCGATAATAATATATCCTACAACCACGAGAATAAAGAAGGCAGTAGGAAATTTTTTCTCAAATGAATCAACTAAGCCAATTACAAAACCCCCGGGACCCTTGTCCTCAATAACTTTATCAATATTTTTCTCAGTTCCTGGGCTTGTCTCTTCCCCGGAATTTTTAACAGAAATAAAGTCCGGTTGTATAGCAGAGCCTTGGGTGTGATCTGCCTGGTTCTCGTCCATCTTATTGCTCCAGTTTTTTTACAATATCTAATTGTAACTGTCTCAGTTTTTCAATTTGAGATGATACTCTCGACTGAAGGTCATCAAAGTTTTTAACTGTTGGAGCCTCGTCATATAAGTCGATATCATGAAAAATTCCTGATTCGTAATTGTAAGCATCATAGAGTTTATCCGAAAAAACTTTTGCGATCGATTCATCTTTAGTCATTATCCCGACGCTAACATGAGCCTTTAATCCTTCTTTTTCTATATCCATTGCAAAAAGCCCATTATCCTTAATTGATATTCCAGATTTCTCCTCAAATAGTGCCTGATGAGAGAAGAATACATCATCGAATGATTTCTTGATTTGGGCGACTGACTTATTTGGGAAGTGATACAACCCAGTAATCCGCGTACCGATCCTAATTATTTCTGGAAGAGAAATTTTTTTATAATTTTTGAGCATTACAATATTTTCACTAATACTCTTATTGAAGTTGTCGAAATTACCTTCTCCGTCAAGCTGAATCCCGAAGTTTTCCCAGCTGAAAAAGCTTTTTTTAGTTCTATCAAGTGTTGTAAAGTCAACCCTATTTCCAGCAATTGCAATTTCTTCGTACTTCAATTTATTAACAACATAATCAGCAAACTCTCCCCTGATATCAATAAAATTGAATACTTTGTTTTTAAAACGGACTTCTATGATTTGTCTAGAAATAAATGAGTCATTCTTTTTGCTCATACTTCTCCTTATTAATTAAGTTACCCTCAGTTTTCCACTCATTAATCTTGGCAAAAGGGAATCGCGGATTTGCGATAAAGTGTCGATTTCTTTTATATTTTTATCAATCATTTCGAACTGGGGTAATAATCTTTCATAAAATTTATCAAGAAGATTCTGGTTGGGTAAGTTGAATTCGATTTCTCTGAAATAATCCTTACGAAAAAAATCTCGAGCACTGCCAGAAGCCGATCCAATATTCGATTCGACAATTTGATCAATCATAAATTTTAGGAAGAACTGATTCTTTTGGTCATACGCACGGAAATTCCACATATTCTGATTCTGAAGTGCTGGCAATATATTTGAAAATACAAATGATCGCTTACCAACACTCGCTCCAACCATTACAAGCAATATATCAAATCTTTTGAGACGGTAATTTGAGAATGTTTGATAGAAATTATTCGGTAAAAATATGGGGTCATTTTTAACCGCGTATCCTTCAGAGTTAAAATTGCTTGTGCGTAATAGAAAAATGCCTTCTTTTGAATAATCTCCACTTTTAAATGCAAAGCCATTTTTAATTTCACAAATGTCTTTAAGTTTCTTAGTTTCCCAGTCCGGATCAGCATTCTCGATAAACCATTTTTTAAATATCGCCTGGGCGAGGGATTCCAGAGTTTTATTCATTTTGTGATTCAATTCAATCTTCTCATCCAACGTCCCCAAAACCTCCGCAATTTTTTGCTGTTCATCTTTTGGGGCAAAAGGTAGTTCTAGGTTAAAAATGTCATCTCTAGAAATAGAACCATAGACTGTTCCCGTCTCTTGCCCAAGGACTTTATCTCGATATGCTTCTAATAGCTGATAGATGTATTCGTTATTGCCATTTTTAGCATTTATGGCAGCAAGGCCTCGGCCAAGACACATTTCTACTGGAGTAATGTTTAGATCACCAACCGGAGCTCTGACGCTCATAAGAACTGATTCTGCTGGTGCGGTTTTAGTTGCGCTTGTCGTCCAAGTGTCAAAGATCGGATATTTTTCGCCAAAGGTTCTTACCCCTTGCATAAAGTACAGGCCCTCTTGGTTTTTGTTGTAATATTTTGATTCAGGAGATTGGCCCATGATAACATCGGCTCGGTTTCCGAGCATATCAATTTCCCAATCCTCCGGAATTAGTCCCAGCTCAGTTTCTTTAAATTTTGTGTCGTTATGTAATATCATTTATAAACTTATAGCTAATAATTGCTAGGTTTTTATAATTAACAAATAGACTACTTCTATCTAATTCTAGATTTTTATCACTAGCATATTGAGGATCAATAATTTCTGGGAACACTTGAAAAGGGATTAGGATTAAATCGATCTCTTGTATTAGATCCTCAATTATTTTAAGGAGTTTAGCATTTGGAATTTGAAAACTAAGCAATTGTCTATGCAAAGACTCTGACTCTTGCTTCAAACCTGCTAGATTGCTAGCGAACATCTGACCAGCTTTTGCGGTCGGAAACATTATTGTCTTTTTATAATTTTCAATATTATCGATGAGATTTATTTTTATAAAATCTAAAACCTTCTTCCCTTCCGCAAATTCGTTATCGAGCTTGAGCCCAGAATAAATTCTTAAAGATAGTAGCGTTTTCATTAATAGAATTTCGACTTGTTTATTAAAATAATTTTCTGCGTGTTCCCACTTCTTCTTATCAATTTTTGCTGACAGCGCGTTTGCCACATAACCGGAAATAACACCAATAACCAATGGAGCTATTGCTAGCTGGGCAATAATCACAAAATATTCTTTATGATTGACTATATAATCCATGGCTGTTTTCATTTTATTGTTATCCAATCCTCTCTAATTAGCCCCAGCTTGGTATCTTGGATTTTTTTTATTATTAATGCTATTATTTAAAGCTTAATGTATCAACAATACTTTTTTTGACATTAGCAAAATCTTTAATATCGTTTTCTAACCCAAGATTAAAATGCTCAGATACTAACTCTAACATCATTAAGTTATTATTAATCGAAATTAATTTTGAAAGTATTTTAAGTTGATCATTCTTTTCAACCTCGGGCAAAATATACCTTTTAAGATTAACAGAGCATGAGTGGATTGACATACTACATAAATTATAGGTAATGTCATATTCGTCGAGGCATCCGACAGACTCAGCCATATACTTCAGCGTTTTGCAAGACCAATTATATTGACTTGTTATTTCAAAACTCTTTGTTTCTGCCACCCTCTCTGACTGTAACATTTTTAATCGTAAAAGTAATTTCTTTGAGCTACTGGCTGGACTCATTTTAATTAATAAGTTAATTGAAGACATCTTACCAAAGTTTAAAAACAACTTAGCCATTTTTTCAGAGTCGTTTTTCAATATATATTTCGCATTAATATAATTTTCAAATATTGTTCTTGCAAGCATTAATAATTCTTCATCATACTCACTGATTTGTGACATAGCCGTGGAAGTTTGATAGCTTTTAAGAAAAAGAACAAATAGTACCTTGTCGTGCAAACACGACAATTTGCAAGTTTCAACAGAATCAAGACATTTGTCTACATAGAAATGATTAATGTCTTTTAAAAGTTTAAGGAGTTTTAATTCTGCTTGGTTAATATTCAATTTTATTCCAAATATCACTAATTTTTTCTTCCATTCTTTTTGATTGCTCAAACTGCTGGTTAAGTTCGGTGGTTAATCGCTTCATTTTTTCCTCAAAAACTTCGTCGTCTTCCTCGACGAGCTCGGTGCCGACATAGCGACCGGGGGTTAAGACAAAACCATTTTTCTCCACCTCTTCTATTTTCGCGGCTTTGCAGAATCCTTTGATATCTTCATATTTACCGCTTGTACTTCGCCAGTTGTGATATGTATCCGATATTTTTTTAATATCTTCTTCCGATAGTTCGCGATGTCGACGGTCAACCATTTTGCCGATTTTTCGCGCATCGATAAAGAGAATTTCATCATGACGGTTACGGAATTTGTGATCGTACCGATCGCGCGACAGAAACCACAATGAGCAAGGAATTTGTACATTATAAAAAAGCTTGTCTGGCATTGCTATCATACAATCAACTAGGCCGGCCTTGATTAAATTCTTTCTGATTTCGCCCTCACCGGACTGGTTCGCCGCCATTGCACCGTTCGCCATAACGAAACCGGCTATTCCGGTTGGCGATAAATGGTGGATGAAATGTTGCATCCAAGCATAGTTTGCATTGCTAGTTGGCGGCACACCATATTTCCAGCGAACATCATTTCGCAAAAGCTGGCCATCCCAATCAGAATCGTTGAAGGGCGGATTAGCCAGAACAAAATCAGCTTTTAGGTCTGGATGTTGATCGCTGTGAAAACTATTTCCATACTTTATTTTAGAACTGTCAACATGATGTAGTGCGAGATTCATTTTGCACAGTTGCCAAGTGGTATGGTTTGACTCTTCACCAAGTACGATTAAATCGTCATTCCTGCCTTCGCTGTTTTGGTTGAAAATTTCTGCCTGAACAAACATGCCGCCGCTACCACAGCACGGATCATAAACACGGCCGCTGTATGGCTCAATCATATTTACCAGCAGTTTAACTATACATTGCGGAGTATAAAATTCACCCCCGCCCTTACCTTCGCTACCAGCAAATCTGCCAAGAAAATACTCGTAAATGCGGCCGATGATATCGCGAGATTGATTTTCCTGCATGTCAACTTGGCTTATAACATCAATAACTCCCGCAAGCCGCTGTTTGTCGAGAGCCGGTCGAGCAAAATCTTTGCGCAAAACACCCTTTAGGTCAGGATTTTCTTTTTCGATCGCGTACATGGCGTCGTCAATGATTTTTCCAATTTCAGATTTGCGAGCATTATCACGAATATAGTTCCAGCGTGATTTTTTTGGCACCCAGAAAGTATTTTCGGCGGTATAATAATCCTTGTCCTCGGCTTCATCGCTCCCATCTTCTTTCTCAATTTTGGAGTGAAGCAATTCAAATGAGTCCGAAATATACTTCAAAAAAATAAGACCTAAAACAATATGCTTGTATTCGGCTGGATCCATATTGCCGCGCATCTTATCTGCCGCCGCCCAAAGCTTTTCCTCAAACCCTATATTTGCTGATGTATTTTTTGCCATAATTATTTCCAGTTATTGTAGCATTTATCACATTCCCAATATTCTCCGACTGTTGGGATATCACAAAAATAATTTCCACCGATATACTTTTCATTGACAAAAACCTTAACTAAAATATTCTTCCCGCAGATAGCGCATTGACGGGTAATTTCTTTCTTAATTTTTGGTGTGTCTTTAATTTTCATTTCTGGTATGAATCGTTTATTTTAAATATTGGCATTCTTGTCCTTTAATTTCTGAAGACCTGGGCTGCCCAGCAAAGAACTCATCTGGATTATAGCAATTTCATTTAATTTTAAGAGTCGTTCTGGTTGTGTTAATTTCTGTCTGATAAATTCAGCATTTAATCCTTCCAAATTCGCCAAGACGACGAGCTGGCAAACATCCGCATAATCGCGCATATTGCCTGCTTTGCTCTTATTACTCGCTTTCCAATCCTTGGCAGTTAAACCAAACAACGCCATATTTAAAACATCTGCTTCCGAGGCATAAATAATTTTTGTTTGTGTCTTAGAAATTTCTTTTGGTATCAGATTTTTTTGAATGGCATCGGTATGAATGCGGTAATTGATTTTGGTGAGCTGTCGCTTAACATCCCAACCTAAAGTCAGACGTTCATTCTCCTCGATTTTAAGGCGCTGAAATTCCTTAATCAAATAGAGTTTGAATTCGGGCGAAAGCCAAGTGGCAAACTCAAATGCAATGTCCTTATGGGCGAAAGTACCGCCCCCATAGCGACCAGCTTTATTTATCATACCAATGGCGTTTACCGCTTCGATCCACCTCTTTGGAGTGAGAGAGAAACTGTTAGAACCAGCTTTTTCTTTAAACCCATCGAATTCGATGGGTTTAAAATTAGGATTATTGATCTGCTCCCAAATACCCAAAAACTCAATCGTATCCATTGTTCTCATCCAGTTTTGGATAATATAATCAGTTCTTTCTGCATCCTTATACTTCGCCATATCAGTCAACGAAATATAATCATTTTTGTTCTGTTGAAATGTATATATTTGTAAACCTTGAGTGATAATTATTTTCTTTTTCATATTACCTATTTTTTGCAATGATTTTTTCTTAAATATTGTTCATACATTGTCTTGTAACTAATTTATGCTTGAAGAATTTTTCCTGAAATGTGATGGCGGATTCGATATCGGAGGCAAGGGGTTTTTATTTAAGTTTGGGTCAATATATTTCACTCTTATTTTTGATTCGTTTATAAGTTTTCATTCTTTATCATTTTTAACGCCAATTTTCCAAATATTCTTTTCCAGAAAGGCCTCAATGGTCTGACGGTTGGCCTTATTTATCAAATTGGAATGAGAAATTTTGTTATTTTTCGCATGGTCGACAAGAGAAATAATCTTTTTGTTTTCCAAATACGCTAATCTTTTATGATAACTATTCGTCAAAGCTTTACCGACAATTTCTTCCATCACCGCTGTCTCGCCTTTAGAATCAAATTCTCTGAAAGCTTCGTAATACATTTTCCGATCAATAAATTTAATATTTATCGGCACATACCCTTCTCGAATCAATAAATAATTATTAATAACGCGGCCAATGCGACCATTACCGTCGACAAATGGATGTGTATATTCAAAAGTAAGATGCAATTTTGCAATCCGCTTGATGATATTCTCGTTACTTGCGGCATTATATTCGGCCAGCATTTTTGACAGACGATCCACCACCTCTTTTGGGTTAGGAGCAATATGACTGCCAACGCGAACAAATTCGTTATCTTTTCTGAACCTTCCTGCAACATCGTCGCGAATGTTGGAAATCAACATTTCATGAAGCAGCAAAATCATTGGGAGATTGAGTTCTTGCTCTTTGGCCTTATTGCCGATGTACGATACGACTCGCGCCAGATTTTTTGCTTCAAATATTTCTCGTTCATTGATAAATCTATCCAGATCGATCTGCATAAGTATTTTTTCGGTTTCTTCAAGTGTTAGAGTGCTATTTTCGATCGCATTTGAGTTATAGACCTGCTCGGCCACTTCGGCTTCAGTGATAAGCTTAACCAGCGCGTCTTTACCGGTGGACGCTTTATAATATCTTTTGCGAAGTGAGCTTATTTTGTTGAAAACATTAAGTGTTTTTGCCATAATGTCGCTTTTTAAATTATTTTAAATTCATTATTATGCTCTAATTGTATTCATTTTTAACGCTTTTGTCAATATAACCGTGAAAATAGGCTTAATTAATTACATTTTTCACGGTTATGGCTACAATTCTCCGACAAATGATTTTCGTGTCGGAGCACGGATTAGATTGCTTCGCTAAGCTCGCAATGACACAACAATCGTTTTATTCACGCCTTTTTGTCAATAAGTAGTGAATGGAGGGCGTTTTGTGGGTGTTATTCACTGCTTTTGGTCGGGATATTTTATCTTCTTTGCGAATCCGCGAAAAAATTTTGGGGATAGATCTTTTATTTTGGCAAAACATTGCTTCGCACCCTTGCTCAAGTGTACAGGTACTTCGATTGGGTTTGAGCCAATTATGCGCCACTGTCCGTCCTGCTTGCCAAGTCGCCCTATGAGTAAACGCCCAACGGAAGTTCCGTAAGTTCCCATTTTCTCTTTTACTCTATACACTTTTGAGGTAGATATACTTTCAAGGTCGATCCACTCGTCAAGCATAATTCGTTTAACTTCAAACAAGCCATACTTATTAAATTGCATTTCTTCATAACTATTTCTGTCTTTCTCTGACAATTCGTCGCCAAACTCCCTGATAAAACTTTCGATTAGCTTGCTTCCACTTGATAGGCGATAATCGAATACTATCCAATCGGCAAAAAGGTCTTCCTCTGCTTCGTTTTCAAAAGGAATTGTGTTTTTTGGGATAGATGAATTATCAAAAAATTCTTCGATTGCTTTTTCAACTTCCTCTTGATTACTAAACAAATATTCAAATAATCTACCGGTGGCAGAGCTCTTTCCGACGCTAGTACTTTGATTAGTGTTGCTAAGATCTTCAACTTTTATTTTGGCCCTATCTAGCAGCTCCGACTCTAAAAACATCTTGCATTCACTGATTCCCATTTGTGCCCATTGCCTTAATTCACCCTCTGATTTTTTCGAGAACTTCTCAAGGGCGCGAAGGGCTTTTACATTACCCGAGTGAGCCAAAATGAGGATAATTTCTTTAATTTCCTTATCAGTAATGTTTTTAATTAATAATTGTTTGATTGCCTTTTTGACCATCCTTGATGTCGGAGAGCTGGTACTTATATTTTTGTGGTAATCAATGTACTGTTTCGCGACTTTTTCCGACATCGGATCATCCTCATCAATACCAATTAATCCACCTTTCATTCCCTTAGCTTCCATGGCAGAAACTATATCTTTTAAATCTTCTGGTCCCATAAAGCCCCGATCGAGTTTCTGTATCAGTTCTTCCTCGGACATGTCATCATATTTGTTTGTCATTTTAGTTTCTTATATTATTTCTTGCCAGCCGGAGCATTGTTTCGGTATCAGCGGCATTCGTCAGACGCATTTTGCCATCGGGCGCTACCATTTTCAAAGCGTGACATTTTGTCACGGTTTCATTCCCGCATTTTCTGGGACAAATTTTCTAAATTCACCCTCTTTGATATTGCCGAGTTTTAGAGAGCCGATCCTAACTGATCTTTTTTAAATCCTGCGAAATTACCCTAATAAATGCCGGCTTGGTTCTCGTACCATCTAAAACAATTCCGCATCTAAAAAATCGCACCGCTTGATCGAGCATTTCGGTTAAATTTTCGGTTGGCCTTTTAACCTCGACAATATATTCCTTTTCGATCTCAAATTTCGGTCTAAAATAATTTTTGGCAAACTCTCCATCATTCGTTAAAATTATCAGCCCGCTCGAGTCCTTGTCGAGCCGTCCCACAGGGAAAACCCTTTGGTCTTTCGGCACAAGCGAAGTAACTTTATGTCTCACATTAATATCCTTAACGGTTGAAACGAAGTCCTTTGGTTTATTTACCAAATAATAAACCTTATTTTCGATATGAAGTTTTTGGCCCTTATACTCAACTTGATCTTTTTCGGGATCAACCTGAAAAGATAAATCGGTGATTTTTTTTGAGTCCACAAAAATTTTGCCGGATCTTACTAATCCCTCTACCGATCTTCGGCTTCCTATTCCACAAGCTGCGAGATACTTATTAATCCGCATAAAAAGTGTCTAAAAGTTTATAAAGTTGAAAGTTTGTAAAGTAGAAGTCCGGTAGCTATCGTTTATAACACTTTATGAACTTTATATACTTTTTACTTTACGAACTAATTTTGCCTAACTATCCGATAAGCCGGGTTCTGTTTATGTAGCCATCTATCTATGCGTTGAGACCGCGGTCATCTGACGAGTAATCATTATTGATGATATTGGTCCACTCAACTTGCGCCAAATAGGGTTTTCACAGACGGCGGTTTCCCGCCGAAAGCGTGCGCTCTTACCGCACGATTTCAACCTTGCTCGACCTGAAAACAATCCTTCGACTGCGTTCAGGATTTCGCCCCGAAGGGCTCAAGCGGTATATTTTCTGTTGTACTATTCCCTTGCCTCACGGCAGCCCATTTATCATGGGTACTCTACTCTGCGGCGCCCGGACTTTCCTCCCCGTTGGGGGTGGCTACTTCAAATAGTTAGGCGATTAATTTATACCATAAAACCTATTCTAAATCAAGGGATTGTAGTCCACACTTTAGTGTGAGTAAAACAAGCTAAAGCTTGGACTACAGGGATTTTGTAGCCCACACTTTAGTGTGAAAAAACAAGCTAAAGCTTGAGCTACATGAAGAGAGTGAGATCAATCGTGGACTACAAAAGGTCTGGTTAAAATTTTAAGAATTTTCCGATGGTTGATTTGGGTTTTTTGGCAATTTGTTCGGGAGTCCCTTCGGCAATAATTTCGCCGCCTTTTTCGCCGCCTTCCGGTCCCATATCTATAACCCAATCGGCGTTTTTAATAACATCGGTATTGTGTTCAATTATTAAAACAGTATTTCCCCTTTCGACAAGTTCTTGCAAAATTTCCAAAAGCTTCCCAATATCTTCAAAGTGTAACCCCGTTGTCGGCTCATCTAAAATATATATGGTTTTTCCGGTTGACGGTCTCGAGAGCTCTGCGGCCAATTTTATTCTTTGCGCTTCTCCACCTGACAGCGTTGTCGCGCTTTGGCCAAGCGGCAAATATCCAAGACCGACTTTTTGCAAAACCGTGATTTTCTCCATCACATCAGGAAAGTCATTAAAAAAATCCGAGGCCTCATCAACGCTCATTTTTAAAACCT
This sequence comes from Candidatus Berkelbacteria bacterium, assembly GCA_026397175.1. GTDB lineage: Bacteria > Patescibacteriota > UBA1384 > UBA1384 > DTJR01 > JAPLVK01. The sequence continues at coordinate 20,179 of JAPLVK010000013.1, read as the reverse complement.
GCGAAACCGACTTTCCTTGAAACTTAACATCCAATGTTTCACGATTATACCGTTCTCCGTTGCATTCCTCACAAGGAACATAAACATCGGGCATAAAATACATTTCGATTTTAATAACTCCATCACCACGACATGTTTCGCATCTTCCACCTTTTAGGTTAAAGCTAAACTGGCTGGCGTTAAAAGCATGATTTTTTGCCTCTTTGGTTGCGGCAAAAAGTTCTCTGATCGGAGTAAATATCCCTGTATAAGTTGCCAAATTACTTCTTGGAGTTCTACCGATCGGGGTTTGATCAATTTTAATTACTTTATTTAAATTTTCAAACCCAAGAATTTCCTTAAATTCACCCGGCTCCTCTTCCGAACGATTTAACTTTTGCGCTAGCGCCTTGGCCAGTACATCATAAATTAAAGATGATTTTCCAGAACCCGAGACACCGGAAACGGCGACAAATTGTCCAAGCGGAATTTCAACATCAATATTTTTGAGATTATTATGTCGTGCGCCGCTTATTTTTAAAAATGAGTCCGATTTTTTTCTTCTTTTTTTAGGGTATGGAATATTTTTTTCGCCGGATAAATATGGGCCGGTAACCGATTTTGAATTTTTCTTTATTTCCTCGGGTGATCCTTGGGCTATAAGATAACCGCCATCTTTTCCAGCGCCCGGACCCATATCAAAAATATAGTCAGCTGATTCCAAGATAGTTTTATCGTGCTCGACAATTATTACCGTGTTTCCTTCATCTCTTAATTTTTTAAAGGCATGTATCATTTTTTCGGTATCAAGATTATGAAGACCGATTGTCGGTTCATCCAAAACATATAAAACACCACTTAAAAACGAGTCAAACTGAACACCGAGGCGAATTCTTTGCGCTTCTCCGCCGGAGAGCGTTTCGCTACTTCTGGACAGAGCAAGATAACTTAAACCTACCGAGATTAAGTTCTTAAGTCGTTTTAAAAGCTCGTTTACGGCCTGATTTGATTCGTTTGGAAGATTATCCTTATTTTTTTCAATAAAGTCCACTAACTTTTGGGCTTCCATATCGGAAAGCTCATATATTTTTTTATTCAGAAATGTTACGGAAAGCGCAAATTCGTTTAAGCGCTTTCCTTCGCATTTTTCGCACATTTTCTCGACCATGTACTGCTCTATCTCGCCTCTTAGATATTCGGAGTCCGTTTCCTTGTATTTTTTTTCTAAGTTTTTAATCACTCCTTCAAATTCAGCATCACCATACAAAATCGCTCTTAACGCCTTTTCACCCAAATTCATAACAGGCGTGTCTAGAGAAAAATTATTCCTTTGCGCTAATGAATTTAGGGTTTTTGTGAGCCAGCTGTTTTGTCCGGCCAGCCGAGCCCATGGCCTAATTGCTCCTTCGGATAAGGTTAGCCGAGCATTTGGGATTACAAGATTCGGAATGACTTTTTTAATTACTCCAAGCCCTTGGCATTTAGTACATGCGCCATAAGGACTATTAAATGAAAACAATCTTGGCTGAATTGGCGGAAAACTGATTTGACATTTTAAACAACCGGGGTGGCTAGAAAATGCCTTCTCTTCATTGTTCACACAAATTTTCACTGTGTCCGAAGACAGATCAAGGGCTAACAGGATCGCTTTTTCGATTAACTTTATGTTTTCCACTGACATCTTTGTAAAGTCCTTATCCAAAGTCCAGACCCCTATCGAGTGGGGGTCGGATTGTTCTAGTTTCAGGTTCTTAATCTCAAATGGTTTATAAATGTTTGAATCAATCCGAATTGCTTTAAAATTGGACTTTGAGAGTTTATCCAAAACCAATTGATGCTGGCCTTTTAGTCCACTTATCATTGGAGCAAAAATTCTTACATTTTTATCTTTTGAATCAACGGACTCAATAAATTCCAATGAGTCCTCCACTACCTTTTTGCTTGAGCCGCCCGAAATTACTTTTCGGCAAGATGGACATCTAACCTCCCCAAACCTTGAATATATCAGTCGTAAATAATCATATCCTTCAGTCAGTGTCCCGACAGTAGAGCGAGGTGAGCGAGCAATACTTTTTTGGTCAATCGAAATAGCCGGTGGTATGCCTTCTATCGAATCCACATCCGGTTTTTCGATAACGCCGATAATTTGTTTTGCGTACGAAGATAAATTTTCGACATATCGTCTTTGGCCTTCGGCAAAAATTGTGTCAAACGCCAAAGAAGATTTTCCCGAGCCGGAAATTCCGCTTATGACCGAAATTTTTTCTTTTGGAATTTCAAGAGAAATATTTTTAAGGTTGTGTGTTCTGGCACCGGTAATTTTTATATTTTTCATAAAATTATTCGATTAGCTGCAGGCATTATAATACAAAAAGAATAACAAATCAATAGCTTTGTTTGGTCGGCCATTTTTGAGTTAAGTTTCTTGATTTTGGCTTTTATTGTGCTAAAGTTCAATCAAAAGAGAAATTAATAAAAATAATAAGGAGTAATATGAAACAGCCAGGCCAGCAAGTTGGCACAATCGTAGGGTCATCCGTTCACCTCACCGGAGCCATTAAAGACACCAGTGATATTACTGTTTTTGGCGGTGTTGATGGCGAAATATCATCTGATGAAAAAATAATTATTGAGGAGTCGGCGCGCGTCAAAGGGCCGATACATGCCAAAGAAGTTATTGTTTCGGGTTATGTTAACGGCACAATCACTGCCGGAGAAAAGATTGAGCTAAATTCAAGCGGAACTATCAAGGGAAATGTCGAGACCAAGGATCTTCTAATCCATTCCGGATCGGTATTCATTGGCAAATGCCAAATGCCGGATAGACAGGGTGAAAACGAGGAGTTTTTGCCAGAAAAAGAAAACGATGGTGAAAATGACGATAAGCAGCAGGGTGAAGAAAAGTCAGAGGATGAGGCAGATCAAGAAAAAGAATAGGGTTTTTGATGTACTACTATATATTTGAGCAGCCCAACTCTGTTCACGAAAGGGCAAATTTTGAAAAGATTCGGGACATAGCTCGCGAGTTTTCAATTCAAGGTGAAAATGCCCAGGCCTCACCAGCAAGGTCGCCCGAAGAACTGGTTCAAATTGCGATTGAAAAAAATTATACGACCATTGTTGCCGTTGGAGACGATAGTCATGTTAATAAAATTGTCAGCGCGATCATAAATGCTAAAGCGCTATACACAGTAGCACTCGGAATCATATCCTCGGATCCTAACTCAATTTTATATGAAAGATGGGGATTCAAATCGGCAGAAGAGGCCTGTGAAACATTAAAATTTAGAAAGCTTGAAAAATTTACGCTTGGTCTGGTTGAACCAAATCATTATTTTCTGTCATCAGCCAGAATTGAATGTCCCAACCCAACTAGAATTGTTTTGGAAGTTGACCACTGGAAAGCCGAAGCAATTATAGATCGACTCGAGATTTCGAACAACTTATACATTTTGCTGGAAAGATACTTGCAAGAGAAGTCAATTTTTAAATCGGCTTTTAACTGGTTAACCGGCAAAGAACAGTCCTCTGCCGACAGAAGCATCTTCAAAGGAAAAATCATAAAAATAAAATCGGACAATCCCCTACCTATATTAATAGGTAATGAGGTTGTCTCGAAAACACCTGCAAATGTTTATAGAAAAATTAGTGCCTTGAATATTATTTGCAAACGTGATAAAGTTTTAGCTGAATCAGCCAAGGTAACCGAACAAGTCGAAAAAAAAGAAAATTTTTGGGAGCAGAAATAAGTTACACAAATCGAGCTTCTGATAAGATCAGATATCGAGTTAACGAAGGAATTCGCAGGCCAGAAGTATTTCTTATAGACGAAGAAGGAAATTCGGTTGGGAAAATCCAAACGAGTGAGGCTTTGCGTATGGCCAGAGAAAGGAATTATGACCTTGTCGAAATAGGTCCAAACGCAAGTCCACCGGTCTGCAAGCTACTGGATTTCGGCAAGTTTAAATACGAGCTTGAAAAAAAGATGCAGAAAAACCATGCCAATAAAGCTGGTGAAATTAAGGAAATTCGACTTGGTCTAAAGACCGATGAGCACGACTTTAATACAAAAATTGAGCAATCGAAAAAATTTATTGAAAAGGGTTATAAGATCAAACTCACCGTCAAAATGATAGGAAGGGAAAATATTTACGCAAGCCGTGCGCTAGGGCAAATTGAGAGATTTAAAAACATTCTCGGATTAACATTTGAATCAACGCCCATGAGATTTGGAACACGCTTTAACGCACTTCTCATAAAATCAAAAGAAAAAGAAGTACAAAAAGAAGGAACAAATGCCAAAACTTAAAACAAGAAAGACCGCCTCCAAGCGACTGGTAAAAATCACCGTCACCGGTAAACTATTGCGAAGAAAAACTACCGCCCAGCATTTGGTACACCGTAAATCAAAAAGAACTATAGAAAGATCCGGTTCTTTGGTTGAAATAAAAAAATCCGACCTGGAAAAGATGAAAAAACTAACACCTTATAGGAAAAAATAATGCCAAGAGTAAAAAGAGGCACAACTACGCGGGCTAAACATAAATCCGTGTTAGCCAAAACAAAGGGTTACCGCCACACAAGAAAGAACCTTATTAGAGTTGCCAAACAAGCGGTCCAAAAAGCGGATGCGAACAGATATAAGTCGCGTCGGTTAAAGAAAAGGGCTTTTAGATCTCTTTGGATTGTTCGGCTCAACGCGGCCTGTATGGCAAACGGGATTAAATACAATTTATTTATCAAGGGATTGACTGCCAAAAAAATTAAAATTAACAGAAAAGAATTGTCTCAACTAGCCCAGGACTCCCCCGAGGAATTTAAAAAAGTCGTAGAGAAAGCAAGGGCCTAATTTTCTTTTTGTTTTAGCGCAAATAATATCTTATAAATAAGCAGGATCGATCCTGTTGTAATTAGAATATCCGCAAGATTAAAACTCGGCCATATTTTTAAATTTATAAAATCAATAACCCCGTGTCTCGCGAAACGATCTAGTAAATTGCTAAAAGCACCGCTTAAAATCATTGTAGTTTCAAACTCGGCCTTAAAATATCTCTTTATATAAAAGGCGTAAACGAAAACAAAAAATATCAACAGCACGACTGATATGTATATCATCGCGATATTTTTAAGTGGTAAACTAAACGACGCATTTACATTAATCGAAGAGAGATAAAAAAATTTTGATATAACAAAATACTTCGATATTTGGTCAACCAAAACAAACAGAACCACTAAGAGGAAAAATTTACTTTTCTTCTTTACCATGTGTCGCGCAATATGAGGCCTCCGGATAAACTTTCAGCCGTCCAATCTCGATGGTACTTTTACACTTCAGGCACTTTCCATAAGTTTTATTTTTAATCCTCAAAAGAGCCGCTTTAAGTTTTTTTAAGTCCTTGGTGATATCTCGCATTATGGCTTGCTTTTCCTCGAACACTTCAAACTCTGCAGCGCTATCTTCGTTTGAAGTTCCAAAATCCTGATATTTAGAATTTTTCTTGTTCTCGCCTTCAAGATGAGCGTAAGCTGTCAATGCGATGGTTAAATGTAGCCCATGATTTCGGATTTCGTAGCCCACGCTTTAGTGTGAGAAAACATGCTGAAGCTTGAGCTACAGAGAATCTGTAACCCACGATTTATCGTGCTATCCAACAAGCTGAAGCTTGGACTACAGGGACTTCGTAGCCCATACTTTAAGTGTGTTATCAACAAGAAGGTCTGGTCTACATTGCGTAAGTTCTGTAATAATTATAAAGTGTAAATATAATCACTATGGTCGCTTAGCTCAGCGGTAGAGCGTACGGTTCACATCCGTAATGTCACTGGTTCAAATCCAGTAGCGACCACCAGATAGGAAAATGCAAGTTTGAATTTCTTTTTTTAATTTGAGATCATCAAATTGTCAAAATAAGTATCGGTGGATTTTGAGTAATTTAAATACCGGGAGCTAAAATGACAGAGAAATTTATAAACAAAATTGCAATTTTTCAGAAAAAAGAAATTCGGCGAGCAATCTACAAAAACGAGTGGTGGTTTGTGGTAGAAGATGTTGTTCTGGCACTTATTGATTCAAGCGATCCAAAGCAGTATATCCAACGCATGAAACAGCGTGATGTAGAACTAACTAAAGGGTGGGTACGAATTGTACATACCCTTGAAGTACCAACGGAAGGTGGCAAACAAAAGATGCTTTGTTCTAATACCGAAGGACTCTTTCGCATTATTCAATCAATTACTTCGCCAAAGGCAGAGCCATTTAAACGCTGGTTGGCAAAAGTTGGTTATGAACGAGTTCAGGAAATTGACGATCCTGAACTTGGCATGAAGCGAACACGAGCGCTATATCGCGCCAAGGGTTATCCTGACGATTGGATCGAAAACCGAATGCGTGGCATTGTTATTCGCGAGGAATTAACAGATGAATGGGATAAACGCGGCGCAAAACAACAAAAAGATTATGCAATCCTTACCGCCGAAATCTCGAAGGCCGCATTTGGCGTTACGCCAAGCCAGTACAAAAAACTTATTAAAGGGATTAAAAGAGAAAATCTGCGCGACCACATGGATGATTTTGAGTTGATATTTACAATGCTTGGCGAGCGTTCCACTTCAGAAATTCATCGCAATGAAAACTCTAAAGGTCTGAATAAATTAAAATCTGATGCCAAAGCCGGCGGTGATATTGCCGGTGGAGCAAGAAAGAAGTTGGAAAGGCGCCTCGGTCGATCTGTAGTATCAAAAGACAATTTCTTACCAAAGAAGAAAAGATTGTTATCTTAAGCTTGCCCGTGACAAGTTGATCGAAACTACATTATTCTTAACTATCTGCTAAAATAAAACAATGGACAAAGATCAAAAAGATCAAAATTATTTTGAAGAAGACGAACCGGAAGAAAAAACACCCAAAGCTTCAGCTGTCGGATCGTTTTTTTTGGCTCTATTTGATTTTGTAAAAACCATCGTCATCGTTGTTATTTTAGCGTTTATAATCAGGGTCTTTATAATTCAGCCGTTTATCGTTGAAGGACAATCCATGGAGCCGACTTTTCACAATAACGATTATCTAATTACCGAAAAAGTAACTTATAAGTTTAGAACTCCGGAAAGAGGAGAAATCGTTATTTTTCATCCGCCGGACAATACGAGCGTCAATTATATTAAGAGAATTATTGGCCTCCCAGGAGATACAATCGAAATTAAAGACGGATCGATATTTGTAAATTCAAACGAACTTACGGAAAAATATTTAAATTCCGACGAACAAACCGCGCTATCCCAAGGCAATCAGGAAAAAATCACATTGGGCGAGAAGGAATATTATGTTTTTGGCGATAACCGCAATCACTCTCGCGATTCGAGAGAATTAGGTCCGATCCCGCTTGATAATCTCGTAAGTCGCGTTTGGGTTCGCCTCTTGCCTCTTGATTCCATGAAGGCCTTCGCCGCAGTAAATTATTAAATTTAATCTTTAAGGGTTCGTATAATTTCTGAAATTAACAGCTCGATATTTAGTTTGTTTTTTGCAGATACGGCAACCATCGTAAGTTTAGTCAAAAAATAAAACTTATTCAGGTTTTTAATCTCATCTTTTGTTTGATTTTTTAACAAATCAATTTTATTTAAAACAATTATTATCTTTGTTTTTTTGTCCAGTGCGAGTTGTGCCAAATGCGCGTCAGGCCTCGAAAACCCTTCTGCTGCATCAACAACCAATAATGATAGATCTGATTTATAAATCGCTTCAACAGATCTAATCACAGAAAATTTTTCGATTCCGGGTTTTATCTTGCCTCTTTTGCGAAATCCGGCCGTGTCTATTAATTCAATCGGCACATCGTCGTTTGATTTTAAAATATCTGTTTTAACTTTAACGAGATCTCGTGTGGTTCCGGATGTGTCGCTAACGATAGCAACATCAGATCCCGCCAGTACATTAAACAGTGTTGACTTGCCGACATTTGGTCTTCCGATTATTGATATTTTGGGACTTTTTGTCGATGGTTTTTCTGGCTCAATAAAGTCATTAGTTAAATAATCCAGAAGCTGGCCGGTTCTGCGCCCGCTAATCGCCGAAACAGCCATTGATTCCTTAAATCCCAATGTATTTTGTAAAGATGAACTTTCTTCGTGTGACAAGCTATCGGATTTATTAAAAACTACGATTACTCTTTTGTTTAATTTTCGAATCTTTTTTGCAATTTCCTCATCTTCAGCCGTTACACCGCTTTGCTGATCCAAAACCAAAAGAATAATGTCTGAATCGGAAAGTACATCGTTGATTTTTTCTTGAGCTTTCTTTTCTATTTCGGCCTCATCAAACCCAAAAAAATCCAAAATTAGCCCGGCGGTATCAAATAAAATAAACTTTTTATTGTTCCACTCGACTTCCGCCATAACCCTATCTCTGGTTGTTCCTGCTTCATAGGCAACAATCGCCTCTCGTTTTCCGACGAGACGATTAAACAGCGTTGATTTGCCGACATTCGGCCGTCCAATAATTGCGACAACAGGTGGACTTTGCATTTTATAATTTAAATAATTTGATAGTTAAAATTAACATAAAATTCCGAATAAATCAATCCGAACACACAAGTTTAAGTTACTTGGCCTTACAAAGCCCAACTAAATTAGCTCGTAAAATTATGTGGGACTCCATTGATTTTAGAACACTATCTCGATTTGCGGGAGACGAAAGATTTAATTTGCTGTCTAGCGCATAAAGAGAAAAGCAATAATGATGAATTCCGGAAGGCGGACAAGGAGCGACATATCCCGATTTTGATGCGCTGTTTAAACCTTCTACTGCGCCTTTTGGCAAGGAGTTTTCTAAGATATTGTTAACTTTGAGATCTATGTTTATTACAACCCAATGATTAAAATTGCCTGAAGGGGCATCCGGATCATCCAAAATTAAAACTAGCTCGACAGCGTTACTTGGAACATCAGAGATAATAAGAGGCGGATTAATTCCTTCTCCGCGACAAGTATATTTCTCGGGGAGTTCTTCCCCATCCTTAAACGCCGGACTTGATATTTGCATATTTTTATTATCCTATTTTTTAAAAACATATCCTTTAGCTTCATGGTTTACTGTGAATCCATTGAACGGTCAAAGACCATGAGCGAACGAGGTGAGTCGAATGGTTCCCGGGCAGGGATTCGGTCACAAATATCCGCCTGCTGGCGGATTTCGCGACCCCGGCTCGGCCCCGTCGGGCCTGCGCCTTTCAAATCCCTTCTCTCCACCAAACCATAACTATCCACTTCGTGGATACATATGGTTTGGTTCCCGGGCAGGGATTCGAACCCCGGTTAGCTGGACCAAAACCAGCTGTCCTGCCACTAGACGACCCGGGAAAACAGGTTTATATTAACCGAAAATTTAAAAAAATTCAATATTTACATCTTTCTTTTGAATTTGCTCAAACTAAAAAAAAGATATAACCTATTATCGTAGAAACAAATAATTATTAAAAAAAATGGGATATTATAACCCGCCAAAGCCGGCAAAATACAATTTTGACCCAAAATCAAAAGAGCCATACAGAATGAGCAGATCTGGACTTGAATTATTTGTCAGATGCCCAAGATGCTTTTATTTAGATAAACGGCTCGGAATCGCGCCGCCCCCGACACCATCTTTTACCTTAAATTCTGCCGTTGACACACTTTTAAAAAAGGAGTTTGATATCCATCGAGCCAAAGGCGAGACCCATCCCCTACTTGCTAAATATTCCGTCAACGCGCGACCCGTAACCCACGAAAAATTGAATGAATGGCGCGAGGTTTTTAAGGGTATTAAATTTTTGCACAAGCCGACCAATATAGAATTTTATGGTGGTATTGACGACCTCTGGATCAACGACAAAGACGAATTCATTGTGGTTGATTACAAGGCCACCAGCAAGGAAGGCAAAATAGATATGGAAGATCAATGGAAGGCGAGCTACAAACGCCAGCTTGAAATTTATCAATGGTTGTTTAGGCAAAACGGTTTTAATGTCTCCAAAACCGGATATTTTGTTTACTGCAACGCTCTGAAAGATAGGAAGGCCTTTGATGCAAAACTTGAGTTTGATATTGAACTGATTCCCTATAATGGAGACGATAAATGGATTGAGCCAAAATTAATCGAAGCGCATAAATGTCTAAAAAGTGATTTGATCCCCGATCGTAATGAGAACTGTGATTATTGCAAGTATCGGTTTCAATCGCAAAAAATAGAAATAGACAAAAAAGATCTAGAAACAAAGCTCGAGTCCGACAAAAAAGAACCTCATCTGGAAGGAAAATTGTTTTAAAAACAAATGGGGTGGTCTGACAATTGTCAGACCACCCCGAAACCCTATCTTGGACCCTTAGCCCTCCACCATGTCATCGCCGGGAATCATACCCGTGGTGATTAGATATGGCGGCATTCCCTCGAGATCGATGCGAGACAGCATCCAGCCCGGAAATTGCCTGGCCTCAAAAAGGGCCTCAAGCAGATCCGGACCAAGTACGACTATCGCGCAGTCAAGGATATGTGGGGAAAGAGTCCCGGAGCCCTGAACCTTCATGGCAGCAGCCAGGAGCCGCTTACCACCATCCATAGACAGATCATGGCACGCACAATGAGCTACTGAAAAGGCCCAGTTCTGGAGTAATGCGGACAACATAGCTTGACCCTGTGTGTTGGGGTCGATTTCATCACGACCCTCGATCTCCTCAATCATCACCAACAAACCATCAACCGGGTATGCATACCTCCCCTCCAGAAGCTCGCGGTAATACGCCTCCGCACGAGTTGTGCTAGCCATTTTTGCGCCTCTCTTTCTTCCTGTAATGTCAATGGGTGCGAAATGATCTTGCTCGAAATATACCTCTTTTGCCAAAATAATCAATACCTTGTGCTATTTCGGTCTTGACAAAGAGGTGTTTATTGTTTTTATTTGCGGTTATAATTAATTTGTAAAAAGTAAATGAAAAAAATTGGGAGGAGGTGAATAAAATGGACGACACAACAAAACCAGAAGAGAAAGAGGAAGGCACACAAGCAACTCCAGCATGGGGGGCTCCAGCGCCAGCAGCAGAAGCAGATGACGAAGAAGAAACGGGCGAAGAGGGTGGAGAAAAAAAACCCGAAGAAGCTGAAAAACCAGCCGCAGAATAAATTTGTATGAAGAAAGGGCCGTTGAACGGCCCTTTCTTGGACAAAAATGATTATCTTAATTTTATCGATAAACATAATCGGAGTTTTGGCATTTGCCAGAGCGGTCTTGTTAGCTATAGGCAGAATCAAAACAAAATTATTCAAACGCGAGGGATTCTTTTTCTGGCAAAAAGTTCTTGGCTTTTTATACTTAATCGCATTAGTTCTCTCATTTTTTGCCCCCCACTTATTAACGCTTTTCGTTGCAATCAACTTAATATCAACCTTCTTTTTTTATCTTCAACCAACCCCTAGAACTTCAAGAACCATATTTGCTGTTTTTTTAATTTCAAACTTAATTTTTGTAATCTACTTAATTTTAAACCTAATTGCTTAATTTAAATTGGCAATAAAATTCGTTAAATGTTAAAATGATTATGAAAGGAGGAATTCATGAAGAAAACAATGTTTGCCCTAGGTATCGTCGCTGTATTATTTGCATTTAGCGGCTGCCAATTTGGAAAATCATCCAGCAACACAGATAACGCTGATAGCGCCGTGATTGATGATAGCTCGGGTACTTCGCAGTCATCAGACATTGGAAGTCCACCGGTACCACCGGAGCCAACCAGACCTTCATAAATTTAGATGAAAAAAAGGGATAGCTCTGTGCCCACTCTGGATAGAGAAAGAGAGCTCTTAAAAAATGGGTTTAAATATATTTGCGGAATTGATGAGGCCGGCCGAGGCGCATTGGCCGGTCCTTTGGTTTGTGCGGCAGTTATTTTAGAGAAAGAATCGGATTTGATTTTTGATTCAAAATCAATCAATAAAACTCGTCGTGAAAATGCCTACAATTACATTGTCAAAAATGCCGTTTCGTTTTCCATCGGAATATCTGAAGTTGACGAAATTTCTAAATTTGGGATTCAAACGGCAACTTATATTGCCGGCCATAAAGCAATTTCAAACTTAAAGGTAAAACCGGATTTTTTAATCATCGATCATTATCGTTTTCCGGCAACACAAATCCCCCAACTCCCGCTTACTCATGGCGACTCGCTCTCCCAATCGGTTGCGGCCGCATCAATTGTCGCCAAGGTAACTCGTGATCAAATTATGACAAGGTTATCCAAAAAACAAAAATATAAAAAATATAAATTTTCGAAGCACCTTGGATATGGCACAGCCCTCCATTATTCGATAATAAACAGTGAGGGGCTTAGCGATCTTCACCGTAAAAATTTTAAAATCATTGACAATCAAGGACAAACATTCTTTAATTTCAATAAGAGCAAATAATAAATGGAAGGAAAAAATGAAAAATCCAGAAGTTAAAAAGTACTTACGGATTATTGGTCAGGGATTTTTGATTTGGATTGTGGTCTTTGTAATCACCGAAGTCGTTATTTCGGGGGGTCGTTCGGAAAGAAATCTTTATCTTATAATCCTGCAGGCCATAGCTGTTACCTCACTGTCTGCGTATCTCAACAGAAAATATATTTCGGCAACCATCATCAGCACCATTCTTAGAGGTATCGTGCTTATGCTTAGCTTTGCGTTGCTTGATTATCTAATTGTTAACTTGTGGCTTGAACACAATAATCTGACAATCTATCGTTTTTGGCCGAGCTATATCAACTATGTTCTTATCCTTATAACACCGCTTGTCCAAACTAAAATGCGTGATTTTTTCTCGGTTAAAAAAATTAAGTCCTCTTGACAAACCCGTAAACCACCTTATAATCAGATTGAAGCAATCAAAACTCATATTCGTAGGAGGGAGGTGGAAAAAGATGGCTTATAGCACAAATTCAAAAAAAACAGGGCAAAAGTATTACTTGCACTCAAAGGAAGTTACATTGAGAGGTGGCAGAAAGCAAGTAATTTACTATTTTGCAAGAGACGAGAGAGACAATGCAGCGGAGCTGCCAGATGGTTATGTAGTTATGGAGAATTCGAGGACCGGTCTTCCAATGCTCAAAAAGGGCTAAGCGAATCAAATTTGAAACGGAAAAACCTTCGATTGTCGAGGGTTTTTTCGTAAATAAAGAAAAAGTCATTGGACAATTCGGCCAATTTTTGATAAACTCTCCTAGAGTAATGTAGTTATTTAGACGAAATTTTTATGAAAAAAATTGATCAGCTGTTCACCTTTTTGCTCGTACCGATTGATGCTCTAATGATTTTAATATCCTTTGTCTGTGCTTATAAATTTCGAGCCGAGGCATTTGGTTTTCCGGTTATTTATATTTGGCCGTTTGATCAATACCTCCGTTTCACGCTATTGATGCTTCCGATCTGGATAATTGCATTTGCTTTTGCCGGTCTCTATAACACAAAAAGGAAAGCAATCGCCGAGTTTGGACACATAATTTCGGGCGCCAGCTTGGGCGCCATGGCTGTCGTTTTGTGGGTTTTTCTTTTTAGAAGCGATTTCTTCTCAAGGTTAATCGTTTTCTATATTTGGGCTTTTGCTATCGTTTTTACTCAAATCGGCAGGGCAATCCTGGGATTAATAAAGTCAAATTTATATATTTTAGGATTAAAGAAGAAAAAACTTGCCTTCATCGGCATTCACGACACAACTTCTCTAAATCTTCTAGAGCAGATAAAGAGAAATCCTTCTCTTGGATATAAATTCGAGGGATTCGTTTCTAACCATGATTTGTCGGGTGATAAATTTAAATATTTAGGCAAGACAGACGAACTGGAGAATATAATCAAGAAACACGAAATCGATGAAGTGATTTTGACAGATACTCAAGCCAATCCCGAAACACTTTTTATCCTCATGAGATCGTGTCAAGAGAATGGAGTGATATTTAAAGCCGTTCCCGCGCATGCCCAGGTTAGCGCGAGGACTTTGCAATTTGACGCATTTGCCGGAGTTCCGATTATTGAATTCAGAGGAACGCCGCTTGATAACTGGGGAATTGTTTTTAAAAGAGTTGCTGACATTATTGCTTCTATAATCGCGATGATCGTTTTGTCGCCGATTATCGCGGTTATTTCAATCGCTATCAAAATAAACTCGAAAGGCCCCATAGTTTATAAAAATATCAGAATCGGCGACAAGGGAGAGTTTGAAACGCTAAAATTTAGAACGATGCGTATTGAGGACTGTACCGGTGTGCAATACGGCGGCTCGCGCGCCGAAGAACTTGAAAATAATTTAATCGAAAATCACAATATCAAAAAAGGCAGCGCCGTTTATAAAATCGCAAATGATCCGCGGGTAACATCCGTAGGTTCGTTCTTAAGAAAAACATCGCTGGATGAGCTGCCGCAATTTTTAAATGTGCTTATTGGAAATATGAGCTTAATCGGTCCAAGACCACATCAACCCAAGGAAGTTCAACACTACACAAAAGAACAAAGGAAACTATTGCTCATAAAACCGGGTATTAGCGGTTTGGCTCAAATTTCCGGTAGATCTGATTTAACTTTTGACGAAGAAGCGCGGCTCGATATTTCATATCTCGAAAACTGGTCAATTTGGCTTGACTTATACATTATTCTAAAAACATTTTCGGCGATTTTCAAAGGTAAGGGATCTTATTAAATGAGACCAAAAAGGATTGCTATTATTGCGGAATGGCTAACTAGTCGAGGTGGAGCTGAAGCCGTTGTTTATGAACTTGCAAAAATATATCCGAAAGCCGATATATTTACATCGGTTTATATTAAAGAAAACCATCCGGAGATATTCTCGAGAAAAGTAACGACAAGTTTTTTAAAAAATATTCCCGTCATAAACAAAAAACACCAACTGGCTCTTTTGTTACTGCCCAAGGCAATGAAAGGTCTGAATCTCGAGGGTTATGACTTAATTATTTCGAGCTCTTCGGCTTTTGGAAAATGGGTTACGAAGCCCAAGGGCGCAAAACACATTTGCTACTGCCATACTCCTATGAGATGGGTTTGGGAGCCAAATCTGGACAATCGTCTTGCACGACTCCCCGGTGGAAAATCAATTATTTCATGGCTCAAAAAGAATGATCTTAAGACAAATGAAAATGTTGATTTATTTTTAGCCAATTCTCAAAATACCTCAAAAAAAATTGATAAATTTTATAACCGAAAAAGCACTGTGGTCTATCCGCCGGTTGAGCTCGAGAAATTTTTGAACGCTTATACAAAAAGGAAAGAGGACTTTTATTTTACAATAAGCCGAATGATCCGCTATAAAAGAATGGACTTGGCAATTTCGGCTTGTAAAAAGCTGGGGAGACAATTGGTTGTTGCTGGGATCGGCCCGGAGTATAAACGACTCAAAAAAATCGCAGGGAAACAGACGAAATTTGTAGGACATGTAGATCTTCAGGCAAAGATCGATTATTACAAAAAAGCCAAAGCAACAATATTTTGTGCCGAAGAGGACTTTGGAATCGTACCGGTTGAGTCATTGGCTTGTCAAACCCCCGTAATCGGATATGGCAAAGGCGGAATTTTAGAGGTGGTAGAAAATCAAAAAAGTGGTATCCTTTTTGAAGAGCAGTCGGTTGACTGTTTGTGCAGCGCAATTTTAGAATTTGAAAAGATGGAATTTGACAAAGATAATATGAGAAAATCGGCCGAAAGGTTTGATGCAAGAAAATTTAGGCAGCGGATTTTAGAAATTGTTAGTTCAATTAATTAAAAAAGGAGAAAAATGGATATCAAGGACTATATAAATATGTTAAAGAAAAATGCGGTTTTTATTTTGATAATTACTGCGGTTTTTGCGCTGATTGCCGCAATGTTCACAAGTTCAAAGCCCTTTTCCTATCAGGCCTCAACGGCGATTGAAATTTCGAGGTTTCAGTCGCAAAAACAGTCGGATGTGGCATATTTTCAGTTTGATAATTTTTACGCCGCCGAAGTTGCCGCCGCCGTCTCGGACAACATGATCGGCTTTTTATCAACCGCTTCAACGGTAGAGCAAATCTATCAAAGAGCGGGGTACGAAGTTCCGACATCCGACCTAAAAGGGCTAGGCAAAACATTTACCGTCAAAAAGAAAATAAGCACTTCGGCAGTTATTGATGTTTCATACGCAGACAAGGATCAAGCAAAGGCCGGGGCCTTAATCAAAACCGCTGCTGATGTTATCAAGACAAAAGTTGAGCAATACAACAAAAACGACAGTTCCGCCTTCTTTGTCGCAAATTCCGATTCACCGGTCATTGTAAAAGCACCTAAGCCGATAGCAATCAATGCTATTATTGCCGGATTTATCGGACTCGTACTGTCCTGGGGAATTGCTTCAATAAGAGAAGCGCTCAAAAAATAGAATGCATTCAGAGGGGAAAAACAACGATTTTGACCGTAGTGAAAATTTATCTTCAAGTCATTCGAACAAGCGTCTTGAGCGATTTGTTGATGCCTTTAAAGTCAGAAAAATTACTAAAATTAAAACTAAATATTTTAAAAGAAATTCCAAAGTCAAAATAACGAAGCCCCCTCGACCTCGAAGAGTCAGTAGGAAATTTCTATTATATTTTTTTGGCTTTATTATAGTTGTGTTTTGCACATGTTTTTTTATATATCAAACCAATCTGTATCAGACCTACAAACTTATTAAGTCAATTAATAACGAGAACTTAATTATCGGATTTCAAAATTCCGCCGAGTTAAGACCGACCGGGGGTTTTTGGGGAAGTTTCGCAGTTTTAAAATCCAAGAATTCGATTCAAGACAGCTCGTTATATTTTGAAACGAATCCGTACAAAATGGACAATTTGCTCCTAAAAGAAACAAATGTTGATCTCCCCAAACCAATGCAAGAAATTTGGCACGACAGACCTCAAAGTTTTGTGAACGCAAACTGGTCGTTTGATTTCCCGGATGCGGCCAAAACAATCGAGTGGTATTTTGGCCAGGGTTGGGACACAAAATCGGATGGTGTTTTTGCCGTTTCATCGCTTGCAATGATTGATTTATTAAAGCTAACCGGCCCGATTATAACCTCGGATAAGACCGAAATTAACTCTGAAAACTTTTCTCAAACTATGTCTCAAAAAATTGATACGGAATATTGGTTAAAGGATGAAAATAAATCAATTAACGAACCAAAAATAATAATTAAAGAGATGGCACCACTTCTAATTTCAAAAGTGAAAGATCTCTCCCCTATTGCTGTTTTTAGGTTCGCCGCAAGGCAAATGAAACAAGGAAGAATTTTGGCATATTTTAACAGCGAAAATCAAAATCGGATTGCTGAAAAAATCGGAATTTCCGGAAGTGTTAAACCCTATGGCGTTGACTATCTTTCGATCAATAACGCAAATTTAAGTGGCGGCAAAAGTTCTTTGATGGTTGATCAATCAATTTCTTACAATGTGAACAGTACGGAAGAAAAAACAGTGGCGACAGTCGAAGCGACACGATCTTTAAAACAGGGTTGGCCGGATGTCCCGAATATCAATTACACAAGGATAATCGCACCAATTGGATCTAAAATTATTTCAGCTTTTCAGGACTCTGAAGATATTTTAGATAAAGTTGATATCAAAGACGACAACGGTAGATCCACTTTTGGCTTTTGGAATTCGACTGATGTCTCACAAACCAGAGCCACTCAAATTAAGTATGAGTTGCCGTTTCAAAATATCTCTAACGGTTACAATTTGATTCTCCAAAAACAACCCGGGACTAAGAATGATTTTATTAAAATTACGATCAACGGTAAGGTTTTGTTTGATAAAAATTTAGAGCAATCCGAAATAAAACTTTCTAACTAGTAGGTCGAGAAAAACCCTTTCCTTTCTTGCTCGGTAAGAAGTTAAATAAAGTTAGAATAGAGGCAAAAAGTTCCGCCTGCCTCAAAGACCATTGCGTTTGTATTGGTGTGTCTATTCATTATTACTGGAATTTACCAAAACCAATAAAGCCGAGGTTCATTTCTATACAAAAACCGATCTTTATGACATGGAACATTTGATTTCTCCCCATCCCGACGCAAATTTGTCATTGAAGATAAAAAATGAAACATAAAGCGCTACTTTTTGGAAATATTTAATGAGAACTTAAGAACAAATATCTTGCGCCGTCGAGTAAGAGCTTACTTAACTTATTATGATTCCGACGATTAGCAGGATAATACCGAAAAACCATTTCCAGAAATAATTATCGTTTGCCCGACTGTAAAACTAAAAAACCATCTGTTCTATTATATTAGCCAAAAACTCGACGAAGACGATCATCCAAACTTTTATGTATCAACAATAGATCAAATAATTAAATTTGGTCTGACTAATGATGTTTTGGAGAAAATATTGCCGAAAGAGTAAACATCATCCAATATATTTGCTAAACTAATAGCATAAATAATAAAAGGTAAATATGCCCGAACAATTACCACCAACCGATCCATCGATATTTTCTCCAAGTGATTCGGAACAGGATTTGGAGTTAGTTGAAACTGGAGAGCAACTTACTGCGCTAAGAATAGAAAGATTTACCCCACTGGACAACCCCCAAGAGTATCGCGACAATGATACATCCGTTGTGGTATTCGATAAGTTTGTAGAATTCATCGGCGAGCTTCGTGAAAAATACCCTGACAGAAATTTTCCAAGTCTACAGGTATTATTTGATAATACTTGCCCTGCGCCATTAAGAGAAAGAAGTTGCGACAATGCGGCATACTTTGCGTATCTAGATGATAATACTATTGGAGCGATTTTTGGTATGGATCATGGGGATAGAAAATTAGGTGGTCAGTGGTTTGTAGTCGACCCCGAATTTCAAAATAAAAGAGTTGCCCGAGAATTGATGGTCGCTGTTTCAGCCGATTATGATACGGTTTGGATAACCGCTGGAGCATTTGGGGAGAACCAAGGTCGTTCTATTGAAGAAACACAATCTCGTCAGGCTGCCCTCGTACGATATTATAAATCTCTCGGATTCACAATCGAAAAAGTCAATCAAAGTCTAATAAGCGAAGTTAAACCCGTAGAGATGGTTTACAAGAGGAAACAAGAAAATTAAATTATAGGAGAATTGAATGATAAATGGACCAGAAATTATGGGTGTGCAGGAAAATGAACCTATCGAATTTGAAATAATTAATGGCATTAAAGTTGATAAAAAACTATCAGAAGAATTAAAACAATGGATTGCTGAAAGCTCATCAAAAGCTTTTGAGGCTATGAAACCTGGTGGTAAAAACCAAGAACTTTCAGAAGTTGAGCACAAATTGTTGCTGGGTAGTTCAGTCCCTCTGTATTCACAACCATTCAAACCCATTGATCTTGTTCTGGGTCGCGATATTGAAGATATTCGCAAACAACGATCAGGGCACCCATTGGCCCAAGAAGCTTGGGTTAGTTTTGGAGTAAAGGTGAACGATGATGGCTGGACATGGCTTTCTAGCATTGCAACAGAAATTTATGGGGACCAACTCGCATCTTCAGACGCGCCTACATCGATGGATGAAGCGAGAGAAGGCACAAACGAAGCGGGTGCTAGAATTATACGCATGGATAATTGGGCTGAATTTGCGCGAAATGGATTTAAATTTTTACGTGAGCCGATTTTAATGGATAATGAAGGATCAACATCGTTTCCCAGTATATCTAAAGTCAAAATTAATAAAAATTTGTTTTCACAAGGAGCTGAACCAGAGTACATAAAACTGGACGTAGATCCAAAACAAATAGGTTATCCAAGAATAAACAGCATAGCTGGTCGTCGAGTGTTTGAGTTTTTCGACAAAGACAATTATCGCTTTGAATACCATGAGGATTGGGAACCAGAAAGTCATTTGTGATTCATTATGATTTTTGGGTTGAAGGTTGCGGACAATAATTATCACATGCAATAATACTGCCAATAAAAAAAGCCCCCGAAGTGGTCGAAACTCCAGGGACTCTTTAGTTCAGTACTCCTCTGCTAGCATAACCGTTAACACCCTCCTGCAAGTTGGCGAAAACGGATCCTCATAGCAAGTCAACCGATCATTGTAGCAATCGATCTGTCAAGTACCCATTTTTTAGACAAGCTGTCTGCACATTAGTTTGTTTTTCAAATTGTATTGCTCTATGAATTTTTGAGGCGACATTTTTAGTTTTGTGTGAATCCTTT
>JAPLVK010000012.1 GCA_026397175.1 Candidatus Berkelbacteria bacterium | reverse complement strand
TTTATATGATCTTCTTTTAAAATTGACATCATTTTTTCAAAGTCCTCGTCAACTTCTTTGGGATTTTGGGGTTCGGGAATTAGCATCTCGCAATTAAAAGTTGCAAACCGCAATATCGCCAACTTTCCAAATCCGTCCGCACGATCGGCATCTTGAATGACTAATAAAATTTCGTTGTCGCCTTCGTATTTTCTGATGTTATGAAGTTTAACCGCCTCTAAAATTTTTTCTCGATCTTTACCTTTAATTCCCACTTTATCTAAAATTTTATTTGTTGGCTTGACCGAAAAAACGGCGTGAGCGCTCGGCGTACCGGGTTTGGGATTGACCAGATTTTTTTCTTCCTCTTCAAGCCGGCCTAAATCGTGGCAATACGCCGCAATCTGACACAAAACCGGATCGGCGCCTTCCATTTCGGCCAGATCTTTTGCTGCCTTGACCACGCCCGAAACATGCTTGAAACCATGGGTCCAGGCCTTAATTTCGGCGTAAATCGGTTTAACTTCCCCTTCGACTTGTTTTAGAATCTTTGGATCGTACATTTTTGAAATGATTATTAACCAGAGCTGAATATATCAAAATATCGAATACAAGAGAAGTGCGAGAAATATCTTTGCCCTAAAAACTAACCGGTTTATTTTGGTGCTTGCTTGACGCAAGAAGCTCCCGCCTCCGCTATGCCTTGAGGAAGGGTTTTTGTCTTTTCGTATTCGTCGCTCATTTGCTTAAACTGGTCATACGAAAATTTCGACTCTATATAATCAAATGAACATTCGCAATATCCTTGAAATGATTTGCCTATAGCGCTCAATTGACAGTTACCGACAAAGCTCGTTTTTACATCTTGAGGGTAGCCATGACTATCAGTGTCGCTTGAGGTATTGGTAGTTGACTTGCCCACAGCAACACCTATGACGATGATAGTCAAAATCACTAGCACCAAAACGCCGCCGCAACTAATCGCAATCCAAGCTCCGGTTGATAGTCCCTTCTTCTTGTTTTCTTCATCCTTCGCCATACACCCCCTCTTGTTAACATCTTGCTTTTATTCAAAATCTTTTTTGGGGTGGCTAAAGGGAGTTGAACCCTTGATGCTAGTTCCACAAACTAGAGTTTTACCGTTAAACTATAGCCACCATATACAGTACAAATTCTACCTGAAATACACAATTTTTCAAGAATAAAAGTCGCATCGCATTATTTTAAGCTAGTTTTCAGCTTACCTGCATAGAATTAATCCTGTAATGGCTTATTATTAAAGTGTAAATTTTTCTTCAAATATTATCAAAATAAAAAGAGGTCAATATGAAGCGATTTTTAAAGCCATGGATAATTGCTGTTGCTGTTGTTATTTTAGCCGGAGGGGGATTTTTAATTTATAGGGCGGTGCACAATAAGTCCGCTGTAACTTATAAAACCGCGCAAGTGACCAAAGGAACGCTGACTGTCTCGGTTACCGGAACAGGCAATGTCGCCGTTACGAACAGCGCCGTCATCAACCCGGGCATTTCCGGAACGGTAACTGATCTTGCGGTTAGTGTCGGTGACCAAGTTAAAAAAGGTCAAACACTTTTTAAAATTTCAAACGATGATCTTGATATTTCGGTTGAGAAGGCCTATGCAACATATCTTCAAGCCAAGCAAAGTGTAGAAAATGCCAAAAGTCAGCTTTTAGACGCACGAAACAATCAAACTACTATTGATAACGATAGTAAATCTACGGATGATATTAAAAATGCTGCCGCTCAAAAAGTAACCGCCGCTCAATCGTCGGTAGATGTTGCCGGGGTAAATGTTGATTCGGCAAACTCTCAATATCAGCAGGCCAAGACAACAGCCGCAAAAAGAACTGTCAAGGCCACAATTGACGGGACGATTACAACTATAAATATTAGAAATGGGGATCAGCTTGGATCGAGCAGTTCGTCGGGCAGCAGCTCCTCTGGTCAAACATCTTCCGGCAGTTCCAACTCGAGCTCAAGTTCCGGCTCTTCGTCATCGTCATCTTCAAGTTCCAGCTCCGCGCCGATAGTTATTGACGATCTCTCGAACTTAAAGGCCTCTGTCTCAATTAACGAAGTAGATGCGACCAGCGTCCAATCAGGTCAAAAAGCAAGCATGACTTTTGATGCCATTGACGGTTTGACCCTAACCGGTAAAGTTGAACAAATTTCAACAGTAGGAACAAACAGCTCTGGTGTAGTTACCTATCCAGCCACGATTTCTTTCGATTCGCTTGACGGCAAAGTCAAACCCGGCATGAGTTTGACCGCGACAGTTACAACCGATGTGAAACAAGATGTCTTGATGGTTGCAAATTCCGCCGTCAAAACACAAACAGACGGTACTAAATATGTTCAAATAATGCAAAACGGTAAACCGGTCAGCCAGACGGTTGAAGTTGGCAAAAGCAACGATACTGAAACAGAAATTACCAGTGGCCTAAAAGAAGGCGATACGGTTGTCACGCAAACGGTTACATCCTCAACAAGTTCGTCTTCAGCAAGTGGGCCATCTAGTTCATCCTCGAATCGGGCAGGGAGCGGAGGAATTGGCGGATTCGGTGGTTTCGGCGGCTAAATATTACGAAAAAAAATGAAAAAAAATATCATCGAATGCAAGGATATTACCAAGACCTATATTAACGGAGATATTTCAACGACTGTTTTGAACAAAGTAACCTTTTCGATTGAAGAAGGTGAATTTGTGGCAATTGTCGGTCCATCCGGAAGCGGTAAGTCAACTTTGATGCATATTGTGGGTGCGCTTGATTCTCCGACAAGTGGACAATACCGTCTTGACGGTAGTGATGTCTCGCGACTTTCGGAAGATGAACTGGCCGAAGTTCGTGGAACAAAAATCGGTTTTGTTTTTCAGTCGTTTAATTTATTGCCACGCGCAACCGTGATGCGCAATGTCCAGCTACCTCTGCTCTACGCCAATGTTCCGGTAGAAAAGAGGGACTCCCTAGCTCTAAAAGTGTTGGAGAGTGCAGGTATGGATAAAGAACGATATTACAATCGCTCAAATCAGCTTTCCGGAGGGCAGATGCAAAGAGTGGCCATTGCCCGAGCACTAATAAATAATCCTTCGATCATTCTGGCTGATGAACCAACGGGAAACCTTGATCAGAAAACAGGCAGAGTTGTTCTTGAAACATTTCAGAAACTCAACAATGAAGGCAAAACCGTTATTTTAATTACTCACGATCAATATGTTGCCGAACACGCCAACCGAATTATTCAAATAAGAGACGGCGAAATTACCGAAGACGCAAAGACGACTCGCAAGCATCTTAGGGCGCTTGAGGGGAGAGTTGGATGAAAATCCATGATTTAATGAGTGAAACATATTCGGCATTATCCGGCAATAAAGCCCGCTCCGGTCTCACAATGCTTGGTATTGTAATTGGCATCAGTTCGGTCATTGTTCTGGTTGGTGTTGGACAAGGCGCGACAGCTTCGATTACATCAAACCTTTCTAATTTAGGTTCAAATTTATTGATGATTTCTCCGGGGGCTTCGAGAAACGCCGGGCCGGTTTCGGGCGGAGCCGGCAGCGCCACGACCTTAACTCAAGCTGACGCCGAAGCGATAAAACAAAATGTCTCTGATGTTTCGGTGGTGGTGGCTGAGCTTTCCAAAAGATATCAAGTTACCTATAAAGGAAATAATACCAATGTTTCGGTTGTAGGAACAGAACCAAGTTATGCAAATATTCGCAATGTTTCTGTTGACAATGGTTCGTTTATCACAGATCAACAACAAAAAGAATACTCAAAAGTCGCGGTAATCGGCCCGACGGTACGCGATGATCTTTTTGGTGCGGATGTTGATCCTATTGGACAGGTAATCAAAATCAATAAAATTCAGTTTAAAGTTGTCGGCTTAACGGTAGCAAAAGGCGGATCGGGAATGTCGAGTTCAGATAATAGTATTTTTGTTCCATTGGGCTCCGCACAGCGTTTCTTGGCTGGAAGAACTTCGATTTCAGAAATTGATGCTCAAGCTACTAGCGCAAATACCCTTAGCGCAGCCCAACAAGAAGTTACCGATTTGCTTTTGTCGCGGCATAAGATTTCTGACTCGACGCTGGCTGATTTTTCTGTGATGAATCAAGCCGATTTGGTTTCGAGTTTATCGTCCGTAACCACCACATTAACTATTTTACTCGGAGCAATCGCGGGCATTTCACTTCTCGTCGGCGGCATTGGCATTATGAATATGATGCTGACAACTGTAACGGAAAGGACCCGCGAAATTGGTCTTCGCAAGGCAATCGGAGCCAAGAGCCGCGATATCTCGATGCAGTTTCTGACCGAAGCAGTTATGTTGACATTTATCGGCGGATTCATCGGGATTATTCTTGGCTGGACAGCAGCTATTATTATTACCAAAACTGGTTTGGTTACATCGAAAGTGACTTGGCAGTCGGTAGTGTTGGCTTTTAGCGTTTCGGCTCTGGTTGGAATTATCTTTGGCTATTATCCGGCCCGACGGGCATCATCGCTTAAACCTATTGATGCATTGAAATATGAATAAAATCAAAGCATTTTATCAGCAAAAAATAATAAGGTAAGGATAGTCAAATTTTAACTAATTGGGAGAAAAAATGAAAATTAAAAAAATAATTGTTCCAGTCGTCGTCGCTGTTGTATTTGCAGCAGGGGGGTTTTTCGGTGGAATACAGTATCAAAAAAGCAAAACACCGAGCAGACAGAATGGCTTTCCGAGTGATTTCCCCGGAGCAACCGGTATGAGAGCTGGCGGAGCAACTGGTCAAGGTAGAACCGGTGGCGCGGGAAGAGGCGGATTTACCGCTGGCGATGTAATATCCAAAGACGACAAAAGCATTACGGTCAAAAACACAGACGGTAGTACTAAAATAGTATATTTTTCTGATTCAACAACGGTTACTAAAAACGAAACTGGTAGTAAAGACGATGTAGCCGTCGGCAAGAAAGTTAGCGTTATGGGAACCGCAAATTCCGACGGAAGCGTCGCCGCCACAAATATTCAAATACAGCCGTAATTAGGTTCAAAATAAAAATAGGTCGAAAGGCCTATTTTTATTTTCTGGTGCCCCGGGTGTGACTCGAACACACAACCTACACTTTAGAAGAGTGTCGCTCTATCCGTTGAGCTACCGGGGCTTTACTTCGAGCTTGTCGAGAAGCAATCCATTCTTTCTTTTCCCTCCTCCAATCTTTAATTTGGATTTCTCTCTTTCTCGCAGATGACTTATCGGGATGTTTTTCGGTATAAACCACTTCGACGGGGCGCCTTTTCCAGAATTATGATCTTTAATCCTTTTTGCAACATCATTAGTTATTCCGGTATAGTATAAGCCATCTCTACAGCGAACAATATAAACATACCAGTAATCTCGCATCTCGGCTCCTTTACTTCGAGTCTCGCTTCGAGCTTCGACTCGAGAAGCGTAGTCGAGAAGTTTCGGTCGCTCGATGTTCTCACTCGCTCTAACGAGCTCGATCTTGCATCTCGACTCCTATTGTCGCTCGATGTTCTCGCTCGTTTTTCCAAAACTCGCTCGAGTGGAGCGGGTAGCGGGAGTCGAACCCGCATCTCGACTTTGGAAAAGTCATATAATAACCGCTATACGATACCCGCTTTATTTCGAGCGAAGTCGAGAAGTTATCTTAAGCATCTCGACTCCCTTCGGTCGCTCGATGTTCTCATTTCATTCGAGTGGTCGAATTTGCTGAACGAAGTTCGAACTTACTTCCAGTCCCGCGAAGCTTGATGCGAAGTGGGATTTCGAAAAGAAAACTCCGAAAGCAAATAACAAACATATTGTAGCGCATTTCTCCTTAAATTTCCAGCCTGCCCCCGTTACAAAATACTTTTTGTTTTACGGGAAGTATATGCTAAATACTAATGCTCGGGCGGCGCTATGCGCCGCCCTCGCAGACAAGAGTTTCCAGAATAATTTTGCTTCACCCAAATTCTTGATGCGGGGCGGGCGTACTCGCCCGCCCTCGCAACAAGAGTTTCCAGAATAATTTTGCTTCACCCAAATTCTTGATGCAAATTGAATTCGCATTTATTTATTTTAACCGGCAGTTGCCGGTTCCACCCCACCAACCCCCGACCCGAGCGGCCGGCAAGAAAACAAACGAGGGAACAGAGATGATTGGAGGGAAAGAGTATTCGCCCACTGAAAATGGGCTGAATAAGAGTTAATGGTTTCTTGATATTTGTTTGTCCCCGGCGTGAGATTCCTGAGCTTGAATTTGCAGTCAGCGACAATCCTTTTGCGGACCAAAATATATTCCGGCCTGACGATATAACCGACAAAGTCAACGCCGCATGAAACGGCCTTAATAAACTGCTTGTCCGGATGAACTTTTAGTTTTAACTTATTTGCCGCAAAATCAGTCAGTTGATCGCGACAAAATTCGAGATAATCTCTGTCCGAGGACAAGATTAAAAAGTCATCAACATAACGGATATAATATTTAGCTTTGAGCTGGTGTTTCGCAAAGTTATCCAGCTCATTCATGTAAACATTGGCAAAGAATTGACTGGTCAAATTGCCAATTGGCAGACCTTTGCCTTTTGCGACCGTGAACAATGACTTATCTTTCGGCAGTTTATCAAACAAGCTTGGCTGGCTTTGAATCTTCGGTGGTATGTCATGAGCGCAATCATGAAAGATTATCGTCTTAGATAGCCAAAGGATTTCTTCATTTTTCACCTTTTTGCAAACTAAGTCGTAAAGAATTTGCTGGTCAATACTGGTAAAGAAGCTCTTGATATCCATTTTGAGAAAAAAAGGGTGGAGCACCGGCTCTCTCTCTCTCTCTCTCTCGAGTTTGCGCGCAAACTCGAGGAGCCGGAACATTGCTCCGTGAGTTCCTTTGTCTTTCCGGCAAGCCCAAGAATCGTAAATAAACTGCCGTTCGTAAATTGGCGCCAAGTAATTATACAAAACGTGATGAATAACCCGATCAGCAAAATCAGCGGCGAATATTTCGCGAATTTTCGGCTTTTGAACAATAAAAGCAATCGATCTGCCAGGCTTGTATGTGCGATTTCGTAGTCGCTTCTCTAAACTAAGAAGATTTGCCTCCAAGTTGTCGGCAAATTTCATATGGTTTGGTGACAATCCTTTTCTTTTGCGACAATCAATGTAGGCTTTATATAAATTTTCGAAAGTGAAATATGTAGTCATAAATATTAGTATCAGATTGCCACGCCTGCTGGCTCGCAATGACAAAACAGAAGAGCATTACAAACTAATTTTAGGCAAAAAAGGCATCCCCGTTAACTGACACATCGCAACTGGTTCGCATTCGTCTTATTGTTGTTGTTCGTGTTGCCATTATTCAAGTTCACGTTCCAAGCATTCGTGCTATTGTTCTCCGTCGCTGACCAGAAGTTGTTGGAAGGAGACTTCCTGCTACCAACTTGAAAAACAAGTTCTTTCATCTTCGACAAGCAAAGTAGAAAAAACACAATTTATTCCTATTATTCTTCGAGCGGAGCCGAGAAGTTCTCGACAAGCTCGAACAGTATAATTAGGAGTGGTAGCCGTAACGGGGCGGTTGCTCTCCCGACTATAAGTTCACCCCGTTAGAATTAACTTTTTCTAACGGGGCAAGTGCAATACGATCGGCTCTAGCTATGCCTTTTTTGCCTAAAATTTTAATGTGCTTTCGACCAATTAAGCCAACTCTCAAATTGTTTCGATATGTCAATCAACTGCTCAAAAAAACATTTATAACTATTAATTTTCATAACCTTCAGATCGTGTAGCAGTCTGGTTTTAAGCTTAATTCTTTCAATAATTACTAATCCTTCACGCAACTCTGCAGATTTACTTTCGTCATTATTGGCTTTTATTACCTGATCCATTAGCCCTGTCAGCAAAGATTCTATTTCCTTGGCTAAACCGTATTTATAGTCTTTCGGAAATCCTCTTGCCAGCCGGAAAAAGTATAAGTTAATGTCATAAATACTTTTATAGATTGGAAGATGATCGTATCGCGCCATAGCTTGTTATCTTCCAGCTATTTTTTTCTTGTTTTGCTGATCGCTAAGATAATTTCCCTTTGTCGATACTTTCTTACCGGATTTTTCTTCAATATCTTTTCTTGTCCGACCGGCAACAGCGCCACCTTCACGAGCGTCTATTTTTAACTTCGTAAAACCCTTGGAATCTCTTACCTGAGTAAATTTGGTAGTAGTGGCTTCGCCGAGCATTGATAAAATTAGCTCCATATCGTCCATGTGATCGCGCAGATTTTCCCGCTTTAAACTCTTGAATTTCTTATATTGCGACGGCGTCATCCCAAAGGTTGCTTTTGAAATTTCCGCTGTCAAAATCGCATAACCTTTTTCGTTTTCAACACCTCTGTTTTGCCACTCCTCGGTCAAATCTTCTCGTATAGCGATACCACGCATTCGTTTTTCAATCCAACTTTCAGAATACCCCTTGGCCTTATAAATAGCTCTTGACCTTTTTGTCGCCAATTCAGGGTCATCAATTTCCTGTACTCGTTCATAGCCGACTCTCGCCAGCCAGCGCTTAAACGGCTCTGCTTTTGGAGATGGTATTGACTGAATTATTCGGAAAATGCTCTCGGTATTAGCACAATCAGTTTCACGCATTTTGCCATCTGGAGCTAACAATTTCAACTGTCGACAGTTTGTCGACAGTTCAGCGCCATCTTCATTCTTCACTCTGATTTTCATCTTAAACCAGTAATCACGCGAATTAACACTATCGGTAAGTGCTTGAATAATATCAACAACCGAAAACCACCATTCATTTTTATAAATAGTTTTACGAATTTTCTGCCCTTTGAATATGGCAATTTTCGTTTGTTCTAATATTTCATTTGTCATAAAGTATTGCTTCGTTCAAAGATATAATTCTTTAATCTGTTCCGTAAATATCGCTTTCCCATACCTGATTTTAAATATTTTTCCCTAGCAACAGCATCTTTTTCATCAAGACAAATTTCGCAGTATATTAACCTGAACGGTAGCCTGGATTTTGTCGAGAAGTTATATCCTGCATTGTGTTGTTTTAGTCTTCTTTGCAGATTATTTGTGTATCCTGTATACCAGCGATAATCCTTGAGACTTTCAAGTAAATACACATAAAAATTCATTTTTTCTCGCTTCGCTCGAAATAAATTAATCACCAAATAACCCGTTTACCCCGTTAGAAGTTTGATTACTAACTGTAAGACTTGATTATTATCAATATCTCTCTATATTATAAACTTTTACTTAAAATAACGAAACTTCTAACGGGGTTACCTGACACACCGCAACTGGTACGCAACCGTCTTAGTGTAGACGTTCGTGAAGCCACCACTACTCAAGGACACGAGCCAAGCATCCGTGCTACTGTGCTCCGTCGCTGACCAGAAGATGCTGGAAGGCTGAGTCAAGTTCCAGTAAGAACCATCAATGTAGGCTTGCATTAGTTCCTTCTGTGTTGGCAACCGCCAACCATTACCCTGATCGGCGCAAAGCTGGACTGCTGTTCGATTGCCTGCGACTGGAGCAGTAATACCTATGTTATTGGCATGAGAAGCATCCCATGAAAAACCAGTATTTGTGGTTGGTGAAAAGCCGATCGTTGTGCCTGTTCTCAAAAGCAGTTGGCTCCAAATAAGACCAGTTACCGGATCCTGACCACCTCGACCAGATCTTAAATCGGTACCGGTAATACTACCGCCGGGATTAACCCACGTTTTCGAGCAGTTGATGGTCTCATTCGTACCAGCAGCATCATCATGAGCGACCTGAGTCGAACAGGGGCCACTAGCTACCATTGTCCCTGTCTGGCCTACACCGTAAGTTATTCCGTTTCTTATATTTGCCCCCACAAGATTTGAATTATTGTAAGTACCCGTTTGGCTGGTGCGAGAGTTTGGAAAAAAAGTTTTGCTTGTCAAGACATCGCCGGTTCCAGCCGTACCGTTAGGCACCCATTCAGCTGCCGAGCGGATGCGGTTCCAATAAGCTCCCCAGTCGCCCCAAGAGCCGGCAGCAACTGAGCCGTGGCCCAAGGCAACTATTGAGTCGTAAGTGGCTTTAATATAGCTTGTGGCGCCAGACTCGGGAGTATCGCCCGTCGGTTTTTCCGCCAGAACATAGTTGATGCCAATAAAACCGGAAATTACTAGAACGGCCAGAATCGGGATGATTATTTTAAGTTTTTTCATATGGACTCCTTTTATTTATTATTTATTAGATTGCTGGTTTTTTATTCTCGACAAGCTCGAATAGTATCTGCCTTCTTTATTTTTCGAGCGAGGCTTTGCGAGTCGAGAAGTTACATACTGAATGGTTCTCGACTACACTTCGTTTCGCTCGAACAATATATTACTACCATTCTTTCTTCCACTCGCCACTGATTAGTTTCAACTTCTTGCTTTGGCTCCAATCTTTAATTTGTATTTCTCTCATTCTTGCATTTTCTAAATTGTCATGTTCTTCATAATAAGCAAGTTTTTTGACACCATGTTTTGCGGTATATTTCGAGCCTAATTTGGAAATATGCTGATCTAAGCGGTTTGAGATATTCCATGTCATTCCGGTGTAGTATGTTCCATCCAGACATTCGATTATGTAAACGTACCAGTGCCATTTGTTTTGCATAATTGTTCTCCGTAAGGAAGGTTCTCGACAAGCTCGAACAATATTATTATACCTTTCCTATTCAAACTTTTGTACATCAAGAGGGTTAACTCGCAAGGCTCGGCGGGCGGGGAAAAGGCCGGTCAAAAATGCCAGGGCGAGAGTTGAAATAAAGGCGATGACTATAAGAGTAGTCGGGGTGTTGAAAATGTTGACCATTTCGTTATTTAACCGCTCGGCAAGACGGGAGAACAGCCCCATAATGATTGATTTGGAGATGAGGAAAAGAATGATGCCAGAGACAAAACCCAAGAAGCCGAATATTAAGCTCTCGAGAGCGAACATCCAGAAAATAGTTTTGTCATCTGAGCCTAGGATTTTGAGCAATGACACCTCTCTGACCCGCTCCATGAGGGAAACCGTCAAAGTGTTAAACATTCCGAGGATAGCGATGATGACACCGATTGCGCCCAGTGCCGCCAGAATCATTCTGAAATAATTGAAGAATTTGTTCATCTGCTCCAGAGTATCGCCGACATAAGATGTTTTAAGTCCCAAATCCTCAACTTTTTTACGAAGTACCGGAATGTCGTTTTTGTTTTTGGATTTTATTTTTAAAATTGATCGGCTTTGAGCTCCGGCGGAAACGGCATCGGCATCTTGAACATAAGCATAGGCAGAGCTTGAGTCAGAGATGGTTCCGATAACAGTTCCTGTGAAATCTTTTTCCCCGTTAGATAACTTCGTATCTAACGGGGTTCCACCCAAAACCGGTGGCACAATGAGCTCGTATTGCAGTTCTTTGCCGACAATATCTTGACTCTTAATCCCAAATGCCAAGGCGGCTTTGTCACTTATTAAAATATAATTTCTGTCCTGTTGAGTTGGGAACTGACCAGCGGAAATTTCAAGTGAAGACATATTAAAATAATTGTTTGATACAGCATAGAACGGATTATCAAGTGTTTTATCTTGAATTGTGATTTTGCCAGCCAAAGAAGTCGAAGAGGCGACGCTGTCCACTTCACCAATCGATTTGATTTGGCTGATCATTTCATCTGAAAGTTTGGTATCAGTCGGCTTGGAAGAGGTTGCTTCGATTTGTGAGAGAGCGTCTGATTTGACCAATTGTTCGGTAGAAATACTCTCCAAACCGTAGCCAAGAGAGAAAAGAAAAATAATCGAGCCGACGGCGATGGCGCTTGCAAGCAAGGTAAAAGCAAACCGAAGCTTTCTGGAAAGCATATTGCGAAGGACAAGTTTTAGCAAAAGTATAAATTTCATAGGTTAATTTTCAGTTTTTAATTTTGCAATTTTCATTGAATTTTCAATGATACAATGATTCATTGATTGAAAATTGTAAATTGATAATTGGAAATTCTTCATCTTATTCTTCCTCCAATTCTTCTTTAATCTTATGTGGCAGGGCGTTTTCGTGAAATTTACCAATAATCCGGCCATCCTGCATAGCAATCTTAGTGTCGGCGTAAGCCAAATATGCCAGATTGTGCGTGACTAAAATAATCGTTTTCCCAAGCCGGCGCAGACGATCCAATGTCTTCATAATCTCGCGACCGGAGTGCGAGTCCAGATTGCCGGTCGGCTCGTCCGCCACTATAATCGGGGTATCGTCTATTATTGCTCGAGCCAAACCCACCCTTTGCTGTTCGCCGGAAGACAGCTCGTTCGGCCTAGAGTGTGCGAATTTCTCCATTTGAGAAAAAGAAAGGGCTTCTTTCGCCATTTCTCGCGCTTCTTTCTCACTTAAACCGCGAAGGTAAAGAGGAAGTGCCACATTTTCAAGCACATTGAGGGACTTGAGCCAAATTTGGCTTTGAAAAATAGTAGCGAAGTTTTTTAATCTGAAAGCAGCGCGTTCTTTAGAGGTGAAGCGTTCTAATACGTGATTTTTAACCTTAATTTCACCCGAAGTCGGGGTCTCAAGGCCGAGGATTAAATTGAGCAAAGTTGTTTTGCCGCAACCGGATGGACCGAAAATCAAAACAAATTCGCCTTCTTTGATTTCAAGGTCAATATCGCGAAGAACTTCGACCTTGCGCTTTGGCAGGTCAAATGTCTTGGTTAAATTTTTTATTTCAATTATCATAGAAGTTAGAATTTAGAATATAGAATTTAGAGTTTAGTTTTTGATTGTCTAATTAAGCCATTTAATAATTTGTGAACTTCGATTGTCAAATCATTCAACTTACTGTGTTGTCCAGTATTTAGATAGTCCAGATCACGAGCAATAAGAAGTTGATTCTGTAGTTCAGTAATCGATCCGCTTGACATGGTGTAAAAATGAATCTTATCAGGGTAAGAGCGTCGGCTAAATCCTTCAGCAATATTCGATGAGATTGATACCACAGCTCGGCGTATCTGGCTAGTTAAGACAAACATTTCTTCTTTCGGAAATTCTCTTGTTACCTTGTAAACATCCAAAACCAGCTGGTGTGCTTTTTGCCACACTATCAGATCTGTAAATGATTTTATTTTTTTATTTGTGTCTTCCATAGTATTTTTCTATATTCTAGCTTCTATATTCTATCTTCTATCTTCTATCTTATCAGTTTTCCCATCCAGCCGAATGCCTTTGATAAACTCTTGGTGATAAGATCGAAGATTGACTGGGCTTTTTGATTGGTTACAAGTATTTGCGATGTTGATTTGGCCAGATTTCCACTTGCATCCTTTGAGATTGCTCTAAATTGGTACGCTTGTGATGGCTCGACGCCGGAAACTACGACAACATGGGAAGTATCAAGAACGGTTGATTCCTGTGAAGATTGCGTCAGGTTTGCGTCGCCGGCTCCGACACCAAACTCGACTTTGGAAGTTGCCGACTCATCGGTCTTCCACGAAGCAATAACTTTGACTGAGTCGTCGCCTTGTTCGCCGGGTTCTGTCTCGACTGTGAAATTTGAAATAACCGGCGGCCTCGTGTCATTTTTGGTATTGATTCCGGACAATGTCGAGGTTGCTTCGTTGCCAAATTGATCTCTACCTGAAATCGTGAAAGTGTAAGTTGCGTTATCTTCAAGCGGACCGGTTTCGAGCTCGTGAGCAATTTGCATTTCCGATTTTGAAACTTCGCTTGACTTGCCGCTTGCCGGCACATAGGTAATCGTCGAAGAAGTCGGAACATTGGTTGTCCAGTTGATTTTGAGCGCTTGAGCCGGTCGGTCGGTGATCGGCTGGGTTGTAACATTTGACACTAGCGGCAGTGGTAAGGTTGAGAAAGAATAATCATCGGAGACAAGATCATTGCTGTCTGTGTCAGTGCCTCTGATCTTGAAGTGGTAAGTAGTTCCGGTTTCCAGCTTGTTTAGAGCGATTGAGTGGTTGGTGGTGCCGCTTCCCGATGATTCCGACTCTTCACTGCCGTAAGTTGCATCCTTGCCGAAGTAGAGATTGGTTTGAGCAACCGAGGTGGACTTCCATGTGATAAGCGCGGAGCTTAAGGTGATATTTGAGATATTGACTTCGGAAATATATGGAGCATCCGAGGTTTTGAATTCTTCGATGTTGCTTTTACCTTCATTGCCGTCCTGGTCGAGCCAATCCAACTGATAATTATAGGTAATGCCGGGTTTAAGACCGGTAACCGTGACTTCATGAGCCTTTTCGAAAGTTGAGTGCCCTTGTTCGGAGACAAAAGTGTTACCTTGAGTAATTTTGACAAAGCTTGAAGCTTCGCGATCGGTACGCCAGGAAAAATCAACCGAGCTTGGATTTGTTTTTATAGTTGGCGTTCCGTCAAGGTTGGGCGGAGTGGTGTATTTGCCGGTCGGATTCATCAACACTATTTCCGATGAAGCAAGCGTTCCACTGGTGTATTTTGCTTTAACTCTATAATAGTAAGTCGTACCGGTTGATGTTGTTGTGTCAAGATAGCCGAGTGAACTTGTCGAGGCGACTTGGGCGAAGGTGACTCCATCGGTTCCCCGCTCCACAAGATATGAGTCAAAAGCCCCTGCGTCAAAAGAAGTTGGAACCTGCCAGCGAAGCGTAATGGAATATTCAGCCAGGACGCGATCGGAAGTATCATAAATGCGAACATTTTGAGGAGCAGTTGGTGGAACAAGCGAAATGCCCGGGGCTGAAACGCCGGTAAAATTGATCCAGCCGAGAGCGGTTGACCAAGCATAGCCGGTGAAATCACCGGAAGAGAGGATTCGAACATTGCTGTGGTACAGGTCAGAATTGAAGTCGATTATCGAGCCGTCATTTATAACTTTCGCCTTGCCGGAGACGGCTCCCGTTGTCAGGTTGCAAATTACCGGACCGTCGGGGTTGTCAGTTGTGCCAAAAGCAACCCAGCCGATGTCTGAAGACCAGCCATAGCCATCGAATTGGCAGCCGATGTTGGAAGTAGTGACATTTGCGGAGTAATCTGTGAAATTTAGGTAACCGTTGGTGTTTAATATTTGCGCTCGTCCAACCAAGTTAATTGCTGTGGCACTGGCTTTCTTATCTTTATAAAACAAGGCAATACCAAGCGTGGCCACTAGAACTATGATCAGCGACGAAATTATTATTGGTTTTTTGTGTATTTTAAATCTCATCGTTCGATTTCACAAAAAAAGACACCCAAAATAGGTGCTTAAACTATTGATTCTAAACGCAAAACCGGAGAGCTCCTTACTCTCTCTCTCTCTCTCTCTCTCTCTCTCGAGTTCGTTCCGCCGAACTCGAGCTAAACTAGACTTTAACTGTCGCAGTTTTCCCTCCTAATATCGAAAAACCTCTTAAAATCATTACATGATAATAAACGACTTCCAATTCAAACCTTAGCCTGTTTTAATTATACAACATCCATATTATTTATTACAACCTTTCGTGCCCTTTCCCTCCAATCCTCTCTGTTCCCTCGTTTGTTTTCTTGCCGGCCGCTCGGGTCGGGGGTTGGTGGGGTGAAACCGGCAACTGCCGGTTAAAATAAATAAATGCGAATTCAATTTGCATCAAGAATTTGGGTGAAGCAAAATTATTCTGGAAACTCTTGTTGCGAGGGCGGGCGAGTACGCCCGCCCCGCCTGTCCGCCTTTGGCGGAAGCATTAGTATTTAGCATATACTTCCCGTAAAACAAAAAGTATTTTGTAACGGGGGCAGGCTGGAAGTTTAAGGAGAAATGCGCTATTATGTATTTGTTGTTTCGGAGTTTTGTTCAAAATCCCACTTTGCTTTTCAAGCTTCGCGGGACTGGAAGTAAGTTCGAACTTCGTTCAGCAAATTCGACCATAAAAAACTTTCATCATTTTTTCTAATATTGAACGCTCCGCTTCGGCCGCCTTCGGCGGCCGAAGCGGAGCGTTCCAAAATATAAAAAAAGACCAAAGTTTTGTATGGTCGGGGCGCCGAGACTCGAACTCGGAACCTCCGGCTCCCAAAGCCGGCACTCTACCAATTGAGCCACGCCCCGTAAATAAATCAAAAGTCATATACCAAAAATCAAAATTTAAAGATTGCACCACAAGAGTAATTTTACCCTGAAAACAAAAATTTATCAACGCCTGTATTTACCCGAAATAGAATTTAACTTGATTCGCAATAATTCCGAAAAAGTTGTCAAAAAAACCCTAGGTGACTGGATTCTGGTTGCCTCGTCGTTATACCAGTCAATCGGAACTTCCTTAATTTTAAACCCAAGCTTTTTAGCAATGTACAAAATCTCGATGTCAAAACCCCAACGCCAAATTGTTTGGCGCGAAAAAATTTCATGAGCAGCATGTCTTTGAAACATTTTGAAACCGCACTGCGTATCCTCAATTTTCGGCAGAACCATAGCCCTAATCAAAAGATTGCCAAGCCGCGCAGCCACTCGCCTGCTTAACGGCTGTTTTAATTTGATATGACTATTTGTTAAATATCGCGAGCCGATTACGACCTCATAATTTTCAATATGCTCAAGCAGTTTTTCGATTTGCTCAAACGGCGTCGAATTGTCGGCATCCGCAAACAGAATATATTTCCCCTTGGCTTTTAAAATCCCGAAATTCACCGCATAGCCCTTTCCCCTATTTGCCTTGTAACTCACAACTCTAACATTCGGGATATTTAATGATTTGATCGTATCGGTTGTTTTATCTTGGCTTCCATCATCAACAACAACAATTTCGTACGAATAATTTTTTCGTTTAAAAAAATCGCTGATTTTTTTTAGCGTTTTTGGAAGCCGTTTGGCTTCGTTAAATGCCGGAATAATAACCGAAATTTTTATCTCATTCATTTTGTTAATCCTTCCAATTTACAAACCAAAACGGAAGGGTTGATTTTACCATAAATTTTTATGGAGTCAAGTCATAAGTGCCACTATCATATCGCAGAACAAAAATCGTGTTGGCAACTCTATCAACAACCCGCAACTTTTTTATCCAACTAAACTCTTCGGTCTCATAGCTTGCCGGATCAATAATAATAGTAGCGTTCTTCGTCGAATCAAAGGTTTTAAGGTCGGGCACAGAAAAACCGTAGTAATTTTCTTCAAACGGCGTTTTCCATTCATACTGCAAATAAATGTTTTGAGCGTCTTTGTGGCAAGAAATATAATCGGAAATCGCAGGCAAACTTTGGCCCCAGTCGTAATTTGAATCGAGCAGGATTTTATATCCATTTCGAGTACCTACAAACTCATTAAAATAAGCGATTTGATTTTTAAAATTGAACAAGGTAGATAATATCACCGCCAAAACCGCTAAAATCAAAAGTGCAATCTGGTATTTTTTTCTTATCGTCAGAACAAGCTGTGAAATAAAAACTGTCAGTAACGGATAAATCGGCATAATGTGGCGCTGGCCTAAATTGGTTTTTGACACCATCGCGACCGCAAGATAAATAAGCGATCCACCAAACAGGACTATTTGGAGAGCGTAGTCCCTTTTGTAAAATTTTTTAAGCGAACATATTGCCCCAACCAAAAGCGCCAAAAAACCGATTGGGGTTTTGAAGATGATTGTAAGAGGAAAATAATACCAGCGCCCACCCTGAATGAGATGACCGAGAATATATGTGCCCCGACCAAAAACCGCACCGCCAAGAACCATAAAAAAACCCTTAAAATACCAAATCGGAACTAAAACGCAGCCAAAAAATTCTATTGCCTTAACTCCCATTGGATTTAAGGCCTCATGTATTTGTGTAAAGCCGGTAAAGACGGGAGCGTGGGCAAACGAAAATCCATAAAACAACATTATCAAAAACCAAGTGATCGCTATGAAAATTATTCCTTTAGTAATCGCAGGCCAAATCCTGATAGTTTTTTCTTTAATTGCTATGAAAAAAGAAGTCAGAAATAAAACCGGAATAAAGGCAACGAACGAAAATTTGGAAAGAGCGCTAATACCAAAAATAAAAGCTGCAATTAAAAACCATTTCCATTTTTTTTCTTTTAAATATCGCCACCAAAAATAAATTAACAAGACAAAGTCAAGCGTAATTAAAAGATCGGTATTGGCCAAAGATCCGTGGGCCAAAATAAGGGGGGTAAAAGATGATAATATTGCGGTCAAGGCGGCAGCCGACCACGAGCCAATTTGAAGACCCCAAAAAGCCAAGAATAAAATTAGTACCAAGGTCAGAATAATATTGACTAGTCGTGCCGAAAAAAGAATCTCGTGTAAATTATTGCCGGAATAATAAAGAACCGATTCGCCCCATGTTCGGGCCTCTAGCCAGCTATCATAGTAAAATCCCGACGCCACCTTAAATAGCTCGTTGGTCTCGGGATATTGCGGGTGTTCCAGATAAATCGGCAGACCCACAAGAAGCTTGGCGAGTGGCGGATGTTCAGGATTTAAATAGTAATTTTTAAATTTCCAGTACGAAAATCCAGCGGGGATATGAACTTTTTCGTCTGTTGTTGCCGACTGGTTTTTGGCCAAATAGGCCATTTGCCAGGTGGCGAAACCAAGCGAGAGGATAATTATCGAGACCGAAATGATAATATTTAGCCGTCTTTTCATTTTTTAACTGTCTTTGGTGTAACCCAAAAAGTCAAATATTTACCAAGCATCAAGCGGGTTTGCGACTCGAGCGCCGGCAAAGATCCCCATAAAATTGCCGTAACCGGCACAATAAGCCATTCCAAAATCATATAAATATATTTTGACTTTTTGACATTTTCTGGCCGAGGGGGCAGAAAGGAAAGTGAAATATAGGCCGACAATACTGTTCCGATCCATGCGATCGGTAACAAAAACCTTGTTAAAAATGGAATATTGACGGCGAGAACGGTATTGCGAAATGACGAAGAAAATATCAACGGCAGCCATCCGACAATCAAAAGATAAAAGCTCGCCGTTGACCAGTCGTATGTGCCTTTTAAAAGCCGCAAAATTCTAAATGTCTCGTCCCAAATCGGGACTTTTTTATTTTGGATTGCATTTGTAATAATATAAGGAAAGTGTTCGATGCCATACGCCCATCTTCTTTTTTGCAAATATTGGTTGACCAGAGTTGTTTTTAAATCGTCCGCAAAAACCGCGTCCATATAGACCGGCAAATAAATCGGAACGACTTGATGGTCGCCATCGAAAGCATAATAAGCGCGCCAAAATTGCCTTGAGTCCTCGTTAACAACATCAACTGCCCAGTAATCCATTTCGTGAAGCATTTTTAGAGAATATGAATGCGTGGAAAAATTAATCATCCGCCAGGGACGCGAGGCCTCGATCATCTGCCAAAAACTCGATCCCCATGCGACGAGGCGCGGGATCGGATGGGCCTGCCAAATGTTGTTGGCATAAAGCGGGATTGGTTGATATGTTCTGCGATGACGATTTGGATTTATGCAAAACTCATTTGCGATTGCGTTAAAATATTGTTTTTGAAATCTGGTGTCAGCATCAGCCACTGTTACTAAAACATTTGCTTCGTCAATCCCCTTTTGCAAACAATACTCGGTTAATTTTTCACCGGCAAAATGACACCCGGCGCCTTTGCCGCGAACCTCGCCTAAAATTCCATCCGGATGCTCGACAATTATAAAATCAAAAAGTTGATTTGAGAATTTTTGTTTTAGTAATTCACCGTTTCTGTAGAGCCGCTCGCGATCTCGTTCCTCCCCCGCCAAAACAATTATCTGTCTTTTGTTCTCCCACTTCGCCTCTGTCACCGATTCAACCGATGGTAAAAGTGTTTCGATTTCCTCCCGAAAAGTTGCAAATATTACAACTTGAAACACTTTATTATAGTCCAAAATCAGCGGATCATCTTGAGGCAGCGATTCGAGCACTCGACCAAAATCCGTGTGCTGGGCTTTCTTCATTCTTCGGTAGGATGTAGCAGTAAAGTACGCCATCACTAGTGCATTAAAAACCCAGTATATATCAAAAATTAAAATATAAATCGCGACTGCCGTTGGCCAAATGAAAGATAAAACCACCGGAGTAATTAGACCGGTCCAAACCAAAGCCCCGGGAAAAATCTCTAAAAATCGCCAGAGCCGAGTTTTTTTCACAGCAAATTGCCTCTTTGTAAAATCCAGAAATAATTGATTAAAACCAACGCATTAATTATTAATCCGGTTGAGAAAAAGATGTATGAAAGTGTCGGTTGTCTGTGGTTTGTGACCCAGCCAAAAACAATATTGAGCCAGACCAAACCGAACGCAACCCAAGCCAGCTGCAAATCATTTTTTTGGGTTAAATTCCAAGACCAAACATTTAACCCGGCTAGAACGAGCGATACGACAATCAGGATAATCAATTTTTTGTTCATAATTCACCTCACAAATTAGTTTTTTATTTTGGAGCCGATGGTCGGATTTGAACCGACGGCCTACTCTTTACCTGCCCGCTTGTGCTGGAGCCGATAGCCAGATTCGAACTGGCGACCTTCACTTTACGAAAGTGCTGCTCTACCAACTGAGCTATATCGGCACAAGGCTACTGCAGGCGGGCGAAAGAGTTGCTCTACCGCTGAGCTACATCGGCCTGGAGCGGGTAACGAGAATCGAACTCGTATCTCAACCTTGCCCGTCCTCCGTAGAAGTAGATGGAGCAGGTGAGGAGAATCGAACTCCCGCCTCAACCTTGGGAAGGTCGCATTCTACCATTGAACTACACCTGCGCCTTCTACTTCGGAGGATGGAGGAAGGTCGTGTTTTACTTCACCCCGCCCATCTTGGGCGGGGCAAGCTAAACCATACCCGCAATTTTTCTTATCCTACTGGTTGAATTTTACCCGATTCAGTTGGTTTCTTCAAGATTAGTTTGATAATGCGGGGTTTTTGGCGAGAGCTTATATATCGGACCAAAAATATCAAGATTAAAGTACTGTTCTATACCATTGATTTGATCCACCACAAAAACCGGTCTCGTACCATAATATTCTTTTGCCAGAGTTACAAAATCACCATTGTTTAAAATATCAACATCCGGCCTTTTGCCTAAAATACTTTGTTGATACCAAAGCGGAGTGTAATAATTCCACCAACATATAATCACGGAGTGGGGCGGAACACTGTCAAAAATTTCTGTCGCATAATTCTCGGCACGACGGTCTTTTGATTTATCAACCTTTTCAAAATTTCTTAAGAGTAAACTAAACGGGACAAAAATTACAAAAAGGCCGGCTACGACAACAATAGAAAGATTTTTCAGATATTTATCTTTAATAAATACCTTGCTAATTCCAAAGAAAATTATTGTCAGACCAAACGCGACCCAAATTACATATATTTCGTAAAAATTTGCGAAGTATCGGCTTGGATCCGAAGTCGGATAATTTGTCGAAAATGTCAGAAATGCGCAAAATGAAATCAGCAAAATAGTAGTTGGGACAAATTTTTTAGTGAGGCCGTAAATCAATCCGGCAAAACCAATAATAGTCGAAACAACTGTAAGATTTTTTGGAAAAAGAGCAAAGCCCGCTAAAATTTGGCTAATTATTTTGCTTGACCCACCAGCAAACATTAAGTTTTTAAAATCGGAACCCATCACATGGTGCATAAATCCGGAATAAGTATTAAGTGCATACATTGCGTTGATTTTATTTCCATCAAAACCTTTTAGTGGTATTAAAATATAAACCGACAGACCTAGAATCAACGCCAGAAATCCACAAACAAACGGATGCCAATTTAGCGGAATTCCTTTCTTGAAAAAAAGATAAACGATCCAAATTAAAAAACCCGGGATCGAATAAACAAGAAATAAATGATTGCCAAGTCCAAGCCCAAAAACAAGCGCAAAAATTATCCAAAGCCACAGACCCCATTTTTCGGAAATTTTTAGCATTATATAAAAAAGCGCAAAGAAAAATAAACGATCAAGAGTGTGTGAATCGGCTAAACCAGCGTAGTTAAAAACCGGTAAAATAAAAGCAGCGGAAAGCGTGGCCAGAATTGAAGCAAGTTTGTTTTTGGTTAAATTGATCGAAATCAGAAGAATAAAAACGAGTGTTGCAAGTGTATATAAAAGTGAAAGGAAATTTGCTTTCCATGCCGGAGCAACAAACGGCAAAATGATGTCAAAAATTTTACCAAAAATAATGTATGTGGGAAAACCGGTGGGATGCCCGATTTGGACAGTATGGATTATGGTCTGAAATTCTCCGGCATCATGGAATGCCTGTCCTGGCAGCATCGTGAAAAGATAAATTATAAAAATAAACAAAAAAACACATAAAATCGTGATTTTGGCTTTCATGGTTTAATTATACATCACTTTTAATATGTGAGTTGAAATTTTACGCTGAATGCTATAAGTTAAAATCATGGATGAAAGTAAAGAAATCGATTATATATCCGAAGATTATTGGAAAAAACTGATTAACCAAAGTTTAATTCGGTTTTTTATTTTGCGAGCCCTTAAAGATCATGACTTGCACGGCTATATGCTAATTCAGGAGATAAAGAAAATCAGTAACGATTTTTGCAATCCATCGGAAAGCACTCTTTACCCCGCCTTGGCGCAATTTTTAGAAGCGGGCTTAATTCAGCAGTCAAACCCCAAGGATGAAGATCGTAAGACCTATCATTTAACCCAAAAAGGCCGGGTTGCCTTCAAGGTCGCCGCCAAGATCTGGAACACAATTTTACCGACGATGAACAGGAGAACTATTCTATGATTTATCTATAAATCTCTAAGTTGTTTGCGAAATAATTTACTATAACTTATTCCTCGATCGAGAAATAAGTTATAGTAAATCAGTAATATTAAATATTATTCGAGATTAAATCTTTTTCTCAACAAAGAATCGTCGTCAGTTTTATAACTTTTTGCAGTAAAGAACGATACATATTCCTCGATTCCCAGATCTTGGCGTATTTTGGCCAACTCTTCAAAATCAGCAAACGGCGAGATAAAAACACTATCCTGAAGACCTATGAAATTATTATTTTTTAAAAAATATCTAAAACAATCTCGCTCGTTTCTTTTGGGTTCTGGGATATCAAACACAACAATTTTCCAATTTCCATCCCAATCACCCTCTTGCTTATTCGACTTGACCTGAATAGATTGAATTCTCTTTATCGCTTTTGGAGTGATTAAAAATTGGTCCTCGTTAACATATTTTATATATCCACATTTTTTTAGCCCCTGCATTGTCGAATAATATTCTCGGTCTTTAATATGTACTCTTTGTGCCAATCTTCTACTAGAACCAGCGCTAAGCAAAAATGCTTCAGTATAATCCATGGTGAAAGATGTAAATTCGCTCATAAATGTTATCAACATCTTTGTTGCTCGAGAAATCTTATCTTGTTTCATTTTGTTTGTTTAACCAATAAATTAACATTCATTTCTTTTACTATAACAAACCCTCGATCGAGTAAAAAGTTATAGTAGTTTTGTAATAGAAAAAAGATGCAGATAAAGATGCAGATACAACGCTGAATGGGATGAATAGTAGGAAGAAAGGTATTGTTGGAAGAAAAATGGATTGATTAATAGAAGATAGAATACAAAAATCTCGGGAGAAGCCGAGATTTTTGCGAGATCGAGCGATTACCAGGATGTTTTATCCTTTATTAATCAATCGTTCTAATTGGCTTTAAAAGTCGCAATGATATTTTTAAGATCATTCATAACACTGACACCATCGGATGGACTATCCTGTGCAGTAAAATAGAAGAAAGCATAAGATGAATTTTCAGCGATATATGTTGGATTTAGATTACCTTGTTGCTCAAGTCCCGCTTTCTCGGCTAGAGTCGCAACCGTTATTGCGAAAGGACAAAACATTCCTGTCTTTTTATCCGTCCATGTCGTAGAAGTTGTTGGAACACAAACATAAAGGTCGGCAACAGAGTTTGCGGAATTAGAAGCAGCTTCAACGACCTGAAAATTTTTCCAATTGTCATTAAATGTCAACGAGAAACCGTATTTTGTATTGGAATAATTTTTCCAGCTGGCGGTTTCGGAAGTGGCAGAGGTGGTTGCCGAGGTTACGGCGGAAGTTGTGGCGGTTTTTGCCGAAGAAACAGCGGTAGCAGAGACGGTTGCTGTTGTCGTTGTTGCCGACTCGGTTTTTGGATTATTTGTTCCATACCAATATCCGATACCTCCAAAAACAAGTCCGCTGACAATAATTAACGCGAGTGCTTTCCAGATTTTATCCGGTCTGACTTTCGGATCGGTTAACTGCGGTTGAACTTGCATATTTTCTTCTGGCATGGGTTCTCCTTATTTATTTATTTAGTTTTTAATTTATTTTTTAGATCTCTCGATTCCGCTTAGGTTTGGGTTCCGCCCCCAAACCCACTCGAGATGACAGGATTGTTAAATTATTTCTTATACTGATTGATCAAAATATTCAGATCGAGTGAATTGACTTCACCGTCTTTATTGAGATCATATTTTTTGTCGGTTGATTTTTCGGACATTGCGGTTGTAAGCACACTTAAATCAAGAGCATCAACTTTACCATCTTTGTTTAAATCCGCGCTTAAAGTTGTGCCGGATGATTCGGTGTCCGCGCTGGCTCTGAATTTTTTGATAATCAAATATCCGCCGAAGCCAACCGCGGCGATAATCACTAACCCTATAATAATGCTTGTTATACTTGATCTCATATTTTTTGCGCCGAGTGTTTAATT
This sequence comes from Candidatus Berkelbacteria bacterium, assembly GCA_026397175.1. Lineage (GTDB taxonomy): Bacteria > Patescibacteriota > UBA1384 > UBA1384 > DTJR01 > JAPLVK01. Next base: position 5,082 of record JAPLVK010000012.1, on the reverse strand, counting down.
GATTTAATTATTCTATACGCCAAGTAAGCCACAATACCACCAACCCCGACAATTAGCAAAATATCTTCGGGGCCGGTTGCGGCAGATGATGCGGCCTTGCTGACATTAACGGGGGTTGGAGTTGGTGTTTCCGTTGCTTCAACCGTTGATTCGTTTGTAGTTGTGGTAACTTCCCCAATGTTTACAACCAAACTGCTGGCCGAAGTGGTAATAAATTGCGTTTCGCTTTTTGCTTCCGCCGCTTCGATTCTATCGAACGAAATAGTTGCGGTTCCGGTTTTTAGGGCTTTAAATGTTACGGTCCCGATAACGCCGCTTCTGCTTGCCGGCATGCTGCTTGGATTCGGGTGAAAAACCGCGTTGATAATACCGTTTGTGTACGATTGAAGCGCAATTGATGTAAAAATGGTTCCGGCCACAAAAGGACTGGTGGTATCTTTGGGCTCAATGACCGAGGTATCGGAAATTTTAATATCAAAATCAATAACATTTAAGGTTGCATCGTATGGGCCGGCCGCAACCGAGAAACTAACCGGAATTTCGTCGCCGACATTATAGGATGTTTGAGATGAAGTGGCCGAAAAAACCGCCTCGTCCGCCGCACAGGATATGCCGGGCAAAACAAGGAAAACAAGAGCGAATACCCCTAATATAATCGGTAAAAATCTTTTCATTAAATTTATTATAACAAAATTTTCGCTGTCAAGCTATTTTTGAGATCGCCACGCCAGTAGGCTCGCGATGACAAGCGGAGAAACTCGCGTTTAGTGCAATTCAATCTTGTTTCATCTTATAAACCGAGACATCGTAGCCGCCTTTTGGGTTCCAAGTTGATCTAGTAAAAAAATACTTGGTGAATTTTGAAACACAATCTATTTTCCGACATTTGTCCGGCACCCACCAATCACGAAGCCGCTCAACCCTAACTGATTCAAAATTTTTGGGTTTAAATTCCCCTGATTTTTCGCTTGAAACAATCACATACTTAGTTTGTGCAGAAAATTCGCTATTTTCAAGTGAGTCCAAGTGACCGATATCTTTAAAATCCCAGGCCATTGGCCATTGAATTTTGGAGTCCACCACGACACAATCGGTGCTATTTGTGTCACGACAGGCGTTTTTTATTTCATTTTCAATTTGCGCAAATGAATTTGGCGTTTGCACATAAACCGCTAACTCGTTGGTGTCGGCCGGATTTATAAAACAAAGTCGAAACGCCACAAAAAGCGTGAATACATATAAAATGACCCATGAAATTTTGCTGATATCTCTAAATCTCGACCAGTTCTCTCCAATATAGTAGCCGCCCAGAAAAATTATCGGCAAAAGAGACGGCAAAAACAGCCACGGGAATTTTTCCCCGGCCCAAGCAAAAGCAATCGTTGAAGTAGCTGCCCACCATACCAAAAATAAATAAAAAACGCTTTTTGATTTTTTAAAATTGATGATGGCAAAAATCGCAGCGATAAACGGCAAAAATTCGTAAATTGATCCAAGCATCAAATAATAAAACCACGGCTGTCCGCCAAGGTGAACTTTGTGTTGAGAAACCCAAAACCCGACTCCGGTGGCTTTATCAAAAGGGTTGGGATATGAGAATCGTAAGCCCTCCGAATTTGTAAAACCAAACGAATAAAGCGCCATCCAAATTAAAATAAAAATTAAAAATGCACTGACAAAATCGGGGTAATTTGACTTAAAAAATGCAATAAATTTTTTTAAATATTTAGCGAAGTCCTTTCGCGCAAATATATAAAAAGGCAGTAAAAATAAAATAAATATTGCGCAAAAAATGTAAGTGGTTTCGGAAGTTCCAAACGAAAACGCCAAAGCGGCCGCGGCGTAAAATAAGAAATTTGCATTAAATTTTTTAAAAAATTGCCAGACGAATAAAACAAACACCAACATAAAAACCGCCGACAAAGCCGTATGAACCAAAAATCTGGAATAAAACATTAAAATCGGTGAAGCCAAAATCAAAAGAGAAATCACGATTGCTTTTGATTTGCCTAGGGCCTTTTTAAAAAATAACGGAACAAAACCAAGCAAAACCCCAAATAATGCCGGGGAAAATCTGACGATCGCAGTTTCTGATCCAAAAATTTTAAACGCAAGCGCCTGAAAATAAAAAAGGACCGGCCCGTGAATTTGCGGCGTGTAAGTGTAGCTATACTCCTTGATAATTTGATAAGCGAAATAAGAAAGCATGCCTTCGTCGTGATGAACGGGACGATTGGATAAAAATAGAAAACGGCTCAAAATTAAAAGCAGAAAGATTAAGACACAAATAATTGTGAATTTGTTTTTTTTAAGATCTTTTAAATACTTCATTGGTCAAATATAGTGATAAATAAATGGCCACCAACACATTGGCTGCCGCGACAATTATGGTCCAATTTCCCGCCAATAAATTTCCGGAAATCGGAATGACACTTTGAAACTGCGGAAAAATGGTCTGCAAAACGGCGTAGCAGTTTAGGAAAAGTGTGGCCGACAAAATTAAATATACCCCAAAAATTCGTTTGCTCAAAATGGCTGCAATCGCCGCAAAGACAACCGCCGGATACAAATATCGCTCGTGAATTTCGGTTGGGAAAACAAAAAATATCAAATAGACATAAGACAAAACCAGGAAGACCTGGGGCAATTTGCTGGCTTTTTTAATTAGATAATAAACCCCCGGAATCAAAAACGCCGCAAAAAGCGCCATGCCGATCGGTTTGGCCGCAACATCGGAGAGTCCAAAACTTTTTGAGCCATTCATTAGCCACCAAATATTAAAAGCGTTTACAGACAAATATTGATAACGCGAAGTCGAAAGAAGATAAATTGAGAAAAAGTTTCCATTGTGAAATTTAAAAATAAGCGCAACGGCCGCAACTAAAACCACTAGAAATCCGAGTTGTTTCAAAAATTTTATAAATCCGTGTTTTGCAAAAATAAAAATTCCAAAAACCAAAAGCCCGAGAATCGCTTGCGGTTTAATAAGCAGTCCCAAAAACATCAAAAATGTTGCTACGAACAAATTTGCCTCCATAACAACGAACCCGAGAATTAAAACCAAAACCAAAATCGCATCAACTTGCCCCCACGACGAAGTGACCAAAGCCATGCCGGGCTGCAAAAAAATCACCGCTAAAAGCGTCGATTTGTATTCGACCTTTGATCTAATGACAAAAAGAGCCGTAATTATAAGAAGCGCGATTTCGGCCATGGTCGGCAAAACCTTAAAAAATTGAGGGGTGGTCAGAGCGCTAAAAATATTAATGCGCATCCACCAAGAGGTTATTAGCGGAATTAAGGGTGGATAATCCAGAAACTGCGAATAACTTTTTGAATAAAGCGACCAAAATCCATGGTCTTTAATTTGATTTCCCCACGCCAAAAAAGAGTTGATGTCGTTGACATAGCCCGGGGTGTGGATTAAATACCACCTTAACCAGACACCGGCGATGGCAAAAATCAATATTGGAATATATTTATTTTCTCTCATCTTTATTTACCCTTTGTTTCATAGTACAATTAATATGAGGATTTTAAAATGATTAAAGTAATGTCCTCCTTCGCCCTTACTATTTAACCTATTACACCTGCCGGCAGGCAGGTAGTGTACAAACAGTGCGGGCTACGGCAGGACTTTCGGGCCCCGCCAAAGGCGGGACTCGAAGCGGAGGAAAAATGACAGAAGAACCAAAACAACCGGAACAAGTAGAAGAGCAACCAAAAGTTGATCAGCAAACGCAAGCAGCGCCAAAGTCCAAGACAGGACTGATTATTGTAATTGTGATTGTTGTTTTAGTGATCTTGTTGGGCTTGGGTGGACTCGGGTTATGGATAGCCAAGAAAAAAATTAGCAGCAGTATATCTGGAATACTCAATGTAAGCGCAACGGCGGTCTCGTCATTAACGCCAAGCCGGACTCAATCAGCAACTTCGGCGACTTCTTCGACAACTTCTTCGGTCGCTTCATCTGGCACAACTACTACAACTCAAAATCAAACAATTAATAAGTCACTTAACGAGGTCGCGACTAAATATTTTGATTGGATTATTGCTAGGCAAAACGCCGGCGATAATTATTTGGAGAGCAAATCGTATCAAAATTTGGATGTCTTGTCGGCGGATTTTATCAATGGCGTGGCGCAACAAGTTCAAGAATATCAGATAAATCCGTTTATCTATGGACCGGATATGAACGGCAAAATTGATAAATATAAAATCGAGAGCGCATATAGCGATGACGGCATGAATGGCGAGGTTTACGCAACGGGGTATTCGGGCGACCAGAGTTGGGCGATTATTTTGCAGCTCAAAAAAGTAAACGGCGCTTGGCAAATTACTTACACCGGAACAGCGGGGTAAAAAAGAGTAAAAAAATTAGACAATTTGGCGATTGGTCAATTCAACAATTAGGCAATTGAAAGAAGGGATTTATGGCAGATGAAAATATTCAGCCGGTTCAACCAATACCGCAATTGACCGACAATAAAGTAAGGCTGAATAAAATCTGGAAAGCGGTCGCACTGATAGTGGTCAGTGGAATTGTTTTTGGAGCAATTGGTTATTGGTATGGCGCAAATAACCCGAAAGAAGAAGTAACCGCAACTAAATCAGCAACTTCTTCGGCTTCTACAACTGATGTAACTGCAAGTTGGAAGACATATATAAATGATACTTATGGATTTAGTTTCAAGTATCCGGCAAGCTGGAACTATACTGACTATGACTCCACTTTCGTCTTTACAGACTCGGCTACATCCGAGACTCCATCGGAGGATAATTGGAGAGTTGCTATTGACGCGAATAATACAAACATAAAGTCTTTGGATGTTTTAGCAATATCTCTTCAAAGAGAAGGTAAAACCAATGCAACTACTGATTACACTACCATCGGAGGCACTAAAGCGAAAAAAATTAGTTGGCAATCTAGTAAATATGGAGGGGCAGGTACCCCGTATATTAGACATGTAGTCTGCGAATAGGCACAATAAAAAGTGTCAAGGAGGACAACATGTCAGAGCCAATTGCCAAAGAGATAAAAGATCAGATTCTATTTCGTATAAAACATGAAGGTATTTCCGG
>JAPLVK010000014.1 GCA_026397175.1 Candidatus Berkelbacteria bacterium | reverse complement strand
GTAACTTTAAACTTTGCACCGCAACCCTTGAGTATTGAAATCAATGCGTCGAGATATTCAGCGGGAAAATTTGAGATCTCACCTTCACCACCGGTTGCAATTAGGCCGATTAAAAATGTTCCGGCTTCGATGCGGTCGCTAATTACCTCAATTTCATCCAGCTTCAAATTAGTCGTTCCCGAAATCGTAACTTTTCTGTCATTTATCCAATCAAATTTTGCGCCTGCTTTTTCTAAAATTTTTGATAAATGTATGACTTCCGGCTCGACTGCACAATTTGAAATTGTAATTTCCGACTCGATCGCCGAAGCGTATAAAAATATATTTTCGGTCGCCGAAACACTTTTTTCCTTTAAATTCACCGCACATTTTTTAGGGACATCTAAAGAAATCTCGATATTTCTTTGATTTTGATTGACTTTAGCTCCAAGCTGTTTGAATGCATCCGTGTGGGTTTCAATTGATCTTGACCCAATTACACATCCGCCCGGATACCGACATTTTACTTTCTTGAATCTGGCCAAAAGCGGCCCCAAAAAAACAATCGAGGCCCTAAGTTTCTTGGCAAATTTCGATTTTATGTCAAAATCAGAAACATCCGATGACTCCAAGGTTAAAACCCCGTTTTCAAATGATGTTTTGACACCAAGTTGTTTGGCGATTTGAATTTGAGAAAAAACATCTGTGATTTCGGGAACATTGGTAATTTTTACTTTCGATTTTAAAACAATAGAAAGAGGAATGAGCTTTAAGGCCTCATTCTTTGAACCACTGATTCTAACTTTTCCGACAAGGGGCGTTACCCCATTTATCTCAAAACTAGCCATTTTTTCTCCATTTATAGTATAATATACCTGTAACTTAAAACTTAATCAATGAATTTAAAATGCGTTTAAAATATATCATAATTGTTGGAATTATCTTTCTGGCTTGCGTGTCGCTGGCCTTAATATATGTAACCGGTTATCAGATAGATCTTGTTAATAAAGACATCAAACAAACCGGAATTATTTCAGTTCAAACCGATAATGCCAATATATATTTGGATGACAAACTGGTCGGAAACGGCAGGGTTACGCTAAGAAATATTACGCCAAATAGTTACAATATCAAGGTGACAAAGGAAGGTTATCATATCTGGGAAAAAAATATTAAACTTGAGGCAGGCGAGGCCGAAATTTTAAACAATATCGTATTATTCAAGGAGAATATCATTCCACGAGAATTTTCTGTGGACCAAAACGATTTTTTTAACAAAATTGCAGATACCGCCCAAATAAGAGTTGATGGCGGTGAGATTTATCAAAACGATCAGCTAGTAACCAGATTTGATAAAAATATATATGGCGCAAGCTGGTATCCGAACAACCAATATATTGCATTCACTTACAATGCAAAGCTTCATATTATGGAAATTGATGCGACCAATGATATTGAAATTCTGGACAAGGACTCGCAAACCCCAATTGTTTTTGTAAATTCCGGAAAATCGGTAATATATGAGAATAATGGCAAGGTTTATCAGGCAGATATCAGATGAAGACATATCGTTTGCTCAATTCAAAAATAAATGCCTTGAGCAAAAAAGAACTTCTTGATTTTGTTGATTTAAAAATAAAAAATAACGAGAAAGCACAGATCTCAACTGTTAATAACGAATTTTTGGTCGAGGCAAACTCAAACGAAAAGTTCCAAAAAGTTTTAGCAAAGTCAGACCTTTCGATTGCCGATAGCACAGGAGTTGTGTGGGCAATTAACAGATTGTATCACGATAAAATTGATCGCTTGCCGGGAGCTGATATTTTTATGTCGCTTTGCGAACTCTCGCGAAATAAGGGTTACCGGATTTTTATTTTAGGCGGAGAGAGGGGAGCGGGGAAACAAACAAAACAAAAGTTAATAAAAATGTTTTTTGGAATTCATATCGTCGGCGTGATAGATGATGTAAAAGTTAATGAAAATAATCAGAACGACGAAATTATAAGCGAAATTAATAAGGCGCGACCGAATATTGTTTTTGTTGCGCTTGGTGCGCCAAAACAAGAAATTTGGATTTCAAACTTTAAACACTTGATCTCGGCAAATATTTTTATCGGAATCGGCGGAACACTTGATTATGTTTCAGGAAGAGTCAAGAGAGCTCCGAAGTTTATGCGAGAACTAGGACTGGAGTGGCTTTTTCGACTCTTTGCGCAACCATCGCGAATAAAGAGAATTTATAATGCTACGGTCGTTTTTCCGATGTTGGTAATCATGAAGCGCAAATTGTAGTTTATTCTCTTTTTTGTGTATAATTGAATACAATATCAATGAAGGGGAAGATTTATGAGAAAAAGCACTCTCGTATTGGTTGGCGTCATATCCCTTTTACTTACGGGTTGTACACTAAATCCATCAAGTTCCAAGGATAATAATACAAGTAATCAGTCAAGCTCTGCATCTGCTGATCTTTCTAATGTTATTTTGGCCGCCAAAGTAACGGATGCGCAAAATGCCTTAATTGGCGCCATACCGATCAGCACTACAAAGAAAGTAACACAAGCCGGTTTTTGGGAAAAGGCCAAATTTCTTGTCGGGAAAGATAGTTCGATTGTAGCAACTGCAGATTCTGCACAAGGAGTTGATCAATCTTCCGTCCCGATCGTCAAAATTCCCGCCTCGGCAAAAAGGGTTTCTTTTCTTGATTCAACCCATCTTGTTTATCTCAATAAAACTGACGGAAAAGATCACGCCCAAGAGTTCATCTCATATAATCTCACTACCGATAAAACCGATATTCTATATTCTGCCAAAGACGGTTTCGGTATTGATGAATATGTTCTTTCTCCCGACAACACCCTCGCCGCTTTGTGGGAAGTAAAGATGCCAATTTCGGGTGATTTAAGTCAACTCCTTGGCGGTGAATCAAAAATTACTCAAATAGATCTCAAGACCAAACAGTGGCAAACAATTCTCGGTCCGCAGAAAACCGACAATAGCAAAACAGCTGAAGATCTCGTCCAAGCCCAATTCAACTTAGATCCAAGTGTCTTTGTCCAATATCCTTTATTTTACGATGCCAGCAATCGTCTATGGCTCGATACTTTCGGACCCAATGGCGGTTATTGGGGTAATGGTATCTATACGATCAGCCAACAAGACAAAAAACTTACTGCCTATGCCTCTCTTCCCGCAGGAAGCTATTCCTCCGACCCTGTCATTTCAAAAGGTGGTAAATATGTCCTTGTTGAAAAACCAAGCGCGGCCTTTCCGGCGAACCAAGTTGGGGTGCAAAGCGCGCGTGACCTGCCAACCAATTTATCTTTGACCTCTACTGCCGATGATTCAGCTGTTGAAATCCCCATTGCCGAACCAGTTTTGCTTGGCGGACAATCTCTTGTCTCATCAGATGGGAATACTATTGTTTATGTCGGCTATAAAACCCAAGATGACTTCGATAAAAAAACAAATGGGACTCTTTTTATTTACAATCGCCAGAGCAAGCAAACAATGCAAACAACAATCGAAGACAGCGAAATGCTTCTTGGTTTCGCAAAAGGCGATTCGCTGCTGACACTCGGCAAGGTTTTCTCCAACTCGACTGATCCAAAATCCACATCTTCAAATGTCAATCAATCACCTCCACCCATCGGTGAAGTTGGCAAAAAGTACCGTCCTATCTTCCAAAATTATTCTCTTCTTGATGTCAAAGACCCAGCGATCCGACAATCCGTCGCTTCAAACGATCTTTCAGAATTCATCGAATCCAGTTCTTCCGTATCAGCGCAATCTCCCGCCGTAACCGCTTCCGCGAAACTTGCAGAAGAACAAAAGAGTGCCAAGAATAAGCTCGAGCTAAGTTCGGTTGTTTTTCGAGATCCCGAGAAAACCCAAGCTAGGGTTGATCAGCAGAATGGTGATAATCTGGGGATAAAGGCGTATGCAACCAAAGACGAATGCGAAAAGGTTCTGCCTGGCTTTAATTCCGCTCAAACGCCAGAAGACATGAATAGACTGCTTGAGCAGACCGACTGGTTCAAGGGTTTATCTCAGGCGTGTAAAACTGCATACAATAATCTGAATGATCAACACGTAAATGATGTAGTGTCATTTGGCCTTGACACGGGCCGCGACCCAAGGTGGAGATGGGAAATTTGCTACGGCACGATGCAGTCAGCAAACCATACCTTACTTGCTTGCACGGCAACCGTTAAAAATCCATGCCTTGACAGCTTCGCTAGCCATGTGGGTAGAAGAGACCAGGACCCACTAATGCACCAAACTGCTGCTGCTGTCAAATGCGTCGACTCTCCCCTCTACCTCTACCCAACCCAAACCCAGCAGATTTCTATCACATCTGACAACTTTGTCTCAAACGATAATCCCAAATATCTTCCCTTTGCCGGCTGGGGTGTTGTGGCAGAGCCAAGTGGCAAGTTGACAACCGAAAGTGGAAGCTACGACAGTATCGCGTTTGATTATTCCGCCCAAACAAGACCGCTTTCAAACGGTTATGTCGTCGCTCAACCACAATTGGAGAAAGCGCTTCAAGATTACGCTACCAAACTTGGTTTGAACTCAAAAGAATCATCTGACTTTGTATCATTTTGGAAAGACAAACTCAAAGACGCTCCCTATATCCAAATCAGCCATTATTCCCGCCTTGAATCAGCTAATATTCTCAAGCTCAATATCACCCCCAAACCCGATACCTATATCCCGATTGTCATGTACTTCAAAAAACTTTCCTTTCCCAAATCCCTTGCCAACCCCATCTTTGAACCGATCCAATCCCGAAACGGCTTCACCGCTGTCGAGTGGAGTGGAATAGTAGAATAAAAACCCTTCAAACTCCACCCGGCGGGTGGAGTTTGATGGTTCTGTATCGCTTTGTGGGAAGGCGGGAGATTTTGACCGCCTCGGGGGTTTTTTAGTGCGAAAATGCAAGACACTTACTGATACAATTACCGGTTATTTATCTATTTTTGCCAAATAGTTCGTTACGGTTTCTGAAAGATATTTTTTTATTGATTCAAAACCGATATCGTCGCCATGCTTAAAAAGAATCGGCTCTTCTTGAATGTCATCAAAATAAACCAGGCTTTTTATGATCGGGTTAGTGTCCGTCATTGGAAATTTTTCTTTAGTCATTTCAAGTAACTTATCAAGCTCAATTTCATGGAGAATGAAGTAAAGATCGACATAATCCTTAAGGATTGAGCGGCTGGTAATGGCCGAGAGTTTCATCGCGCCGATATCTTCAAGCGAAGCCATTTTGAAGTTGTCTTCGTCCAGCAATGATTTGATCAATTTGTATAGATAGGCAAAAAAGCTAATCTTGACAGTTTCATCGATAACAAATGTTAAGGTGTCTTTTTCTTCTTGAATTTTGGCGACTTTATGGTTCTGAAAAATTTGCTCAATTTTTTGGGTCAGATCTTCGGTTGAGAAAGACTTTTCGGCAAAGAAGTCAAAATCAATACTGTCCCGATGCCCTAACTGCAACGCCAAAGCAGTGCCGCCGGCCAGATAAAATTCGGCTTTAAACTCCTTGAAAAGCGGTAAAATATTCTTGCGCTTCTGATCCAAAATATCCCAAAAAAATTGCTTATCCATGCAGCACTCTCTCAAGTTTAGATTTGGGCTTGATCTTTAAATAAAGAGACCATAGAGCCAGAGATTTTCTGTCCCATTGGCCGGCAGGAATCAACTCCGCAGTCTTTTTAATCTCATTCAAATTGTAAGTTTTAAATAGCCAATCGGTAGCATCTCTGGTGCCATAGTTTAAAACTTGAGCAATGATTAACCTTTTGTGCGATTCAAGATCGATCTTATTTATGTCATAAGACCAGAGAACGCTCTCAACTGATTTTGGAAATTTTTCTTTGGTTTGCATAATTAAAAATCACTTGTTTATTAGTTATATTATAGCATATTTGAAGGGATTGATATAGCGAAAGCAGTAAATGCGCTTGACGAAATAATTAGAAAGTGTATATTTAAATAAAGCGGCAGAGGGCCGCTTAAATTTATAACAAAAAAAGGAGAAATTATGCAGATTGGAGAGTTCGTAGCCGCGATTAAACCTTTGGCTGACGAAAAAGGGGTGTCAGAAGAAGTCGTTTTGGAAGCCGTGGAAATGGCGCTTGGGGCCGCTTATCGAAAGGACTATGGCAAACCCGGACAAGCCATAAAAGTAAAAATTGACACCGAAAATAATCGGATGAATGTTTGGCGCGTTTATAATGTTATTGCCGAAGACGAAGAAATTACAAACCCTGAAGCCCAGCTTTCAATCGAGAGTGCGCAAAAATTTAAAAAGAAAGCCAAGGCCGAGGATGTTATTGAAATTCCTCTTGAGGTAAAGTCGGATTTCGGAAGAGTGGCAGCGCAGACAGCTAAACAAGTGATTATCCAGCGATTGCGCGAAGCGGAACGAGAAGTCCTGTACTTAGAGTTCAAGAGCAAAGAATACAAAATTGTTAACGCAACAGTCCAGAGAGTTGAGGGTCCAAGCGTAATACTGGATCTCGGAAAAATCAACGGGATAATGCTTCCACCCGATCAAATTCCATCGGAGAGATATTACACCGGACAGCGGCTAAAGGTTTGGGTTCGAGAAGTAGAAGAAACCGCCAGAGGCCCGAGAATCTTGGTTTCAAGAAGCGATGCGGAATTTATCAAAGGTCTTTTTGCGCAGGAAGTTCCGGAAATCGAGACCGGCTCAATTGAAATTGTTACAATCGCCAGAGAAGCGGGTTCCAGAACAAAGATTGCCGTTAAATCAAACGACGAAAACTTGGATCCGGTTGGCTCCGTAGTTGGGCAAAGAGGAACACGAGTGCAGTCGGTTCTCGGTGAAATTCCAAACGAGAAAATAGATATCATTCTATATAACGACGACCTCGAAACAATGATTAAAAATGCACTTTCTCCGGCAAAAATCGACAAAATCAAACTCGATAAAAAGAAAAACACTGCAAGGATTTGGGTACCGGAAGATCAATTGGCGCTTGCGATTGGAAGATCGGGCCAGAATGTCCGTCTAGCGAGTAAAATTACAAACTGGATATTGGATATCGTCAAAGATGAACCAAAGCCGGATAAAAAATCAGCCGAGCCCAAAAAAGATGCAAAAACCGAAGTGGCTAAGGATATAAAAGAAAAAGATAAAGAAGTAAAAAAAGAAACAACAAAAGAATAAAGTGAAAGAGGATGTGTTGAACAGATGGAAACAGGACCGTTTAATAAATTCACAAAAAATGCCCGCCTCGTCTTGACTCAAGCGCAGAGAATAGCCGAACTTGAAAATCGCCCACTGTCAACCGAAAGTATACTTCTGGCGCTAATTCAGATTCCAGGCACTTTGTCGCATGATATTTTAAGAGAGTACTCTGTCAACCTAGATCAGGCCAAGTTGGTTTTAAGTTTGAACAGAATGAAAATCAAAAAACCCGGTAACGATATGATTACTCAAAACGCGAGAAGCGCCCTTCGAATTGCATTTCGCTTGGCGGCTGACTTTGGCCACTTTAGCATCGACACAGAGCATCTTCTGATTGCTGTGCTATCAAGCGAATATTTTGGAAGTTACTCTGTAATTAAACAAGTTGGTGTTGATCCGGAGCAGATCAAAGATCAGCTAACAAATATTTTTCACGATTTAGCTGAAATGGACCAAATGATTAAAAAACAAAAAATGGGGCCAAAAATCAATTTGGAGAAGACGCAAATTGATCAATTCGAAGAGCATCCATTCCAAGACATAGATATGGGTCTACCGCCACCTCCATTTGCTCAAGATACATTTACAAAAAACAAAAAGGCAATTGAATATTTTGGTGTTGATCTAGTTGAAAAAGCAAAAAAGGGCGAGACCGATCCTGTTTGGGGAAGAGAAAAAGAAATTGGCCGAGCCATCCAGATATTATTAAGAAGAAACAAAAACAATCCTGTTTTTATCGGCGATCCGGGGGTTGGTAAAACAGCCCTTGTTGAGGGCTTGGCAAAATTAATCGCTGACGACCAAGTGCCCCTGAAATTATCGGGTAAGAAAATAATTCAGCTTGACATTGGCTTGTTGGTTGCGGGAACAATGTATCGCGGACAATTCGAAGACCGTTTAAAACGGATATTGGCCGAGGTAAAGGAAAGCAAAAATATTATTTTATTTATTGACGAACTTCATTCGATCATCGGTACCGGAAGCGCAGAGGGCTCTATGGACGCGGCAAACCTTTTAAAACCGGCGCTTGCGAAAGGAGATATAAGATTAATCGGTGCCACAACTTTTGACGAATACAGAAAACACCTAGAGAAGGACACGGCGCTGGAGCGGCGTTTACAGACAATCGTTGTTAGGGAACCAACGGTTTTAGAAACAGTTGAAATTTTAAGCGGACTAAGGCCTCTTTACGAAAAACACCACGGCATCAAAATCAACAGTTCGGCCATAAGTTCAGCGGCCCAACTTTCACAAAAATATATTTTTGATAGATTTTTGCCGGACAAGGCCATCGATTTAATTGATGAGGCCTCCGCGGCAAAGGTCTTAAAATCACAAAATAAAAACCAAAGTGAAAAAATTAAAGAGATAAGAAAAAAAATTGAATTAATTAGCGCCGAAAAAGAAAGAATGATTTCCGAAGAAAAATTTGAAGAAGCCGCTAAAATCAGAGATATCGAAAGTAAATTGTCAAATCAAGAAAAAAAGATCCTGGAAGGAGAAGATAAAACAAGTATCTCGACATTTTTAAACGACGAAGATATTGCTAATTTAATTTCGGAGATTACCGGTATCCCTGTCGGCAATTTAATAGAAGAAGAATCGAAAAAATTTATGGGGATTGAAGAGGAATTATCCCGTCATATTGCTGGGCAAAAAGAAGCAATTTGTGAGGTTTCAAAGTCACTCCGAAGAAACCGCTCCGGAATATCATCTGGCACTAAACCAATCGGATCATTTATTTTTCTTGGACCAAGCGGAGTTGGAAAAACAGAAGTTGCGCGAGCGCTTGCAAAATATATTTATGGCCATGAAAACGCTCTGGTAAAAATCGACATGAGCGAATTTATGGAGCGCCATAACGCCGCCCGCCTTGTCGGAGCGCCGCCTGGTTATGTGGGATATGACGACGCGGGAAAACTGACGGAGTCGGTTAGGAAGAACCCTTATTCAATTATATTATTTGACGAAATCGAAAAAGCTCATCCGGATGTTTTTAACATTTTATTGCAGATATTAGACGAAGGGAAGCTGACCGACGCCAAGGGTCGCAAAGTTGATTTTACAAATACAATTATAATCATGACCTCAAACATCGGTATCGAACAATATAGAAAAATTGCAAAAATCGGGTTTAATCTTATGGACGAGTCCGGTAAAAGCTTAAAGTCGCTCAAAAATGTTATTGAGGAAAAACTATTTGATGTATTTAAACCGGAATTAATTAACCGACTTGATAAAATTGTAATTTTTGAGCCACTGACCAAGGATGATTTGAAAAAAATCGCCAAAATTCATCTGAACAGAATTGCCGAGCGACTAACCAGACAATGCTTCAGAATTTCATTTACCGATCAGGTGATTAACTCTCTTGTCGAGCAAAATTATGATCCATCATTTGGGGCGAGGCCGCTTTTGCGCGCGATTGAAGAAAAGATTGAGAATATTTTATCTGATAAAATAATCAAAGGCGAAATTTCGAAAAAGGAAAAAGTAACTATGGAGTTTAAGGGTGGAAAATATTTCCTCGAATAAAGCCAAACTACACTTGGTCAATGTATGCAAACAATATCTAGGTCCAAACGATCTGGAAAAAGTTGAAAAAGCAATTAAGTTTAGCGAAAACGCACACAAAGGAATTTTTAGAAAATCAGGTGAGGAATTTGTTACCCATCCAATTCAGACAGCTATTCGGCTAGCCGAACTTCACCTGGATGTACCGTCCATAATCGCAGCACTTTTACATGATGTTTTGGAAGATACCCAAATAACAGGCCAAGAAATTAAAAAACTATTCGGATCCGATGTTTTAAATCTTGTTGAGTCACTAACCAAGCTTTCCAAAGTTAGAATCAAAAAGAGCTGGTTTCCTTTCAGTCGTGCCACGACGCATGAAGTGCCGGAATTCGAAAGACAAGTCGAAACGCTTCGAAAAATGCTTGTGGCAATGTCGAAAGATGTGAGAGTAATGCTGATCAAGCTCTCTGATAAAATTCATAATTTGAAGACGCTAAAACATCTTCCCGAAGAGAAAAGGGAGAGGATAGCCAAAGAAGCAATCGAAATTTATGCGCCGATCGCCGGGCGGCTTGGAATGGGAAATTGGCGCGGCATTCTGGAGGATTCTGCTTTTCCGTTCGCCCAACCGGACGATTATAAAGAGGTAAAAGCACTGGCTATTTTAAAAATTCAAGACCGAGAAGTTTATTTAAAAAAGATTACCCAAAAGGTCTCAAGAATTTTAAAAGAAAATAATATTAAATGTGAGATTGATTTTCGCGCAAAACGATGGTACAGCTTATTTAAAAAGTTACAAAAATATGATAATGACATTTCGAAAATCTACGATTTGATTGCGGTCAGAATCATTGTAAACTCAATTGAGGACTGCTACACCACTCTTGGATTGATTCACGGGTTCTGGCGACCGCTTATTGGCCGGATTAAGGATTATATCGCACTGCCAAAACCAAATGGCTATAAATCCATCCATACAACCGTTTTTTGCGACAACGGGCAAATTGTAGAGTTTCAAATCAGAACAAAAGAAATGGATTATCAAGCCGAGTTTGGTATCGCTTCGCATTGGATCTATAGCGAGAAGAAATCATCAAGATTGCCGCAAAAAGATGAGTTGAAATGGCTGAATGAATTTAATAAGATTCAAAAAAACATCAAATCACCCGCGGATCTTATCAAATCGTTTGAAATGGATTTTTTTAAAGACAGGATTTTTGTCTTTACGCCGCTTGGGGATGTTAAGGATCTACCGCTTGGCTCAACACCAGTTGATTTTGCATACTATATCCATACGGATGTCGGCAACAAATGCGCCGGAGCGAAGATCAACGGAAAAATTGCGCAATTAAGCACAAAGCTACAAAATGGAGATATTGTCGAAATTTTGAAAAAGAAAAGCGCCAAGCCGCGACACGATTGGCTTAACTTTGTAACCACAGAAATGGCCCGTTCAAATATTAAAAGATATCTCAAATAAGTTTGATCCAATTGTAATTATCAAGGGATTTGCTAGAATCAAGTTATGATTCAGAAACCGAGAGGAACCTCGGATTATATAGGGAAGGAATTTGCCCGCAGATATGAGCTTGAAAACAAGTTTGTTGATTTTTATTTTAAAAAAAATTATCAGGGAATTGAGACACCGATATTTGAGCAAAAATCGCTTTTTGTTCGATCGGTCGGAGATGAAACAGACATTGTTCAAAAAGAACTTTTTGATTTAGAAAAAAAATCAGATGAAATATATTCGCTTCGACCGGAGTTTACCGCCGGAATTATTAGATCGTTAATCGAGATGGGAATTAAAAGTATGCCGCTTCCGGTGAAGATTATTTCTTATGGTCCGTGCTTTCGATACGAAAGGCCGCAAAAGGGGAGAAAAAGACAATTTAACCAGTTGAATGTCGAGGTAATTGGAAAAAAATCCGAGGAGTTAGATGGGGATATAATTTGCGATGCGATTACATTTTTAAAATCAACTGGAATCAATGATGTAACTTTAAATATTAACTCTTTGGGGAGTTCTGAAAGCCGCCAAAAATATGCGCGAATAATTAAAGATTATCTTGTTTCAAATAAAGACCGGCTTTGCGAGGTCTGTACTGGGCGAACCGAAAAGAATCCATTAAGGGTTTTGGATTGCAAAAATCAAGATTGTCGAGCAACGATCGAAAAAATCCCGAAAATTACCGATTCGTTATCCGGAGAAGAAAAAAAATACTTTGACAATGTTATAGAAATTTTGAAGAAAAATAATGTCAAATTAAATATTGATCCATTTCTGGTCAGAGGCCTTGATTATTATACCGGTGTAATTTTTGAATTTAACGCTGCCAGTGATGAATCACGGATGTCATCAATTGGTGGTGGTGGACGATATGATAATCTGGTAGGTGAACTCGGCGGCCCGGACTTGCCGGCGATAGGTCTGGGATTTGGTTTTGAGCGAATTGTAGAAATATTAAAACCAACGAACTAATTATCGGCTAAAATAGGGGCGCTTGACAAGTTCGTATTTTGTTTGGTACGCTTTAATTAATGAAAAAACAACTGCCCCTAACAAAGCGACAAACAGAAATTCTAAATTTTATAAAATCATTTATTGACGAGAACGATTACGCTCCAAGTTACCGAGAGATCGCCAAAGCGCTGGGATTATCGTCCGTTGCGACCGTGGCGGAATATATAAATGTACTCGAGCAAAAAGGACACCTCACAAGACAAAGTTCGTGCGCAAGGGCGCTGCAGCTTACTCCAAGTTGGGATGAAAGAACTTTTGAAGTTCCGCTAATTGGAATTATTGCCGCAGGACACCCGATTGAGGCAATCAGAACTAACGAAACAATTGATATCCCAAGAGATATGATGGGCCCAAGCGTATTCGCCTTAAAAGTAAGTGGCGACTCCATGAAAGACGATGGGATCTTTGACGGCGATTATGTCATTATCGAAAAAACAAATAACCCGCGAAACGGGGATATCGTTGTTGCACTTGTGGATAACGACAATGTAACCCTAAAAAGATTTTTTAGAGAAAAAAGAAGAATCCGATTACAACCCGCCAACAAAACATACAAACCGATCTATACGAAAAAAGCACTCGTGCAGGGACGCCTCCGCGGCGTGATTAGAAAATACGCATGAGTATTTGACAAGCAAAATTTTTGATATAATAAAATTACAATGGCAAAATCATTAGATATTATAGATCCCAAAAAAGAAATGGCCGAAGAGCCCAAGCAGGTTGAGCAAAAACCTGAAATGGCAGATGACGACAACGATAATGGCGATTTCGAAGAAGAAAAGTCGAGAAGCGGTATCTTCTATTTAATTTTAGGAATACTGGCAATCGTGGTGGCCGCTGCGTTTGCGCTTTATATTTTACTCAAGGACGACAAATCAAAGACAACCGACTCGGCACAAAGCACGGTTACCGTAACAACTAGCCAAACCGCCACCCCTGCCGTTAGCACATCAGCAACTGCCGCCGCTCAAACAACTTCAACAGCCGGAACAACTTCCTCCGATTTTACTGGCTCTAGCGTAAGGGTCGCAAACGGCAACAACACTAGTGGCGAAGCGGCAAAGATAAAAAAATTACTTGAAGGAAAGGGCTTTACTGTAACCAAAGCCGATAATGCGTCAAAGCAATACACCGAGTCAATAATCTATTACAAAACAGGCAAGGAAGATCTGGCAAATGCCCTAAAAAGCGCAATAACTTCGAGCTACAACGCAACAATCGAAAAATCAGATTCAATAGCGGGCACATATGACGCGGTTGTTGTCCTTGGCACAAAGTAATCAAGTACTCTGCGTTTTGATTTTAATATCAGTTATTTATATATTGCGTGAAATTTTATTAAAACAGTCCATGCAAAAGCAGTATATTTACTATTTTCTATTATTTCCCGGCGTGATTATTCATGAGTTGTCGCATGTTGTCGGCTGCATTTTAACGGGAGCGAGAATTAAAGATATTCAATTATTTTCAAAAACCGGTGGGTTTGTTGTACATGAAAAGCCGTTTCTTCCCTACATTGGAAATTTTATAATTTCACTTTTACCACTTCTCGCCGGCGCGGCAATTTCATACTTTATCTTAAAATCACAGTTTTTTGGATTTGATTTGAGAGAAATTAACGGGCAAAAAATAGTGTATTTTTACTTATTGATTACGATTTTGCTTACCATGTTTCCAAGCTATCAGGATATAAAAAATGCAGGTACGGTTTACTTCTTGCTAATTCTAACTATTCTAATATATGGACAAAAGATTAACCTTAACCCAATATTCGATAACCTTGTTTCGTCTGGTCTGATTTGTGTAGCCATCCTTCTGATTGCAAACTTACTAGTCATTTCTTTAAATTCAATAAAATGGAAATAAAAGTTAGGGTTAAACCAAAATCAGGCAGATCAAAAGTGATTAAGAACCTTGATCGGTTCTTGGTTTATACGGCTAGCGACTCGAGAAACGGCAAAGCCAATGATGAACTGGTTAAATTAATTGCTGGAGAATTTGGGGTTGGCTGTGATAAAATTAAAATAGTGAGGGGTCGCAATACCCCAAATAAAAAATTGTGGATTGATATATGAAAATTATACGATTAAAAAAAGGGGACGAGATATTGTCGGGCATCACCAAAAAGCTTGAAGCGATGGGGACTAAATGTGGAGTAGTTCTGGGGCTTGGCGCCTTAAGCTTTGCCGAAATCATGAATTATAATCTGAAGAACAAAAGGTTTTCATCAAAAAAAATTGAAGGAGCACTAGAAATCGGATCTTTCACGGCCGTTATATCAAGGGGAACTGACTCAAAAATCGCCCTTCATCCACACATTGTAATATCTGATAATAAGTTTAAAACATTCGCCGGACATCTTAAAAAGGGGATCGTATCCGCAACATTTGAGGCCGTGATATTTGAATCGAATGAATCAATCAGCAGATATTTTGATAGTAAAATTGGATTGAATCTGCTAAAATTAGATTAAAAATTTATAGGAGGGGAAAAGTGAAACTCAAAAGTTTTTGGAATTTAATTTGGAGCGACAAGAAATATAAGACCGTTTTTATCATTTGCGCCTGTGCAGCATTTTTTATTATTGTTGGCGCAATAGTCGCTAATTATTATTCTAGAAGACCGGGTGGACTAGCTCAAAGTACAAAAAAAACGGCAACGGCCGTACCTCAACCCATGGTGATTTCGCTTCTTGACGGCATGTCGTACCCAAAGGACTTGGCCAATCGGCATCCACTAGCCGTAAGTGTCGAAAACCATCCGGAAGCAAGACCGCAATCCGGTTTGAATAAAGCAAGTATCGTCTACGAAACGATGACTGAAGGCGGAATTACCAGATTTTTGGCCGTATATGGACCAAATGAGGCCACGGAAATCGGACCAATAAGAAGCGCACGGCTTTATTTTATGGACTGGGTTAAGGAATATGACGCCTTTTTTGCCCACGCAGGGGGAAATGAAGACGCTCTTGCCAATATTGACAATTATCAGATTAAAAACCTTGAGAATAATACCGGGTACTTTTATCGGGATTATAAAGGGAAAGCCGTTGCTTCAGAGCACACGCTTTATTCTTCAACTTCAAAATTGTATGACTTTGCCAAATCATTAAAATTCGATACCTCTTCCTCAAGTTTTGAGGCCTTGAAATTTAAAACGGATGGACCCGCCGAAAACCCCGGCAAAAGCGCAGAAATCAACTTTTCCAGCGAGTCATACAAGGTAAATTGGAGTTTTGATCCAAATAAGAACATCTACCTTAGAAATTTAGCGGGGAGTCCGCACAAGGACAGGGTAACGGGCGAGCAAATAACAGCTAAAAACATTGTCATTCAAACAGTCCAAAGAACATTCCAGCCGACAGGAAGCTATGGTAGCCAAAATTATGTTTATCAAAATGTGGGATCGGGTCCTGCATATGTTCTGCAAGATGGCAAGGCCATTAAGGGAACTTGGAAAAAAACAAACAGGGATTCGAGAACGAAATTTTATGATGAGAGTGGCGTGGAAATTCAATTCAATCCGGGACCAACATGGTATGAAGTAATTCCACCGGAAGTGAATCCAAGTTTCAGCTAGACAAAATTGAGACAAAGCAAAAACCCGCCGAGAAGCGGGTTTTTGCGATTAACGGATTATCGAACCTTAGATACTATCCATTACACCCTTAACCTTATTTACATAAGACATCGAGTGGTTGTAGCTTAAGAGAGCAGAGTTGATATCGCCGGTGTTGGCTCCGCTTTGCGCTAAAAGGTTAGCGGCAGCAAAGACAGATGACCTCAAGTCGGTAATATCGTTACCCTCGTTAGCGTAATGCCTGAATGTAGAAGGTAAAAACTGCATCGGTCCAGTGGCACCGGCTGAACTTCTTATAGAAGTAGAACCGGATTTACCGGACTCGACTTGGTGAACGGCCTCAATCAATTTCCAGTCAATACCGAACTTATTAGCGGCTTCCCGATAAAGTCCACGAAGCTGATCAAGAGAAAGGTCTTCTCTGGCCGGAGCATCGCTTCTGGCGATTACATCTCGGGTGGGAACATTTGACTTTACTGCGGCCTTTTCTCTTTTTTGGGCTTCTGATTCACCAAGGACTATTTCGACTTTCGGCAACTGTCTTTCTAAAGATAAGAAAGGATTAACCGAAATCTTAATAGCACTTGAACTTTGTTTAGACACCTCATTGCTTTGCGAGTTTGCGTTAAGCGGAATAACCGCTACACAAACCAAAGCAATCCAGAAATCGGCATTATGTAGTTTAATCATTTTTCTCCTAACAAAAATCTTCCCGTTTTGGGAAGAGTTCGTAATTATAGCATATATTCTAGATTTGTCAAGGTTAACGGTGCGAAATTTTAATTTTTACAGGTTCAAAATCCTTAATCGCTATGCGGCAAAAATCGCGTTTTGAGTATTGGGGGGTTGGATAATTTTTAATAAAGCCGATGTGCCATTGACATGTGGGGGTTATTATGGTAAGGTTTTATGTTATAAAAAGTACATTACATTTTGGGAAAGAAATTAGAACCTTGATTTTTAAGACGGGCTGAATTCCAGCTGGAAATTGCGGAGAGTTGTTCAAATTTTATTGAACAGTGCCCCTCCTTCCCTTTTTCTGGCTGGAATCCAGCCCATCTTCGTACTTCAGTACAAGATGGACAGCTGCTTGATAACAAGGGATTAGAAATACTGTTCCAAGGAGGAACTTGAATGAGAAAGCTAGTGTTGGTTTCGTTGGTCTTTTCTATCTGTGCCGCGAAGGTGCAGGTAGCAGAGGCCAATCCACTCCTACTGCTCGCCGCTGGGGTAATCGGGCTCTTTGCCCCGAACCACAACGGCCAGCCCACCGTGGCGCAAGTCCAGACCCCGACGGTTAGGGTAACCCTCACCGTCCAAGGGCCGGACTTGCGGCCGTTGGGATTCAATATCCAGCTGCCGACTGGCCAACAGACCACAGCGGCAACCTTCGTCGAATCGCTTCCGGTTAAGAAGGAAGACATTGGACCGCTTCTAAAGGTCCATGTCGCCGCAATGACCGGAAAGTTACCTGCGGGGTGTGTCATCTTCAAGGTTGATGGGAAACCCATCGACTGGATGATCACTGCGCAGGGCGTTGTCTGCAAGGGTAAACTTGTCTCCAAAGACATGGACACCCTACGAGACAACGAAGATGAGGAGCGCTGGTGGGGGGGACTCGTAAGATGGGGACACAATGAGCTGCAGAGAGGGAATAGATACCAAGCAAATGGTATCTCGACCCGATTCGCAGTTGATTGTCCGGCTCTTGCCTGCGTGGATACCACCACCATGGCCGAGGGGCCGCACTCCATCACGGTCTTCGTCGAACAGGCGGGTAGGAACCCCCTTTCGGCGGAAGCCATGGTGACTTTCTACCTTTCGCGTGGAGTGGCCGTCAATGTGGCCAGTGTAGCTGGGTATAATTACCAGCCGCCTGCGCCACAAACAACCGACGCGATCGCGCCGGAGGAGCAGATCCAAAAAGCTCCGCCACCGCAACGACAGCAACCGGCCCAAAGGCCCCAGTCGAACGGCGGCCTGTGGGACTGGCTGCGGAACATCCTCCGAGGGATCGCGAGCAAGGCAGGAGGCCCCGGCAACGACGGCGCGCTGCTTAAGCCCGGATACTATCCGAGCAAGAGTGGCATGGCCGAGTTGGTAATGTTCTTCGTCCTTCCTGACGGATCGGTTCTCAAAGAGGGCCGATTCCATGTCAGGGTGGGTGGCGAGGATACGGAGTGGACCGACAACCAGCCCCCGGAGTGCAAGGGCTTCGAGTGGGGGGACTGGTATCTGGTTCCGGGGGCGCCTCTGCAGGTTTTTGCCAGAGGCGAAGTCGTTTACGACTCTGAAAACGGGGGCGGCTTTCGCTGCCCACAACCTGGCCAGCTCTTGTGGCTGCCAATGCGCGTACGCGTGAGGTAAATGAAGATGAACAAGAAGCTATCCGTCGTAGTCGTAGTCCTGCTAGCTCTGGCGGCATCCGCCGCCTCGGCTAGCCCGATGTTCGGGATCAACTGGGCCTCCGTGGCCCAAGCCGTCGGTGTCAACATCACCGACCCAGGGGTCCCAAGCTACATCAACGAGGCACGAGTTAGGATGAGCGTTGAACAAGCGCTCAACGACTCCCGGTACAGGATGTTCGTGCGACAGTTCGGACTAAGGTCTGACTGTTTACGCGCGGACATCGCCTCTGTCGCGAACCTTCCCGTCGGGTCGCGCGGCAAGTTCAGATGGGGGACAAACGAGGACCAGGCCTTCGAATGGGCCTATGTTTCTCTCGAGGATTCGCGGTCGTTTCCCGGGGTGCTTTTTGACCTCGGACTGGACCAAGATGGTGGACGGAAGTTCGTTCACGCCCAAAGGGGGGAATGCGGGAATGCTATTCTGTTTTACGGCACCCTCCCGCCCCCGCCTCAATCTGGTACCCAAGGCCCGCAGGGTCCCCAAGGGCCACAAGGTCCGCAGGGCATCGGCACACCCGGTGGTCCGGGTCCCCAAGGGCCGCAAGGTACCAAGGGCGATACCGGACAGCAGGGCTGGCCTGGGAACCCAGGCCCGCAAGGGCCACAGGGCTGGGCCGGTCCACAAGGACCCCAGGGACGACCTGGGCGAGATGCCGCAATAACTTTGTGGCAAATGCCCATCCTCATGGGAGGATGTGCATTCCCGGCGAACTGCGTGCAGCCCGGGCCACCGATCGTAACGGTGATTCCACCGCAACGACCGTGGTGGCTCGAGGTGGCAGGTATGGTCAGCAACATCTATGCGGCCCGTGAGAGCCGCGCGGAAGGATCGGTTTACAACTTCTCGGCCAATGCCGCAGGTGGCTCTGCCACAGGCGGCAACGGCTACGGTGGGGCTGGTGGACAATCCTGGAACTGGTTGAGCAACAACCAGACCCAGGGCCAAGTCAGCAACAACACCAACAACAACGCCAACAGCAATAGCAATGCCAATGCCAACAACATCGGCTTCTAGGGCTGTTCTCTAATCCCTCTACATCGTGCCCCCACTTTCTTCGGAAAGTGGGGGCACCTCGACTTCATCAAAATCAGCAAAAATCGCTTGACTTTTCAGCAGTGTTGTGATAAAAATACATAATCTGGTGAAAAGTAAAAAATAATAATCACCAAGGAGACAATATGAAAAAAGCAACGATTCTAATAGGAACTGCGATACTAGCTTTAAGCGCATCAAGAGCGCTTGCTTTTGATATCCCAACTCCTGCGATACCAAATGCAAACGATATAATTGACCAGGTTTTTACTTCCGTCAATTTATCCAATGATTCTCATCCAAATAGTGGCTCTGCGACAAATTCAAATCATTTGTCAAACAGCCAAAGCCAATATCAGACGACAAACAATGTAAATAATAACGCCAACTCTAACTCGAATGCCAATGCCAACAATGTGAGCATCGGCTGGGGAGAAGGAACAGGCGACAATGGTGGTGCCTCTGCTTCCGCTTCCGGATCAACTACTGCCGGTGGCGAAAATGGCGCTAACGCTGCTTCAGCTGCCGCTGCTGCTGCGGGACCAAATGCCTCAACCTCCACAAACACTTCCGCTGGAAAATCAACCACGGCTTCTGCCGCGGCTTCAACCGGTGGATCTGCCAGTGAATCAGTTAAATTGGCTTCTGCTAAAATAGCGCAATCAGCCCAAACATCTGGAACATTGCCAAAAACGGGATTGCCATTAGCAATTCCAGCACTTGGATCCTTATCAATTGGATCAATTAGCGCTGCACTATTGAGATCAAGAAGCAAGCTTGCTTTTATCAAAGCAAACCTGTAAAAAGCTAGATAGAGACAAACAAAAAGGCCCACAAGGGGCCTTTTTGTTTTTGCCCTCAACCCCTTTAATTTCAGTGTAAATAAGGTATATTAAGATTGTGAAAAAAGAAGAATTATCCAAATTGTTAAAAATTGATCAAAAAAAACAAGAGGTTCAGGAAATTTCTAAAAAAATGTCCGAGCCCGATTTTTGGTCCGATCAAGATATGGCTACAAAATCAAGTCAGAGGATATCTTATTTAAATAATTTGATTTCAAAATTTGAAAAAGCCGAAAGCGAAGATGGATTGAGCGAGCTTGAAAAAGAAGCGTTGTTTAAAGATGAAGAAGACGAAAAAAATGCGATCGTCTCTGTCCACGCCGGGGCAGGGGGAACGGAAGCACAGGATTGGGCTCAAATGCTTATGCGTATGTATATGAGATATGCCGAGAAAGAAGATATGAAGGCGGATATCCTAGATCAATCAAACGGTGAAGAAGCGGGCATCAAATCAGCCGAGTTAAGGATTTCGGGCATCAACGCTTATGGCAAATTAAAAAGTGAAGCGGGGGTGCATCGTCTGGTGCGGATTAGCCCGTATGACGCCGACAAGGCACGACATACCTCATTTGCGCTAGTTGAGGTAATACCGGAATTTGACGAACTCTCGGACATTGTCGTTGATGAGAAAGAATTAAAAATTGATGTTTTTAGATCAGGGGGGCATGGCGGGCAGTCGGTAAATACAACTGATTCTGCCGTTCGGATCACTCATCTACCATCAAAAATTGTCGTATCGGTCCAAAACGAAAGATCGCAGTTGCAAAACAAAGAAACAGCAATGAAAATCTTGAAAATGAAGCTTAAAAAAAGACAGATTGACGAACAAAAACAAAAAGAAAGAGCGATAATTGGCGAACATACCTCGGCCGAATGGGGGAATCAAATCAGGTCTTATGTTTTACAACCATATCAGCAAGTCAAGGATCACCGAACCGACTTTACAAGTTCCAACCCAAATGATGTTTTAAATGGTGATTTAAACGGTTTCATCGAAGCATATTTGAAATTAAATAATTGAAAATTTTAAATTGATTGAAAATTGTAAATTGCAAAATTGAAAATTATTAATGAAGGGAGTTAACATGTTGGATAAATTTAAGCAAGCGTATGACTTACAAAAGAAAGCGAAAGAGATTCAAAAAAATCTCAAAAATACCGAGATTGAAGCAAAAAGCACGGATTTAAAAGTGGCAATTGTCTTAACCGCCGATCAAAAAATCAGATCAATTGAAATTGACGAATCATTAATGAAGCCCGAGATGAAAAAAGAACTTGAGGAAAAACTGGTAAGAGTAATGTCCGAAGGATTATCGAGAGTCCAAGCGGTTGCGGCTTCAAAAACCAAAGAGTTGATGGGGGATTTGGGGATTAATCTACCTGGAATGTAATGGCAAAGTATAAAGTATAGTGCATAAAGTATAACCGAAATGATAAAAACAAAATTTCTAATAGTGGGGTTGGGGAATCCGGGGAAGGACTACGAAAAAACCAGACATAACATTGGGTTTGAAGTTGCTGATAATCTTGTCAAAACGATTGAGCCGTTTGGCAATTTGTCGTTTGGGATTAACAAAAAACTTAAGGCGGCAATTATTAAAACCAAGATAGGGGATAGCGAAGTTATAATTGCAAAGCCGTTAACATTCATGAATCTTTCCGGCGAAGCGGTACACAAAATGATGGAAAATTTTGGGGTGAAACCACAAGATGTTGTGGTGATATCGGACGATTCAAATCTAGAAGTGGGTCAAATAAGAGTACGATTTTCCGGGGAGTCGGGTGGGCACAATGGGTTAAAGTCAATAATTTCTTCAATTGGAAATGACTTTTGGCGAATAAGAATTGGCATTGGAAATAACGAAAAAATCGCTCTTGAGAAATTTGTCTTGGAAAAGATTCCTAAAAATGATCGTGAATCAATTAATGCAAGCGTTGACAAAGTGGTTGAATATCTGATAGAATCAATCTCTAAAAACAAAATGGGAAATCAAACAATAAACTAATAGTGGGACCTTGAATTAAATTCGGGGGTTTGGACCACGAGGATAAAAAATGGCAAAAAAAACTATAGATGAAAAGGCAATTGGTGAAGATGTTGCTGAAGACAATATTTTATCACGAGAAAAAAGTGCAAAAAAAGATGATGAAATCGATATGGAACTCGCGCCGGAAGAAGGACTGACTGATCAGCAGATAGATCTCGAAGATGCGGAAAAAGAAACTCAAACCAAAGAACAATTAGCTCCGGAAGTTTTAGCTTTACATTCCGACAATGATAGCGCTAAAGAGCTAAATAAAAAAGAAACAAGCAAAAACATTTCAAAGACCAAAAAAAGCAAATCGGTAAAAAAAGCGCCGAAGCAGCGTTCAAAGAAATATCAAAACGCTTCAGAGGACTTTGATAAAAACAAAAAATATCCAGTAGAACAAGCCGTTGAACTTGCAAAAAAGATGTCTTATTCGAAATTTGACGGGACCGTAACGGTTGATATAAAGCTGGCAAAATCCAAGAAGGACGATGAATCAATAAGGGGAATAATCACATTGCCTCACGGAACCGGAAAGCAGATGAAAATTGAAATTGCTTCCGATGCATTAATCGAAAAAATAAAAACCGGTTACACGGATTTTGATGTTTTGATAACATCCCCCGCAATGATGCCTAAATTAGGACAAGTTGCTAAAATTCTCGGACCAAAAGGCAAAATGCCAAATCCCAAAGATGGAACCGTGGTTGATAATCCGGAAGAAGCAGCGAAGGGACTGAATATGACCGCAAGGTATAGAGCTGATATCGGAAAAAATCTGCACATCAGCATAGGGAAGACATCCTGGGAAGATAATAAATTAGTTGAAAATATCAAAACGGTCCTGAAGGCACTTGCACACCTGAAAAAGGATAATCTTGCGATAAGCGCAACTATGGGTCCATCGGTGAAGATCAGTATTTAGCATTGAGTATATGGCGGACGGACTAAGATAGCGTACCAATTATCGACTGCTATTTGTCATCCCGAGCTTGTCGAGGGATCTCTCGTCTTCGACTCCGAGGTCGCTCAGACTCGAGGAGCGAATGCGAGATTAAACCTGAAACAAGTTCAGAGATTCTTCGGCTAAACGCCTCAGAATGACTCCGTATCCTCCCTTTACAGAGGATACATTACTTAATAGCAGGTAAACCGAGCAGTCGATAATTGGTACGCTAATCGGACTAAATTATTGACAAATAATTTATTTTCTAGTATTATAAGAAAGTCAAAGACAGCCGGGTCCCGATGTACATCGGGATTAAAACATAACCCTGCCGAGACATTGCAAGAATCATGAATATCGAATTATGAATTTAGATTCTTGGATGACGGCTGTTTAGCCGTTTTTTTGTCAACCTTGACTAAAAAATAATCGACAACCCTCCGAAGCTCGCACTGAAAGTAGAGGATGTAATCCCTTTTTCAGTAAGAAGCGCAGGATGGGTGAAAATACAATTGACCCCAAAGGAGTTCAGAATGTTATTAACAAAAGCAAAAAAAGAACAGTTACTGGCCGATTTAAAAGGTCTTTTTAGTGAATCACCGGCTTCTATCGCCTCCGATTATTCCGGCTTGCAAGCCAATGAGATAACCGAACTTCGAAAAAAGATGAAAGAAGGTGGTATCAGAGTAATTGTTACCAAGAACACGCTCGTAAAAAAGGCGTTAAACGATTTGAAAATTGAATTTGACGAAACAATCCTTGATAAACCGGTCTTCTTTGCTTTTGGCGAAGACGAGGTCGAAGTGGCCAAGGGATTAAGAGAATTTTCCAAAGAACATGAAAAACTTGAAGTCCTAGGCGGAATTGTTCGGGGTGAGGCATTGGATAAATCAAAGATTTCCGCCTTGGCCCTGCTACCCGGAAGAGAGGATTTACAGGGCAAACTTGTTGGCATTTTGGCCGCACCGGCATATGGGTTCGTAAATGTTCTTCATGGAAACATCAGAGGGCTGGTTAATGTTTTAGGGCAAGTTAAAGAACAAAAATCATAAATTAAAAATAATTAACAAGGGAGATAAAAATGGCAGACGAAGAAAAAAAAGAAGATCAGCCAGCGGCCGATAAGCCAGCAGCTGAAACGACCGAGGCCGATGCGGCCGAGGAAGTAAAAGAAGAAGCACCTGCAAAAAAAGAAATAGAGGCGGAAAAACCTGCAGAAAAAAAGGAAGATCATCCAAAGGATGACCAGCCGGAGACCGGGAAGAAATCTGAAAAACCAGCTCCATCGGGAAAATTTAAGGAATTGATCAAACAGATCGAAACCATGACCGTTTCCGACTTGGCCGAATTGGTTCACGCCCTGGAAGACAGATTTGGCGTTTCGGCATCTGCACCTGTTGCAGCGGCCGGAGCAGCTCAAGCCAGAGCGGCCGGAGCGGCCGAAGTAGAAGAAAAAACAAACTACACGGTCATGCTTAAGGATTCTGGCGCACAAAAGATTGCGGTCATCAAGGCCGTTCGAGAAATCAATCAAAATCTTGGATTAAAAGAAGCAAAGGATTTGGTTGACGCAGCACCAAAAGAAGTTAAAAAAGACGCTCCCAAGGCCGATGCCGAAGAAGCGAAGAAAAAACTTGAGGCAGCCGGCGCAACAGTAGAACTGATCTAAAACAAAGAAAAATACACTGAAATCCCTGCCAAATTGGTGGGGATTTTAGTTAAAGATAATATGTTTGAATTTATAATTAAAAACAAATCGGCAAAGTCAAGGGCTCGAATAGGCGAATTTTCAACTCCTCATGGAATTATTGAAACACCGGTTTTTATGCCGGTCGGAACCGTTGGTGCCGTTAAAACAATGACGCCCAAAGATCTCGATGAAGTTGGGGCTCAAATTATTCTTGGCAATACATATCACTTGTATTTAAGACCGGGGGATAAACAAATTGCCAAAATCGGGGGATTGCATAAATTTATCTGCTACGACAAGCCGATTTTAACTGACTCCGGTGGTTTTCAGGTCTTTTCTCTTTCAAACGAGAAGGACTACATTAAAAAACAAAAATTAAAACCAAGAGAGATATCTGAAAGGGGCGTCAATTTTTATTCTCATATTGACGGTTCTAAGCATTTTTTGTCGCCCGAAAAATCGATTGAAATTCAGGAAAATCTTGGAGGGGACATAATCATGGCTTTTGACGAAGTTCCTTCGGCTAGCGCATCCAAGAAAAAGGTGGAAGAAGCAATGGAGAGAACTCATCGATGGCTCGCGAGATGTGTCAAATCGAAAAAAAGAAAAGACCAGGTATTATTTCCGATTTGCCAAGGCGGGCAGTTTTTTGATTTAAGANGGGAAACGCAATCGGCGGGGTTTCGGTTGGCAAAACAAAAAAAAAAATATACGAAGTTACAAAATTATGCACTGGAGTCCTAGACGAAAACAAACCAAGATACTTGATGGGCATAGGGTATCCGGAGGATATTGCCAAAGTAATTGCGCTTGGTGTTGATATGTTCGATTGCGTCTTGCCAACCCGACTCGCGAGACATGGTGTAATTTGGAGAAAAAAGAAATCAGGAAAGTTTATTAAACTAAAAAACTTACAATATGGTTATGAACAAATTGATATCACAAAATCAAAATATGCTTCTGATTTTGAAACGATTGATATACTTTGCGATTGCTACACCTGCAAAAATCAATTTTCGATAAGTTACATTAGACATTTAATCAAAGAACAAGAACCACTCGGGATTCATCTGTTGACCATGCATAACCTTAAATTTATTTTTAATCTGGTTGAAGATATTAAGCATAAAATCATAGACAAGAAGTTTTAATTTATTTTTGGTATAATAGATCTAATAAATGGCATAAGAGGGAAATTTTATGGTTAGCAGTTCAGTGAATCCCTTGTATATTTTGTTGTGGGTTGTTTTGGGATTGGCAATTTTGGCGGTCTTGTATTTTATCTATCGCAGATATTTAAAAACAGGGCTGGCAAAAAGGGCTAACGACCTAGTTCTTTTGGAAGTAAAAGTTCCAAAAAAGTTTGAGAGGGAAGAATACGAAAGTTTAAAAACAATCGCTGAAATTTCATCTCATGCCGATCAATTTTTCTCATCATTGGCTTCTTTACATGAACCCGGTTTGAATGGATTTTTTACCGGACAGCCAACGATATCACTTGAAATTATCTCAAAAGACAAGGAAATAATTTTCTATGTTGGAGTGCCTAGAAACCTGCAACCGCTTGTCGAAAAACAGATTCAAAGTTTTTATCCATTTGCAAATATTGAACCAAGCGGAGATTTCAGAATTTTTAAGGAAGGACTGGAAATTTCATATTGTATGATTTCAACCTCAAGAAGTTTTATCTATCCCATAAAGACCTACGATGAATTAAATGTTGATTCGATCTCCAATATAACTAACGCACTTTCCAAAATAGGGGATGATTCAAGGGCTGGGGTGCAAATATTATTGCGCCCCGTTAATCAGAGTTGGAGATATCAGATTGAATGGGCGATTAGGAAGATACAGGAAGGAAGGGGAGTTCCTTTAGGCATTTCTTGGTACAACAAGGTCGGTTATTTTCTGGGAAACATACTTGCAAATACAAACAACCAAAAAGATGAGCTTGTCCGTAAGGTTACGCCGCTTCAAGAAGAAACGATTAAGCTACTGACTAAAAAAAGCGCCAAAACAGGATTTGATGTTCAGATCAGGGTTGTCTCGTTGTCAAAAACAAAACAGGAATCAGAAACAAATTTAAAGAATATCTTCTCCGGTTTTGCACAATTTACTTCTCCGGACAAAAATACATTTAAAATGACAAAAGTTTACGATAAAAAATCATTTTTAACCAATTTTATATTAAGGAATTTTATCGGCTTTAATAAAATGATCTTAAACTCCGAAGAGCTTGCAACACTATATCACTTTCCATCGGAGCATATTGATACGCCGGGAATCAGGTGGTTTTTGGCCAAGAGATCGCCAGTTCCGTCAAATATTCCGAAAGAAGGGATCATTTTGGGTAAAAATGTTTATCGAGGAGAAGAAGTGTTGGTTCGCCTAAAAGACAATGATCGTAGAAGGCATTTGTATTCGATTGGTATGACCGGTACAGGTAAATCAACTTTCTTTGAATCAATGATTTTGCAAGATATCAATAATGGTAAGGGTCTAACCGTTTTTGATCCGCATGGCGAACTTGTGGAAAATCTATTGTACAAAATCCCCAAAGATAGAGCAGAGGATGTTGTTTACTTTAATCCATCCGATACCGAAAGACCCCTTGGCATTAATCTTTTAGAGTGGAAAACAAAAGAACAAAAGGACTTTTTGGTTCAGGAGGCAATTCAAATTTTCTATAAGTTATTCGACCCACAGGGACAGGGATTTGTCGGGCCGCAGTTTGAACACTGGATGCGAAATGCCGCTTTGACTTTGATGGAAAACCCAAACGGGGGAACGCTAATTGAGATTCCAAAACTTTTTACGGATGATGCCTTCAGGGAATCAAAAATTGCCGCAGTTAAAGACCCGGTGGTTAAGGCATTTTGGACACAACAGCTTGCTAAGACATCCGATTTCCATAAATCAGAAATGTACAATTACTTTATCTCAAAATTCGGCAGATTTATGACAAACTTGACTATGAGAAATATTATTGGCCAGGCAAAGTCGGCATTTGATTTTAGAGAAGTGATGGACCAAGGCAAGGTCTTATTGGTGAACCTTGCAAAAGGCGAAATAGGCGAAATGAATAGTAATCTTCTGGGAATGATCTTTGTGGCAAAATTATTTACTGCCGCACTTTCAAGAGGGGATGTAGAGGAAGATAAAAGACCTGATTTTTACCTTTATGTTGATGAATTTCAAAACTTTGCAACCGATACTTTTGCTTCGATATTATCCGAAGCAAGAAAATTTCATCTAGATTTAAATATTACAAATCAGTATATTGCTCAAGTTCCGGAAAATATCAGAGATGCCATTATCGGCAATGTAGGAACGCTTGTGGCATTTAGAATTGGGGTTCCCGATGCAGAATTTATGGCCAAGGAATTTGAGCCGGTCGCCAGCCAGACAGATCTAAACAATATTGACGCATATAATGCATATGTCAAGTTACTTATTGACAACACCCCAACCAGACCATTTAGTATGCAAACCATCAAAAACGACGCAGCCATGAATAAGGATTTAGGACAAGCAATTACCCAGTTATCTAGGTTAAAATACGGTCGTGATGTTACTATAGTAGAGTCAGAGATTAATGACAGAATCAAAATCGTTGTACCAGACATAAAAAATCAAGATATTACGAGAGAGGCAGGTCTATAAATATGGCCGCTAAATCGCCACAATACTCAAGCCAGGATATGGAATCGGTTCTTTGTCGTTTGATGGTTCCAAAAAATAACGAAAAAAGTCCTGCATCTGCAGAATTATTTTTTGCGGCCTTGCATGGTGTGTTTGATTATCAATCCAAAATTCAACCAATAATGAGCTTTGAGATTGTGTCAATTAATAAATTTATCCAATTTTATTTTTATGTCCCGAGATATTTGAAAGAATTTGTTGAAGGGCAGTTTTATGCACAATACCCGAATGTTGAGATTAACGAAGCCGAGGATTATGCCGCAAAAGATATCGGTGATAAGCATGCTCTTGGGATAGAAATGGGTTTGACAAGAAGCGATGTTTACCCTATTAAAACATTTCAGAGCTTTGATGTTGACCCGCTTTCGGGTATAACCAGTATTTTAAGTCAACTTGGAGAAGGTGATGAACTATGGATTCAAATTTGCATTTCACCGGTTGACGATACTTGGCAAAAAAAGGCGATTAGTTATGTAAATGCAATAAAATCAGGAAGAGACCCCAATGAGCCGGTTTGGAAATCAATTACAAAGGGACTTTTTGGTATCGTTGGAAATGTAGCTAAATCACCCGAGGCCCAAGCCACTGAAGTAAACAAGAATGTCGAGGTTTCAGGCCCTGTCTCAACTGCACTAACTGGTATTGAAACGAAGACAATGAAACTCGGTTTTAAGACCAAAATGAGAGTTATTTCGCTCTCCAACGACCCGTCTAAGGCAAGTCAGCGACTAAATTCAACCGTTGGCGCTTTTAAGCAATTCAATACCTCCAATATGAATGGTTTTGTGCACGGCAAAGTTGTTTCCGGTGCACCAATTGTTGATGTCTACCGATCAAGAAACATCGGCGTAAAGCCAGTAATTTTTAACATCGAAGAACTTGCTTCGATATATCACTTGCCGACTCTATCGGTCGAAACACCGACAATGGACTACGCCGGAAGCAAAAAAGGCGAGCCGCCACAAAATTTACCATTAAAGGGCTCTGTCTCGGAAAACGAAATTTCTATTATCGGAAAATCAAACTTCAGGGGCGAGGAAAGGGTTTTTGGGATTAAGGAAAATGATCGCGCGCTGCACATATACGCCATTGGAAAAACCGGTACTGGTAAATCAACCCTTTTGAAACATATGATTATTGACGATATTATGAAGGGGAAAGGTGTTGCAGTTGTTGACCCTCATGGCGATTTAATTGCAGATGTTCTAGAGTATATCCCAAAAGAGAGGACTGATGATGTTATTTTCTTTTCACCTGCTGACAGAGAATTCCCCGTTGGCTTCAATCTTTTTGAAAAAGTTGATCCGGAATATAAGAATATAGTGGCGTCCGGTATCGTTGGTGTTTTTAAAAAGATATTCGGAGAGTCCTGGGGGCCACGACTCGAATATATTTTAAGAAATGTGGTCTTGGGACTACTGGATTATCCCGGAGCAACTTTATTGAGTGTTTTAAAGGTTCTAACAGATACAAAGTTCAGAAGGGGAGTGATTGAAAAAATTTCCGACCCCGTTATCAAGGATTTTTTCTTAAACGAATACGAAAAATATGATCAAAAGTTCAGAACGGAAGCCGTAGCACCGATTCAAAACAAAGTTGGACAATTTTTGTCATCAACCGTTATTCGAAACATTGTCGGACAGGAGAACTCGACAATTGACATAAGGGGCACGATGGATAACAGCAAAATTTTGTTAATTGATTTATCAATTGGAAAGATCGGCGAAGATAATAGCGCACTTTTAGGTTCATTGATGATTACAAAGATCCAAATGGCGGCAATGAGCAGAGCTGATTTACCAAGAGACAAACGAACTCCATTCTATTTGTATGTTGATGAATTTCAAAACTTTGCCACTGATTCATTTGCGGTTGTGTTATCCGAAGCCAGAAAATATGGCTTGAGCTTGATGGTAACAAACCAATATATTGCCCAGATGCCAGAAACAGTAGCAAATGCTGTCTTTGGAAATGTGGGCACGCTTGTAACATTTAGAGTTGGAGCAGGGGATGCCGAATTTTTAAACAGGGAGTTTGTACCTGTTTTTGAGCCAGCCGATCTCACGAATTTAAATAATTACTGCATCTATCTAAAAATGGCAATTGATGGTGTAACCAGTACTCCATTTTCTGCCAAGACCATTCTGACCGAATACGAACCAACCGGCAATACAGAAGAGGTGATTAGTTTATCCAGAAAAAAATACGCCAAGCCACGGCTGGAGATTGAACAAGCAATATCCGATAAAACAATTAATTCTTCGCCTACAGAGATAATTTCCAATTTAAATTCCAGTCCCACCCCGGCAAGTGCTACTACTTCAATTGATCTTGGATCAAGAAATATTCTAGATGAAAATAATAATAACAATAATAATGGCAATAAAGATGATGAGTCAAATCAAAATAATCTTCCGGAAGAGTTACAAAATGTAAAAAAACTCGAGGATTATGAAACCAAAAATTGGTATTTCTTAACAAGAACGGGATATAAAAAAGCGATAGGCGAAGAAGTCGAAAACAACGAGGAAGAGAAGGACGACAAAAGCGAGGATAAAATTACGAAGCAAGATCTTGCATCTGATAATATGTCAAATAAAGAAAAAGAGCCGAAGCAGAAAAGTCAGACCGAGACAGAAGCTAGCAATCAGACAGATGAAGCAGTAAAAGACAACGCCCCAAATATAAAAGTCCCGAAGCCCCTTATAGACATAAAAGAAAATGCAGCTCAAGAAATTCCTCCGATAGAACAGATGTAGTACAAAGATCTATTATATTGTGCGACATGTAAACGATCAAATGTGGTGGATAATTATTATGTTTAATTTGTTTATTTAGAGCCCTGTCAGTCAGTCGCCAAGAGCAATAGAAGGAGGGAGAAGGAAGATGAATTATTAAGATAATATATTTGACTCCCCTGAAGTTAAAAAGACCGGGGGAGGGGGAGAATTAACATTTAATTTAATAATAATATGACAATATAGCCAACATAACATAGCAAACATATCGTAGGTGCAGGTAACCAGTAAGGGGAATTAACAAACTAATTCATCGTTAATTAAAACATGCAATGGAGCAGACGATATTTATTGAAATTGAAATAGAAATTGGGTCAAAATATACCGTGATGATTTTACGCATGTCGTACAATATATCTTTTGCGTCATCATAACAGTAATCGAATGATGAAAAAGCTGAAGCTTGAACTACGACTGGGGGTACTAAAGCCATTCGACTTGTATTCTTCGGCTTGTGTTCATGGAAAACCTCCCCCGTAGAACAAACTTCAGTTTGTTTGGATCCCACGATTAATCTCTGATTAAATATTAAGCAAATCTACGATCGTACACTGTCAATGCAAACCTGTTGCAGCCGCTGTAATGCCCCACGGCTAATTTAAATTCTATAAAGGATAATTGAGTTGTCTAAATGGCACTTATGTTAATTTACGATCGTACAAAAACAAAACTTTGCGTAGTAATAAGTTTTAGGTATTTTTTAAATTGAAGTTTCTAAATTTTTAACAAAATAATATTGTAAAAATTTAACAGTTAATTTCCGGAGATGTTTTAAAAAAATTACGACTTCAAACAAAGAGTTCAAATAATCAATATCACTATTAATAAAATTTCCTCCCAGTCCCCTACCCTAAAAGGAATTTTAGACCTTTTTATTTCTATATTCGTACCAATATACAAGCAACGGTGATGCCACAAATATTGATGAATAAGTTCCAACGCCTATCCCAAAGATAAGCATTAGAACGAATGGTTTAATTGTTGATCCACCAAGTAATGCCATTGAAATTAAGACCAGAATAACCGTTAAGGATGTATTAAGAGATCTGGCAAATGTCTGGTTAATACTTGCTTGCGCATTTTCGG
Source organism: Candidatus Berkelbacteria bacterium (assembly GCA_026397175.1). Classification (GTDB taxonomy): domain Bacteria; phylum Patescibacteriota; class UBA1384; order UBA1384; family DTJR01; genus JAPLVK01. Next base: position 43,416 of record JAPLVK010000014.1, on the reverse strand, counting down.
CCAATGATTTTTGGGGGTTTTTGATAATATTTTCTCTAATTCTGTCGAAAACAACGATTGTATCATGGACGGAAAACCCTAAAATTGTTAAGGCGGCGACAACGGTCATTCCTTCAATTTCATACCCGGCAAAATAGCCAACGATTGAATAGATTGCAAATGCAAAAATTAAATCGTGTACCAAGGCAGTGATTGCAATCGTCCCGAAAGTCCAAGAAGAAACCGATCTTGGAACCGACCTGAATGCATACGCTAAATACATAATAATTAAAACTGAAGCAATAATGATACCCGTAATCGCCTTATTGGTTAGATTTGCACCAACCGTAGATCCGATTGATTCATGTCGCAAAATACTAACATTAGGGTAGGCGGACTTAATGTCAGATTCAAATTTATTATATTGTGTCTCCTCCAAGGTCTTAGTTCTAATTATATATTGGCTTATACCTGATTCCTGAATGACCAGTTCCCCACCCTGTGAAATTTTCGTTAAATTTTGTCGAATGTCAGAAATATTGGAATTTCCCTCAACTTTGATTTCAATCAATGTTCCGCCGGTAAAATCAATACCTAATTTTGGTTTGATAAAAATTATTGCTATAAGTCCCAAAACAACCATAGAAAGCGAAATTATCATCCAGATTTTTTTATAAGAAATTATATTCATGATTCTTGTTTGTTTTTAATAAAAAATCTCAAAATGTTTCTGGTTACAATGATTGATGTAAATAATGAGACAAAAATACCAATGGCCAAAGTTAGAGCAAAGCCCTTAACCAAGCCGGTACTCATATAAAACAGAATAGTCGCGGTAATCAATGAAGCAATATTTGAATCACGGATTGATGGCCACGATCTTGTAAATCCATTTTCGAGCGCCTGTGTCCTCGGCAAACCCTTTTTGTCCTCTTCTTTAAACCGCTCAAAAATTAAAATATTAGCATCAACGGCCGCACCGATTGAAAATATAAACCCTGCAATTCCCGCCAATGTAAGCGTGATCGGTATCAATTTAAAAAGCGAAACGACAATTAATGTATAAATGAGCAGTGCGCCAACCGCAGCGACCCCAAGACCACGATAATAAATAACCATAAATACCGCAACCAGGACTAGTCCGAAAATACCCGCGACCAAACTTTTTTCAACTGCGTCTTTGCCTAGCGACGCACCAACTTGATTTTCCTGAACTAAATTAATCGGGGCTGGCAATGATCCTTCAGAAATTAACTGTGCTGTATCCCTTGCTTCTTTGATTGTTTTGATTCCATCTATTTGCGCCTTACCACCCGATATTTCTGTCTGCACAGTTGCTTCGTTGATTACCTCGTTATCAAGTTTTGTAATAATAATTTTACCAACATTTCTTTTTGTTATCTCTTGAAACTTCTTGGCACCATCAGGTGTAAATTCAAGATAAATAACCGGGGCAACGCTCGAAAAACCTGATTGGTTCTTGTCGGTTCCGGCAGATGCCTTGGAAACATCAGATCCAATTAAATCGGTAGAAATTTCGCTGCCGTCTGGTCCCAATTCATAAAACTTTAACTGGGCTGTCTTGCCGATCAACTGCTTTGCTTGATCTATATCTTTAATACCGGGCAGTTCAACTAAAACGCCAAATTGACTCCCGATCTTTGTTCCTTGAATTTGTGGTTCGGAAACGCCCAAATCATCAACTCGTCTCGTTATTAAATCAACAGTTTGATTTTGAATTTCTTGTGGCGTTTTCCCATTCAAATTTGATATATCGATAGAATATAAAAGCTGTACCCCGCCCTGCAGATCAAGACCGAGATGCATTTTGGTTTCTTTGGAAAAAACATTCGGCCCGTTTGGAATCACTATAAAGATGGCAGCAACCAGAATGACGATAATGCCGATAAAAGAAAAAAGATGATTTTTCATAAGTGTTATCACACTAATCTATTTAGAAAGTTTTTTCAAGGTATTTGTTAATCGAGATCGCCGCTTTTGCCCCCTCACCAGAAGCAATAACGATTTGTTTATATAAAACATCTGTGATATCCCCTGCCGCAAATACACCTTTGCGCGATGTTTCGCAGGACTTTGGATCAATAATTATTTCACCCCGCTCATTTAAATCAACAAAATTTGCAAATGTTTCTGAATTTGGTTTCTGGCCAATCTCGACAAAAAGCATCTTTGCATTTAAATCTTTTGCGACCTTTTCGCTCACGCCCATATATTTGACACCGGTCAGGACTCCATCCTTTTTGTTGATCGCCGAAATTTTTGAGCTACAGACCACTTTAATATTTTTCCTTTCTTCAATATTTGAAATGATTTTTCGATCGCAATTTAAACTTCTCGAATTATTTATAATTGTTACGCTATTTGCCAACTTAGACAGGATTAACGCTGCTTCCGTTGCGGCGTAGCCGCCACCCGCAACGACCACAGCCCTACCTTTTGCTAACGGGCCATCGCATGTCGCACAATAACTTACCCCTTTACCCACTAAGTCCTCCTCATTCTCTATTCCAAGTTTTCTGGGACTTTTACCGGCAGCAATCAAAACCGATTTGGTCTCATATTCACCCGAGTCCGTTAAAACCTTAAATCCACTTTTTGATTCCGTAATTTTTTTAACCTTCGACTCGGAAATTAATTCAACATTTTCTTGTTTTTCCACTTGATCTTTCATCTTTTGGATAAGGTCAAAACCGTCAATTTCTAAAAAGCCGGGGAAGTTTTCGATTGATCCCGCAACAATCGTCTGACCACCAAAGTTCTCGGTAATCAAACTGGTCTGAATTCCATAGCGACCCAGATAAAGTGCTGCTGTTAGCGCAGATGGACCACCACCAACAATAATTGCTTCTTTTATCATTTTGCCTCTAGTATTTTTCCTAAAATGATGGCCTGCTCTACGAGACGGTTCGAATATCCCCATTCGTTGTCATACCAAGCCACGACCTTCACAAGGTCTTTATCAACAACTTGCGTTAAAGCCAAGTCAACAATCGCCGAGTGGGGGTTACCTATTATGTCGCTCGAAACAAGTGGCTCCTCTGTATAAGTCATAATTCCCCGCCATTTTGGATCTTGGCATTCTCTTTTTATTGCATCATTGACTTCTTCAACCGTCACCTCTCGCGACACAAGCATCGTGATATCGGAAATTGATCCCACAGGCACAGGGACCCTTATCGATAAGCCGTCGAATTTACTCTTTAATTCCGGTAATGCCTCTGTCGCAGCGATAGCTGCGCCCGTTGTTGTAGGGATTGTGTTGATCGCCGCCGAGCGAGCTCTTCGTAGATCTTTATGTGGACCGTCAACAAGTGATTGATCGGCAGTATATGCATGAACCGTTGTCATTAATGATTTTTTGATTTTAAAGTTTTTTTGCATTATTGCAATAACCGGCGCAATGCAGTTTGTTGTGCAAGAGGCATTCGAAATAATGTTTTCCTTTTTGCTAATTTCATCCATATTGACACCGATGACATAAGTTCCAACACTTCCCCCTTTAGCCGGTGCAGTAATGATAACTTTTTTTGCGCCTGCTTTGATGTGAGAACCCGCTGTTTCTTTATCGGTAAATCTACCGGTTGACTCAATTACCACATCAATGTCCAATTTTTTCCACGGCAGCTTTGTTGGATCGGGCTCTGAAGTTACCCCAACCGTTAAATCATCAACATAAATTTCTCCGGCAAAAATTCTATTTGATGGCTTGTCGGAATAATCAACATCTTTTTGTAAAATTCCATAGACCGAATCGTATTTCAGAAGATGCGCAAGTGTTTTTGAATCGGTTAGATCGTTGACGCAAACCAATTCAATTTGCGAGTGATCTAATTCGTTTAAGTCCAATTTTTCAAGCATTGCCCGAAATGCTTGTCTCCCGATGCGACCAAATCCGTTAATTGCTACTCTTGTAGCTTTGCTCTTCTTCACTTCATTATCTTCTGACATAATCCCCTCCAATATGAAAATTTCAATTTAAATTTTTACCGGTGTTTTTGCCTCGCGTCCGCTCAAAACCTCTATAACATTTTGCGCAACACAATTCGACATTGATCTTCTCGCTTCGTATGTCGCACTTGCAATATGCGGAGTTAGCACAATATTATCAAGATCAATTAGTCCCTCTGCTAACTTTGGCTCATCTTCAAATACATCAATTCCGGCGGCAAAGATTTGTTTGCTTTTTAAGGCATTAACTAAGGCCTTTTCATCAATAATCGCTCCCCTTGCTGTATTGACAATTATTGCCGTATCTTTCATTTGATCAAACTCTTTAGTTGAAATAAGATGATGCGTCTGCTCGCACAATGGAACATGCAAGGATACAAAGTCGCTTTCTTCGAGTAAGTGATTCAGCCCTACGAGCTCGGCCTGTAGCGTTCTTTCCGCTTCCTCGTTTCGATTAAGATCACTATACAAGACCTTCAACCCAAATCCGTGATAGGCGATTTCGGCAAGCGCCATTCCGATTCGTCCGATGCCGACAATTCCCAGGGTCTTTCCCGCGATCTCCGGCCCCAAAAGTAGTTCCGGTTCCCACTGTTTGTATTTTTTATCTCTGACAAATTTGTCACCCTCGACAATTCTTCTCGCACAAGCCAAAATTAATGCGATTGCATGTTCGGCGACGGCTTGCGTCATAACTTCGGGAGTATTCGTAACAATAATGCTTCTTTTATTCGCCGCTTCAACATCAAGATTGTCAAACCCCACAGCGTAATTTGCAACAATTTTTAAGTTTGAGCCGATTTCATCCATCATTTGAGCATCGATTTTATCGGTTAACAAACAAATAATTGCTTCACTTCCTTTTGCTTTTCGAATAAGTTCCTCACGACTCAAAACCGTATCATTTTGATTTATTTCAACTTCAAAATCATCTTGTTTTTTTAATAAATCGATACCATTTGAAAAAATCTTTCTGGTAATAAAGATCTTTTTTTTCATTTTCCTCCTAAATTTTCGACAATTTTAGTGATTTTGCGTCCTTTAAATAATTCTCAATTTCATTTTGCTTCAATAATCCCGCATTTGCACCGTATGAACCCACAACACTTGCTGAATTTACCATACCCCATTTCACCGATTCTTCAAGTGATTTACCTAAAATAATTGACCCTAAAACAGCACAAGCGAAACTATCTCCCGCCCCGGTTGGATCAACGACTTTCCCTGCAAAAGAATTCATATGGGAATATTGATCTTGGGCTGCAAAATAGGCCCCATTTGCCCCGTCGGTAATGATAGCAATTTTTGTTCCAAGGATTAGCATTTTTTGTAGCTGTTTTTTAATGTCTTCCTTATCTGATATTATTTCGTCTGCTTCATCTTTATTTAAAATAAAAATCGAGCAATGTTTAATTAATGACGAGAAAATATCAAAATTTTGAAGCTCCCATGATCCCGGGTTAAAAACCAATCTTGATCCTGACCGAACAAATGATATCAATTCATTTTTTAACGATTCGCTACCCTTGGCCGCTGAAGCAAGATATATCCACTGGGTTTTTTCTAACTTCATTTTAGAATAGTCCCTCGGCTCGTGGTATGAAAAAATAGTTCTTTCCTTCTCCCAAACCAATATTGTAGATTGATTGGTGAAGCCATTTTTGACAATTGATTTCGTATCTATTTTGTTTATTTTTAAAAAATCAATAATTTCATCTGAACTTGAGCCGTCGCTTATAAATGTTGCGATTTTAACCGGTAAACCCAATTTTGCTAGACCTACGGAAACATTTAATGCTCCGCCTCCAAAGTAATTTCTAATGGTTTCAACAGGAATCTTTTCTCCATATTCAAAACAAATCTCACGATCTTTAGATCTAAGATTTTTTGTAAGACACGCCTCCTGTTCACTTAATTCGAGTACCGTATCCTTGGCCACATCGCCAATAACCAAAATTGACTTATCTTCCACTCTTATATTTTACTCCTAGAAACGATTAGCGACAAGCATGGGTACTTTGCAAAATAATACGGAACTGTTAGCCGAATCAAGAATTGCATATCTCTTATCTTGAAGCGTTGGGACCTGTATATGTGTAGTTGCTTTATATTTTTTAACAAACCCCGGTTTGTGTAGATGACCACTGATATGAAATTTTGGAGAATTCGCCATTTTTTTATTTAGAGACGAAACCAAAGGCGGGCGATGTGTAATCAATATCGCGTCTTTTAATAAACTTGTGTCAAAAATTGGGTAATCACTAACATCGGCAATTCCAAAAATTTTCTCTCCCCGAGAACTTCTCAAACAAAGATGACTGTTATAAGACGACTCGAGAATTTTTCTTTGAGACAGGACCCCTTCCGCGTTCCCCCAAACTAAAAATGCCTCTATTTTTGATTTTTTAAAGACCTCGAATAAATTATCGAGAAAATCCAAATTATCACCTTGAGTGATATCGCCCGCGCAAATTATCGCGTTTGGCTTTTCGAGATCTATTATTTGCTGCAGATAAAGAAGTGTTTTGGGTTGGGAGTGTAAGTCGCTAATTAAAGCAATTTTCATTTGTTTAAAGCACTTTTTACGAGGGTGCTAATTTGACTTGGGTCGTCAACCGTGCTGCCGTTTAAGAAAACACTTGGCGTCCCTTGTAGGCCAAGAGACGACGCGTCCTGGCTATCTTGATCTATTCGCTTCTTGACTTGATCGGAATTTAAATCATTTTTGAATTTCGTCTCATCTAAACCAATTTCTTTTGCAAGATTAACCAGCGAGTCCTCGGTTGGGTCCGGATTTTTGTCAAAGATTGCATTGTCCATTTGCTCAAACTTACCTTGCAAATTTGCCGCTTCAACCGCCTGCGCTAAAAGCGTAGCGGTAGGGTGAACAATAAGATTTCTATGGATTAATTTGATATTTCCCTGATTCTCGCTAATAACCGACTTCATATTATCGTGAAAAACCTTGCAGTATGGGCATTGATAATCGGAAAAAACAACTATCTTGAGTTGCGCGTCGTTACTTCCTACAAACGGTGCCGAATCATTGTATAACCATTCCGGCTTAATTTCGCCCGATGTTGTTTTTGGTTGTTCGGTTGACGCATTTGGTTGAGGCGAAGATACAATTAACCAACCAAAGATAAGACCTATGATCGCGATAACTATTAAAATCCCGTTTCCTTTTTTCATTTATTCCTTTCTATATGTTTGAAGCTTTTCAACTAATTAAGTTATTATCAATCTAGTGATTTTTAATTATTTGTCAACAGTTCTCTTTTAAAATAATTTTTCTAAGCTCTTCTACAGCATCCTGAAGATGATCCCATTTGTTTTCTATTACGCAATCAGCTTCTTTAGCATAAAGCTGTTCTTGTTTTGCCGTTTGAATTCGCCTTTCGATTTCATCAAGTGATTCTCGTGGATTTCTTTTTATCATTCTCGTTTTAATTTCGTCGTTGGGAATTTTTATAAAAATTGTAATTGCATTTGAAAATCTCTTTTTATAAAATTTGGCACCGTTAATGTCAAGTTCGATTAAAACATTTTGTGCCTTATTCGCCGCATCATTAATCTCACTATATAAACTTCCATACCAGTCCCTGCGGTGAACCTTGCAACTTTCAATTAATTCTCCCGAATTTTTCATTTTTAGAAACTCCGCTTCTTTAACAAAAAACCGATGCGCTTCTTTTTCCCCAGGCCTTCTTTCTCTTGTCGTAACAGTACTTGGCCAATAAAATTCAGGACTGGTAATTTTTTGCAAGATCGACCCTTTTCCAGCTCCGGCCGGCCCAACTATAATAAAAATTTTTGGGTAATTACGATTTAAGATTTTTTGATTTACAATTGTTAAATATCTTTTATGGGAGTCAAAATATAATGATTCCTTAGCTTCATCAAATTTGTGAAATTTACAACTCTTGAATTCTTTTGCTTCAAGTTGTACTTTTCCGTCAGTAATTTCAGCGGCAAAAATTTCTTCTTCATAGTCCTTTTCTTGTTTGTCGTATTTTGCTTTAAAATTAAAACTCGTTTTTAAATTTAAAAAATTTCGCAACTCCTTTGCACCCAGTTCTTCGACCAATTCCCGCCTTGCCGCTTCGGGTTCCGTTTCTCCTTGTTCAACATGGCCGGTAACATATTGATAGACCCCGTTTGGTCTTTTGCCAACAAAAAAATAAGGGATTCCCTTTTTTACAAAATAAACAATTACCGCAATTTTTTTTATCATCTTTCTACCGTAATTTCGTTGCCTTCTTCGAGATTCAATTTTTCCCAGACAGACCTTAAGTCAGCAATTCTATGGTTATGCATTTTTGAGCTGCAGTCGCACAAGACATCGTAAATCCTTACTCGCACTTTTTGATTATTAATTTTTAACTCTTTTTCCCCAACTTCAAAATCATCCCATATCTTTTTTGGTACTAAAAAAAATTTATCAATTTCACTATATTTACCGAAGATCTTATTGTGAACTTTTATTTTTATCATTTTATTCCTTATTACAGATTATCATCTATGGCCGAAGTGTCAATTTAAATTTGTTGCTTACATTTTTTCGTCTTATTGCTATACTGAAAATATAAATTAAATAGAGAGGGCATATGAAAATAACCGTTGATCGAGAAAAATGCATTGGTTGCTCAACTTGCGTAAATCTTTGCGGAGATTGTTTCGAGCTAATTGACGGCAAGAGTCGCGTCAAAGACAATGTAGACAAATGTGAGTCGTGCGACCTCGATGAGGTGGCCACGGCATGTCCGGTTGGCGCAATCACTCTCGAAAAATAAACTTTTAAAATAATTGTTCCATATATCAAGATAGGGACTTGATTTTTTTTCGAATTTAGAGTAAACTTTTCAATTAATCGCTTGATCCACACACCACAGCAACGGAGGCAAATGATGAAGTCGGCTATTGCGGTCGCATGCTTCATCGCTTTTGTACAGGTAACTTCTGTGCAAGCCGCAGACGAATTCTTCACAGTCCGGATCATCGACGAATCGGGGAAGCACGATCCAGCGAAAACTGGCTGGATCTACACGCTCGACATTGGCAAACAGGTGAATATCGTCTATGAGTGGCAAGACGACGGATCCTGTGAAGTGGCCGATTGGTGGGTAACCACTCCGGACCTCGTCACCACCGAGTGTCGGATAATCGGCACCGGCAAACTAACGCTAAGGTTGAGGGGAGTCGGGATTGGCACGACAGACCTAGCGGTCCAAGTCGCTAACCAGCAGGTCCGTCTTCGCCTTGTCGTCGTCGCTAAAGCCGATTAACGGCGCGGCTCATTTGACGAGACCAAGCTCACAGGGCATCCCGCCGCGGCGGGCTGGCCTACTTCTTTATTTGAGATAGCGATTTAAAAATTTCCGGTTTAACCTTAGCGGCTCTTCCAATGAGCGCGCCGTCCAAATTGTCCAGTTTATTTTTTAAATCATCAAGTGAGTGGATGTCGCCATTTCCCAAAACAATCAAATCCGGGAACCGTTTTTTGACTTCGTATGCAAATGTCCAGTCGGACAAACCTCGATATTTTTGCTCCGGATATCGTCCATGAATCGCAATCATTTTGATGCCGTTTTGATAAATTTCATTGACGAAATTCAGAGATTGTTTAATATCTTTAGAGGGAATTCTAATTTTCGCACTTAGCGGAGTATTTTTGAGCACGGAGGAAACTGCTGCAACGATCTTCCCAGCCGTTTTTGCGTCTTGAAGCTGGCAAGCTCCGAAACCTTGCTTCTCGGCTTTTTGAACCGGGCAGCCAAAATTTATATCAATGCCGTCCGGTTTAAATTGTGTTTCGATTATTTCAGCCGCCTTGGCCATTGAGTCCGGATTTGATCCGAATATTTGAATAACAAACGGCCTTTCTAATTTTGAAAACTTCATCATTTCGAAGGCCTGTGGAACATTGCGAATAACGGCCTCGGCGGCGACCATTTCGCTATAAGTAACATCGGCTCCAAATTTTATACACTTTTTTCTTAAGTCGGCTCTTGAAACCTGATGCATCGGGGCAAGGCCGATGATTGGTTTTTGTACTTTTTTAAACCAATAACTCATGATATTTTTTCGATCACATCCAGCAAGTCCTGCGGGATATCGTCTGTAAATTCAATTGGTTTTTTTGTCTCAAAATCAAGAACTTTTAGTTTATACGCGTGCAAAAATTGTCTGCCAATTCCCAGCTCTTTTGATAACCGCTTGGATGGTTTTGTATTGTAAGCTGGGTCACCAACAACGGGATAACCTTCGTATTTCATGTGTACCCTGATTTGATGTTTTCGACCGGTAAAAATACGAACCTTCAGCAAGGACAAAATTTGGTTTTTATATTTAAAATCTCGTTCTACCCAATATTCGCTTGCCGATTTTTTTCGCTCCGTCTCGCTTAATCCAAAATTTATTGCCTCGGCAGTTTGTTTTTTTCGATCCTTGGGATCCCTAAAAATATCAACGGCAACAAATCCGTGCTTTGATTTGAGTTCACCGCAAACCAATGTCTGGTAGTACTTTTCGACTTCTCGATTTCTAAATTGATCCTGAAAAAAATCAAGCGCTTGCGGGGTTTTGGCGAGAATCATCAAACCGGAAGTATTTTTGTCGAGCCGGTGCACGATTCCAATTCGATCACTTGATAACCATTTTTGTTTTAACACTTCTGGATATTGTTCGCACAGCCAATCCATTACGGTAAATGATTCGCGATCGGCCCCTGGATGCACAGCAATACCGACCGGTTTTGAAATAACCAGATAACCCTTACTCTCGTAGATTACTTTTATATTTATTTTTGTTTCCATGCTTATTTAATTCTTATCTGTTGAATTTTACACTAAGTTGTGATATTTTTCAATGATCGCGATCATTGAAAGGATGTTAAGGAGTGGAAAAAGAAATTGTGATGGTTGATGTTGACGGGCCGTTATCCGATCCGCAGGACTTTCTTGATTACCTTTGTCTTGAGCTCAAGCTTCCGCGCAGAATAGCTGCTGAGTGTAGATCGTTTCATCTCTCTCAAATCCTAAATTGCACTGTTGAAGAAGTTAATCGCGCTGGTACAGGTGCCCGATCATTGTATACGGCCGATATGCTCAACCCCGTGCTTGATTCTCAAGAAGCGATCAGCACCCTTGATCTCTTCTACCGTGCTTACCCTTTGACAGCTCGAACACCCAGAGGAACACATTCGACCGAACGGTGGATAGCACATCTTTTTGGACAACGCGATGTCTATTATGCCGTAGGCCATAACAACCCCGAAGGCATTCAGGAAGGAATAACGAAACTTGAGTTCTGTCAAGGCATTGGAGCCAAGTTCATTATCGAAGATAATCCCTTCGAAATAGAACTGTTTTACCAGAGGCAGGCAGAAACCGGTATCATTCCCATTTGTTTTGAGTACAACACAAACAGATGGATCGTCGAAAAGTATGGTGATGAGATTTTCCGCGGCAAGTGGTGGCCTATCGTCCAGCACTTACTTCACCTTAAGGGGTCGGCCTAATCAGCCGACCCTTACTGTTTAGCTGATGTCCGTTAGCTTTCCTATCTCTTGATTGGTTTCGCTTTCGATGATCCCTTGATTTTTGATTTTATCAACAATTCCCGTCAGCTGTCGTGTTCTTGTTGTAGAAACAACTTCAAATTGCTTATTTACCGACAAGATTCTATCCCCAAGATTATCTACCGATTGACTGTATTTTTGATATTCCAAATCAAACCTCTGAATGAGACCAATTATATGCTGCAAGTTTTCCTGATAGCTAAAATTTGTGTAGGCCTGTTTGACCATTCTTAAAATTGCGGTAAAGCTAAACGGCCCGGCCAAGATCACTTTTTTGCGCATTGCTTCTTCCCAGACATCACTCATATTCTCGTAGATGTAACTAAAAATCATTTCGTTTGGAATAAACAAAATCACAAAATCAACCGTTTTTTCTTCGGGATTGATGTACTCTCTGGTACAGACCTGTTTAATTTTCTCCTTAACATCCTGTTTAAATGTTTGAAAATGTTTTTTCTTTTCGACCGGATCTTCGGACTCAACCGATTTAACAAGCGCGGCATAGGGAAATTTAACATCAATGTTAATCTTGGTTTTGTCGGGTAATAAAATGGTGAAATCGGGTCTGGTTGATTCATTTGATTGTGCCTCGTTTCTTGTATAATTTTGATTAATTACAAAACCGGCCATTTTAAGAAGGTCGTCCGCAACTTGTTCGCCGAAGGCGCCCCTCATTTGATTGTTCGAGAGTAAATTTCTTAGCCGCTCCGTGCTTACCTTGAGATCTCCGGTAACTTTCTTGTAATTTTCCAACTCTCCCTGTAGCGCTGAAAACGATTTTACACGATCTTCGTCACTTCGCTCTAAACGCTGCTCATTTTTTCTGATATCTCTTCTTATCTCCTCGATAAGATTATTAATGGCGGATTTTTTCCCTTCAATATCCGTTCTTATTTCCGATTTCTCTTGCGCTAAAACCTCCTTGACTCTCATCATCAGCCGCTCGCTGTTTTTATCGAGTGCATCAGTTGCAATCCGAGAAAATGTATCGTTGACGCTGTTTTCGTTAATATCCGTTTTTTTAAATTTAAGAAAAAGATAAAAAATAATAGCGGCCAACACCAAGGTAGCAATAGATGAAATCAAAATAATATATGTTGTATTCATATATCTATAATAGAGAACAAAGTTCGAACATGCAAATTTTTAGGGGCTAATAAATATTTGTCTTTATAGAGTTTAGGACACCGATGTAGATGCTGTAAAAAGCGCTGTTGTCTATTAAGGTTAGCGGGTTTTCACTATCAAACCTTCTTTGATAAAAGATCGCAGCTACAAATTTGCCGTTAGAGATAAAGAAATCGTATGATTTTCTTTCGCCAACGCCTTTTGATTCTACATACTGGATCATTTCAAAATCCGACTTTGCAACCTTTTTAAGTTGATCGCTTGGGACACCCTTCAAGAAACTTGAGGCCTGATCCTTAAGTTCCATACCCGTTTCTTCATTTTGGTAAATAATCTCGATAAATTGAGGATCAAACTCGTTAGTTGAACCCTTGGGATAAATATTAATATCGCCAATTCCTCCAACTTCGTTTGTGTTTTTATTTAGCTCAAAATTTTCAGGGTATTGTAGTTCAAATTTTGCTTCAGAATCAAGATAGGTTATTTTGCCTTGGTTGGTCTTACCGAGCGGGCTCACAAATGTCGAATAAAATCCAAGCAACACTAAAATAACTATTGCAACCAGAAGCACATATGAAAAATCGGATTTTTTGTGAGTCATTCTTTATTTATCTTTTTCCCCAAGAGAAATTACCGTTTTTAGCGCCACAACAAGCGCCGCTGCTGCCACGAAGGAAACAAAATTATTTAAAATCCCCTGTGTGGTTACGACTGCATTTCCATTTAGGATTAACGCACTCAAACCTGCTGTTCCGATAACAAGAAGAGAGATCGAAGCGATAAGGAATTTCTCTGCCTCTTTCTCTGAAATATTGATAAAACCGACAATCAGCCCAAGAGCAATCAATATGATTGTCCAATAGCTTGACGGCGTGAGTCCAGCGAGAACCGAGACCAATATACCAACTATAAAAAGCGATTTCCCAATGATTCTTGACATTTCCCCTCCAATTTTTATTCTATTTATTTCATTATCGGACAATTTGCAGTTTTATGCAAGCACCCGCGACCGAATTTGCAATTACACTGGATATGGATATTATTTAGAATATATTATTAGAACCGTTATTGGTTCGCTGGGGATCATGTTTATACATAGGCCATTGCAGATTTTGTGCTGTCGCACTAGCTTCGGTCTTATAGGCGTATATTCCCGGAAGATATAGATAATCACGATAATAATAATCGTAACTTCCGCCTATCATCATCTCTATCTTTCCGTCCATGTTAATATCATCCAATAATGGATAAAAAATCAAGCTATTTATAACTTTTTTGAAGAAAATTTTTCCAGATTTCATTCCAGCAAGATACATATCGTTTACGGTTACAAAGATTTCAGGATTTCCATCATTGTTGTAATCGAACACAACAGGCAATCTAGCGACCCCTCCACCCTTGTCATATCTTAAGAGATATGGCCATCCACTAACGCTCTTACCGGAATCATTAAGTAAATTGATCCCTACTCCTTTATCGCGCAAATCATTAACAGCAAGGAATATGTCATTATTCCATAAATAAGGCGTTAGAGATAATATGTATCTTTTTTGAGAAAAACTCTTAATTGTTTTTCCGCTACTATCAATAAAACTAATTTGGGTTGTGTCATTCATAGGGTCTGAACTAAAATAATATGGTGTTCCCTGGATAATTTCCAAATTCTTGTCTTGGTTTATGTCAAACAGCTCAATTTCACTACTCAGGCCGTAGTTAGCAGGAGTTTTGACTCCCACTCTTGTTGACCATCGGATATTCAAATTATTATCCAGAAGCACAATATGTCTAGACTCATTGCCGTTAGTAATTTTTCGGCAGGAGAGAGCAACTTCTGTTTTGCCATCATTATTGACATCTCCGATCGCGCCTTCATTGCAACCCACCCATTGCTCTTTGGTTGTCTGCATATCGCGCGATGCGATGATGTTGCCATTTTTGTCCGCGACTTTAATTTTGAAAAACTTTGTTGCCATTGGGCTAGAAAAAGTGTAATATGCATCGTTAAAAATTATTTCACTTATACCGTCGCCATTGAAATCATAGCTTGCAAGATAATAGCCCGCATACGCTTCGGTGCTGATTTGAGAAATAACATTAAAATCTTGGTCTAAAATATTAATTTTATGTTGCCATGAAGAAGTATTGAAAGTATAAAGCGTCATTACAATTTCGTCTTTACCATCTCCGTTTACATCACTCACCATAAAACTGTCAATCATTTGATCATCATTAAAATCTTTTTTCTTTAGCTGTTTCCCGTCTGCCGAAAAAATACTAATTGTTCCATATCCGTGAGAAATCAGTCCCTTTTGATTTGAACCCATGTGGATTGGAAAAAATGATATAGCATCTGCTACTGCAGGGAATCCTGCAACTTGATCCGTTGCCAGATAGAACTTTTTTACGATTCTGTTTTGATAACCTAGTTTGTTTTTATCTATCAGCCGGACATAATAAAATCCATCATCTTTTTTCCCGGCGGAAAATTTGCCGAGATTTGCAATTTGGTTCTTAGGGGCACTTGAAGAACTTACGGAAAAATATTCTGTCGGATTATTACCAACCCGGCTGGCAAAATGTGCATCTAATGTGTAATTTGCAAAATTGTTTCCTCCGGCGACGCCTGTTATCGAAAAATCTGTGTTGTAAACCTCCGATAAATTCTGGATATCTGCTGTAGGCAGAATCGGAGGAGTAGTAAGAGCAAGCGACTGGCTTATGTTTGGTTTCCCAAAACCATATAAATCGTCAATTCCTTTTGTTCCCATATCGCTCGTTTTTTGTTTCAAGGATTCGATAATATCGTTTCTTGACCAAGATGGATTTTTCGAAGCAATTAGTGCCAAAAGGCCGCTAACATGAGGAGTTGCCATCGAAGTTCCGCTAAGTCGAGCGTATTTACCGTCAATAATTTTATTATCTGGTATCTCGGAAGAATGTGTCGAGGAAACCGTGGAGAGAATGTCAACGCCTGGTGCAGAAACATCAATTTTTGGTCCGAAATTAGAAAAATCTGCCTTTATGGAATATGGATCATATGCGGCAACAGTCACAACATTCTGGGATGATGCAGGAAATTCGACATTTGCATCGTAATTGTCATTTCCTGCAGCTACCGCTATCACAACTCCTTTGCTAACTGCATAACTTAGAGCATCCTCGATTATTTGATCGAATCCTATTCCGCCGAGGCTCATATTAATAACTTTAGCTCCATTGTCAGCGGCGAAAATTATTCCTTGCGAAATACTTACATCAGACCCACTTCCATTGTCACCTAGAACTTTAACGGGCATAATTTTTGCTTCAGGTGCAACACCGACAACTCCGACCCCGTTATTTCCTACGGCTGCGATTGTCCCGGCCACATGGGTGCCATGGCCGAAATTGTCCATAAATGCTGCCGTGTCATCTGTTGTAAAATTTTGACCTATAATATTTCCCGATTGATCTTTCAAAATGTTATCTTTGAGATCTTCATGATTGTAATCTACTCCTGTATCTATAACGGCAACCACGATGTCTTTCCCCTTTGAATTATCCCATGCACCTTCCATGGATAGATTTTTCATTCCCCACATGGCATCATATCCCGTTCCGAAATCATAGCCCTGATGATAATATGGATCATCGGGACTCCAAGAGGTCTTTCTTAAATAATTTGGCGAAACTGCTTCAATAGTTGGATCATTTTGCAGTGCCTCGAGAACTCTTAAATTTCTTGCCTCTTCAAATGTTTGTCCATTATTTTTTTGTTTAAAAAGTTCTTGTAGCTCATTAGGCATTTTTGTTGTTTCTGGCGGTAGTTTGGCGACTAGATATTTGTCAAGGTTCGAATCTTTATCTATACTTTTGGTTTTAACTGTATCGGAATTATATAATTTAGTGAAAGTCAGATTTCCCAGTCCTTTATCTTTCAATGATTTTGATGTCGAGCTCTGATCCGACTTGACTTTAACTAAAAAACTCCCTGGTATGTATTCTGGTTTTAGTTTGTCCTGTTTTGCAAATTCGGAAGAACTATCCGTGTCTGCAGAAATTTTTTTCTGTATGAGTCCGTAAGACGCGAAGCCCGCGCCACTTAAAACTAGCACCGCAACCAGTGCCATAACTAAATTTCTCTTTCCCCCAAAAAATTTCATTGTTTCTATTATTTCATGCTGTAAATAAAATTACAACAAAAATATCACCGTTATGGATGTTTGATTTATCTCAACAAAATCATTTTTATTTTAGACCAGTTTAAAATTATAAAAATTATAAAAAACAAATTAACTGCCGGAAATATTACAAGGTTTTCAAACCATTTTCCCGTCATTATTCTTATGCCATCAAACGGTTTTGGCGGAATTCCAATCATTCTTTTATATGGAAAAAATAACGGAATCCCCTCTTGAGTAAACATATCCGCAACAAGATGCGAGCAATATGCGATTAAAGATGCAATTAAAAGGACTCTGCGGTCAATTCCCCAATAATCAGGAAATAATTTAAAAAGGTAAAAAAGTCCGGTACCGATTAGAATAAAACCGACGGCTGAATGAGTTATGTTTCTATGTTTTAAGATCGGATCGGAAATTTTGCCAATCGTTTTTCCAAAAGGCAACTCTGCCCAAATTTGGGCGGCCGGTTGATCAATGTCGGGTAAAACAGAAGTTAAATGGGCTGCAACAAGCACTGCTCCCATGGTAGCCGGAGAATATTTGACATCTGATTGCGAAACAAAATACGAAAGCGCTGTTGCCATTCCCAAGACCTGATGGGTTTTGCCGGTCATTTAGCCGACTCCCTGCAAATATCTTTATAGGGGCAAAGTCCGCACTGTCTTTCGTTCGGCATGGCTTGAAAATCTCCCCTCTTTATTCCACAAATTGCATCTTCAACGACTTTTCTGGCTTCATCAATTTCATCATTGCTAAATTCTTTCGTCCCCTTCAAATCCGACTCGATAAAATATAAACTCGTTTTGGGAATTTTGCCCTTATTTGCAAACCAACTCAAGGCGTAAATTTTCATTTGAATTGAATCCTTGATTCTTCTGTCCGCATCTTTTTGATCTTTGACTTCGGATGTCTTAAAATCGCAAATTTCGAAATTATCACCCGATTTCATTATTAGGTCGTAGCGGCCGGTAATTCTTACTCGATCAACAATAAATTCAAATCTCTCTTCAATTTTATGCGGCATTAAATTCAACTTTTGATCGTCCACAAAAAACCGCGTTAGCGTTTCAATTCCGGTTCTCTTTCTTTCTTCTTCGTGCTGTCGAGTGATGAATCCCTCGCTCGTGAACGATTGATTAAAATCCTTTATCATTAAGTCAAGAGTAGGCGACTCGCCTTTCATTTTTCTCTGATAATATCTCCCGATTGACTCATGAATTGCCGTTCCGTACATAAAATGCCAATTTGTGGGCAAAGGGATTTGAAGTTTCGAAGCAAAATAATATTTTTTGGGGCAAGTGTGATAATCATCAATTTGTTGCCTAGATAATTCAAATGGTGATAATTTTGCCTTTAATTTTAGAACATCCGATTCGTCTAAAAGTTCAAGGACAAATTGCGAGACCTTCTTTAATCGTTTTCCGCCATAATCCCCTGCTGAAGTTAAAAACAAATATTGCTTTGCGCGAGTTGCCCCGACATAAAAAAGCCGCCTTTCTTCTTGCAAATGAAAATCCCCTTCCGGTAATTTTTCTTTAATTAATTTCTCCGGAATTTGTAATTTTTCACGACGATCTCTCGAGGGAAATCTGTCTGAAACCATATTGACAATAAAAACCACCGGCCACTCTAATCCCTTTGAGGCGTGAACGCTCATTAAATTTACCGCATCTAAATCCGGATCAATGTCCGATGACTGAACTTCATCTCCGACCGATAAAATTAATTCAAGATTTTCTAAAAACGATAATACGGATTTATTTTGGGCGGTATGATCAAATTGGGCGATTCGATCAAAAAGTTTCGCAATGTTAATAATTTTTAATTCCGCTTCGGTTGATGAGTCCAATTCAACATTTTTAAAGTATTTTTTATGCTTTAAATAATCGTACAAAACCTCGCCCGCACGAAGTGAATTAATCTTTGATCTATAATTTTTAATGTCTTCGATAATTTCTAAAATTTTGGTATCCGACTCCCCTGCTCTCTGAAATAGATCAAAAAAATTCTGGTTTTCTCTTTTGGCTAAAGTGTAATATTTGGCTAAAACATTTTCATCAATATTATAAATTTCACTTCTCGCCAGTTCGTAAAACGATAAATTGTCATCGTCGTAAACCAAACATTTTAAAAATGCAACTAACATTTTTATCTCCGGTTTTTCAAAAAGAGAAGAAGATCCGACAAAAACATTTGGGATTTTTTGCAAATTTAGGGATTGAATAAATGGAATAAGGTGATTATTGGCACGAGCCAAAATTACAAAATCGTTATTTCGATAGCCCTTCAATTTTTTTAACTCAACAATTTTCTTTGCAACCTCATCCGCCTCGCAAGATAATGTTTCACAGTATAATAATTCCGGAATATCGCCGCTATGATTTGAAAATAATTTTTTATTTATTTTATTTTTAATCTCTAACCGTTCCGGATTATTATGTTTTATCAATTTGTAAGACGCGTCGAGAATTTGTTGTGTCGAGCGATAATTTTTATTTAAAACAATTTGCTTGCACTTTGGATAATCATCTTTAAATGATAAAATGTTTGAAATTGATGCACCCCGAAATTTGTAAATTGATTGGTCGTCGTCGCCGACTACCGTTACATTGCTATTATTTTGAGCTAAAAGTTTAATAATTTGATATTGCGCAAAGTTTGTGTCCTGAAACTCGTCAACCAAAATAAACTTAAATTTTTCACGACATTCATTTAGGACTTTTTCATTTTCTTTTAGCAGCTTATAGGTTAAATAAATTTGATCGCCGAAATCAAGATTACCGGACTGAATCATTAAGTCCTGATAAGTGCTGTATGCCTTGGCCAGCTCTAGCTGTTTTTCATTCTCTTCGTCTTCCTCTTTACTTTTAACTTTTAACTTTTTACTTTTTACTTGAGCGAACTGAAGATAATCTTCAGGAGCGATCAGCTCATCCTTGAGCCGCGAAAAATGTTTTAAAAGTTCCGAAATATGCGAAATCGGATTTGCAATCGGCCTAAAATATTTGAGATCAAATGCGTATAGATTTTCTCTCACAAATATCGCCTGTTCCGTTTGCGTTAAAACCTTAAAATTAGCCGGCAGACCAAGATCGAGCGCAAAGTCCCTTAAAAGACGATCGCCAAAAGCATGAAATGTGGAAATTTGTGTGTCAACAAAACCATAAGGAACAATCCGATCAACCCGCTCTTCCATTTCGGCCGCTGCTTTATCGGTAAAAGTTAAGGCCAAAATTTCTGATGGTTTGGCCCATTTTTGCGAAATGATATATGCGATTTTTCTGGTAACAACAGTCGTTTTGCCCGTTCCTGCGCCGGCTAATATTAAAAGAGGACCGGTTTTATGTTTAACTGCTTTGAGCTGTTCGGGATTTAAATTTTTTAGTAAGTCCTCCATATTCTGGATTATAGCAGATTGGAAGGGGAAATTTTAAAACAAACTTATTTTGTCATCTCGAGCTTGTCGAGAGATCTTTTGTAGCCCTTCGGGCTACAGATACTGTTTGTTAAGGACAAGGGGGCCTACTTGCCTGCCCGCAATCGCTAAAGCGATAGCTTTTGCAGGCGGGCGAAGCGAAATGCACTTTCGAGTTCCGCCCTCGAAAGCTATCCTTAACGATCCAACCCCTGCACGCTGTTTCAGGAACAAAAAATCAGCTCCTTCTTTCTGATAAACCTTCTCGACAAGTTTGCGAGCTTTCATCAGAAGCGAAAAAGCTGATTTTTCTTCCTGAAACGGGAAAATAAAAGTGGAAATTTTGAAAAGTTAAAGGGGGAGCTGGTTAGTCGCGTTAAACGCGAGTTCCCATACTCCCCTTTTTGCGTCACCTCGACCGTCCTTCATAGCCGAGGCAAAGTGCTAGCCGGCCGATGGCTCGCGGTATGGACTTTCGTCCAACGCGGCCAGGATGCCGGCCTTCTGGTCCCGGCGGGGCTTGTGAGCATGCATCCGAGGTCGGCTGCAGCCGCACGCCAACGCAATGTTGGCGAAAATCCGGCCGCTTGAGACCTCGAGCAGCGCCCAGATGAACCCTGCTGTAAGCAGGGTTCCCTGCCAGACCTCCGGGTCATTGAGCGGCACCCGGCCGACTAGATACCAGTGGGCCTTCGCCCACCAGCAGCACACGCCGACTACCGCCACCCAAACAACAAACCAAAACGCAGCTTTCGTCTTCATTTGCTTCATCTCCTGTTGCGATTTTTGCTGCAGTTGATTTTGGAAATGTGCGATCTTCCAAATAGAAGATCTCTTTCGAGAGCTTCGTATTTGGAAGAAAAGCTATATTACCACAAATTAACCCAGATGTCAACCTTATGGGCGAATTTTTATTTTAAGTCCTCAAGAACTTTAATGATCTTGGCTTTTGATTGTGCACCAATTAACTGATTTATCGGCTTCCCTCTTTTAAAAAAAATAATTGTTGGAATTGACATTACTTGATATTGATTGGCCAGATCCCCCGCTTCGTCAACATTCATTTTATAAATATCTATCTTCGAAGAGTACTCTTTGGCAAGTTCATCAATGATTGGCCCCATCATTTTACAAGGCCCGCACCATGGCGCAAAAAAATCAACCATAACCGGATTTTTTGATTTGATTACTTTTTCTTCAAAATCGGCTCCTGTAAGCTCGTGCCCCATAATAACCCCTCTTCTTTAATTTTTTTATAAATTGCTACAAAAGAAAATATAGCCAGCGTAAACACAATATCAGAAATTAATGTATTTTTAAAAAATGGAAGTGCGGCCGTAAAGCACGCTGTCAGTCCAGAAAAATTGTGTATATACCACGGCCCAAGGAATACCCCGAAGTTTGAAACCAAAAAGAAAAAAATCGAACCAATTACCGGAACATAAATATAACTTATCTTTTTTGAAATAAATTTGCCGAAAACCGCATAGCCGATCATACCGACATAAACAAAAATTGAGGCAAAAGAAAACCCAAGAAAAATATCACAAATAATTGCAGATGTTAAGGTTATAATAATCGCGTTTTTTACCCCAAGTTTTTTGGATGCAAAAATGGTTAGACCTCCAACTGCGGTAAAATTCGCTGCGTGGGGAATAAATCTCGACACAATAGACAAAATTAAAATCGTAGCAAATGGCATTTTGTTGACTTATTTTTTACATCCCCAATTTTGACAAAATAAAACCATTTGTCAAATGGCTATTTTGTCTATTGAGCACTTAAATCGGCACTTGAAACCGGATCTTCGTTATCCGGGCAGTAAACCGCAATAGTATCAAATTGAGCCAAGGTAAGGTTTTGAGGAATCGCGAGATCGAAGGATGTTTTGGAAACGGGTTGGGAAATTTCTTTAACTGACGCTAAAATCTGGGTGGCGTTATTCGAAATAGTTAAGCCCAGTTTAACCGGCCCGCAGCCGCCATTATAAGAAAAGTCCTTGACTTGAATCGTTTCGGCCGAAAGAACCGTGGCGACACCTTGCAAACCATACTTTTGTGTCTTTTGAAAATTTGCAACAAGTCCAATTTTCTTTTGAGCTGATGAATTTGAGGTTTGGCTGGTTACAATCGGAATGTTATTCCCCGCTTTTTCAACATAATCAAACAGAGCCGGATCAGTTAATTGTTGGCGAACAAATCCTTGCTGTGTTAAAAGAGGGTCCACAGCACCAATATCTTGGGTTGTGGCTTTGGTTTGAGTCGCCGTAGGGGTTTTTGAAGAGCCGGAGCAACCTGTTAATAATACACAAACCCCTAAAATTGCAACGAGAAGTATTTTTTTCATTAATTTAATTATAGCAGATTTCAATTTTTAAAAGTCCAATCCCTTGATAGCGGGAGCATTTTTATTATAGGGGTGTTTGACTTCTTTCATTTCAGACACTAAATCGCAAAGCGAAAAAATTTCCTTGACTTGAGGCCTACCGGTCAAAATAACTATTTTATTTTTATTGGTTTTGTTTATTATCTTGATAACCTCATTTTTCTTAACCAGACCTGCGTGTATCGCTCCCAATATCTCATCAAGAATTATGAATTTTATATCTTTTTTTGAGATCGTTTTTTTTGCGTATTCGAGCCCTTTTTGAGCGGCCAGCTGATGTTCCCTAAGATCGTGTTTGTCTCCTTTAATCGAAACAAACCCAAGTCCAAATTTTTTTATTTTGATCAATTTGGAATTTTTAACTGCTATTTCTTCGCCACTTGGAGAATCATTGCTTTTGACGAACTGAATAATTTCGGTCTTAAATTTATAGCCAGAGGCCCTTAGGGCGGCCCCTAGTGCCGCGGTTGTTTTTCCTTTGCCCTTACCAAAGTATGCAATAATCATGATGAGTATATAGAATTTAGTATGTAGTATACAGGAATTTTCTCCCCACATCTGCCCTATATACTCTATACTCGATTCTCGTCCCTCCCCTATGAACACCCCGTTGTTGCCCCACAATTGACACATTTATAACATTTTCCGTTCAAGACCATCGTAGCCAGACCGCAGTCAGGACACATTTCGCCCGAAAAGCCAAGGTCTTCCGAGAAAATGCTTTTTTGGCTTTGATTTTTTAGCTCCATTTTATTTTCGGCTTTAGGACTAACATTAATGCTTTCTTCCTTTTTCTCATCCTCAAAAGGAAGTTTCATGGCCTTCAGACCATCACCTAAAAACATCCTCTGAAACCATTGGGCGATAAAGTCGGAGATTGAAGACGCATTTGAAATATCAGAGTCGCCCGTAAATCCCATCGGCTGAAAACGCATATGACGAAGCTGTGAAACAATCGTCTCGATTGGAACACCATACTGCAAACCGATCGAAACCATTTTGGCAAACGAATCAGCCATGCCCGCCGCGAAACTCCCCTGCTGATTCATAATAATGAAGAGCTCGCCCGGTTTATTATTTTCGTAAAGGCCAACGGTCAAAAACATCTTATGGCCACCAATCGTTACTTTACGCGTGACGGATGATCTCTGTTTTGGCATCCTTTTTCTAATAGGCCTATACTCGATAACAATTTCCTTTTCAACTTGCGCTTTCTCTTCATTATCTTTTTTGGCGTTTAGCGGTTGGGTTAATTTGGAGCCGTCGCGATAAATTGCGATCGCCTTTATTCCTAATTTCCATGACTCAAGATAAGTTTTTTCAATATCTTCGACCGTTACTTCGTTTGACATATTAACGGTTTTTGAAATTGCGCCCGATAAAAACGGCTGAACCGCAGCCATCATTTTAAGGTGGCCTCTTGGAGCAATAAATCTTTTTCCATATTGACCACATTTATTCGCACAATCAAAAACCGCCAAGTGCTCATCTTTTAAAAGCGGCGCACCTTCAATTGTCATAATCCCACAAATATATTCATTTGCTTCACGAATCTGATCTTTCGAAAAACCAAGCTGGGAAAGCAAATCGAACTCACCACTTTCTTCTTTTAAAGAAATTTTTTCGAATGTCTCATCCGAAATAAGTTCCCGCGTAAATGCTTGATTTAAGTCAAACGCCCCGAGTAATTTTTTTGATATTTCGTTAATTTCTTTTTCGGACAGCCCCTTGCTCAAAAGCGAATCGCTGTTTATGTGAGGCGAGCCATCCAAATTTCCCGACCCGACTATATATTGAATAATATCTTTGACCTCGTCTTTCGAGTATCCAAGCTTTTTGAGCGAACGGGGAACTGATTGATTGATAATCTTAAAGTAACCGCCGCCAGCCAGCTTTTTGAATTTCACCAAAGCATAATCGGGTTCAACTCCGGTTGTATCGCAGTCCATCAAAAGCCCGATTGTTCCTGTTGGCGCAAGTAATGTTACTTGGGCATTCTTAAACCCAAACCTCCCGCCATCCAAAAGCGCTTTGTCCCATGATTCCCTGGCTGCTCGAGCTAAATCATCCGGAACAAGCTCTTCTTCGAATGACTGGGGGGTTACGCTTAAGCCCTCAAAGTCCTCTTTGGGAGCATTCATAACCGCCCGACGATGATTTCTAATTACACGCAACATGTCGGCTTTGTTTTTGTCGTACATCTTGAAAGTACCGGTGTGCTTTGCCATCTCGGCGCTTGCGGCGTAGGCCTCGCCGGTCATCAAAGCGGTAATCGAAGCCGAAATGGCTCTCCCCTCTTTGGAATCATAAGGCAAGCCCATCATCATTAAAAGCGCGCCTATGTTTGCGTAGCCCAGCCCAAGCGGTCTATAGGAATAGCTGTTTTTGGCAATCTCGTACGATGGGAATTGTGCCATCAAGACAGAAAGTTCGAGCACGACCGTCCAAAGTCGAACGGCATGGCGAAAATCGTCTATTTTTATCAAACCGGTTTCTTCGTCAAAAAATTTAACGAGATTGAGCGATGCAAGATTGCATGATGAATCGTCCAAAAACATAAATTCAGAACAGGGGTTTGACGCATTAATCCGGCCAGATGCAAGACAAGTGTGCCAGCCATTTGCCGTTGTATCAAATTGAATGCCGGGATCGCCGCATTGCCAAGTTGATTGCGATATTTGCCTGAAAAGATCTTTGGCTTTTATGGTTTTGGCAATGTGTTCGGGATCAACTCTCCACCTCAAATGCCAGTCACTGTCATTTTCAACTGATTGCATAAATTCGTCAGTAACCCGAACTGAATTATTTGAATTTTGACCGGAAACAGTCGAATAGGCCTCACCGTCAATGCCCGTAGAGTAACCCTCGGCGATTAAAGATGCCGCTTTTTGCTCCTCGTGATATTTCCATTGCACAAATTTTTCAATATCAGGGTGATCTGCATTTAAGACAACCATTTTTGAGGCACGCCTCGTTGTTCCACCGGATTTTATCCCCCCCGCCGAAACATCAAAAATTTTAAGCCAACTCATCAGACCGGATGATTTTCCACCTCCGGAGAGCGGCTCCCCTTCCGCTCTTAAGCAAGAATAGTTCGTACCGTTTCCGGAACCGTATTTAAATATTCTGGCTTCTTTGACCAAAAGATCAAAAATTCCCCCTTTATTAACCAAGTTATCACTTATTGATTGAATAAAGCAAGCATGCGGCTGGGGGTGGGTGTAAGCATCTTCTGATAATTTGAGCTTGCCGGATTTAGCATCGGCATACCAGTGTCCTTGCGCCGGACCGGAAATTTTATAGGCCCAATTCAAGCCCGTGTTAAACCATTGCGGGGAATTTGGTGCGCCATATTGATTAACAAGCATAAATATTAGTTCATCCTCAAACGCCTGCGCATCTTTTTGTGTAGCAAAATATTTATATTTCTCGCCCCAATATCTCCAACATCCGGCTAGCCGTCGCACAACTTGGCGAACCGATTTTTCCGCTCCAATTTTAGCCGAACCATCCTTATTTTTTATTGGATTTGAAAACTTGTCAAATTGAGGCACGCCGCCCTTTCTTATGTATTTTGAAATCAGGACATCTGACGCAACTTTCGACCAGCTCTTTGGAATTTCGATTTCCTCCATTTCGAAAATCACCGAACCATCGGGATTTGTGATTTTACAAGATCTAAGCTCGTATTCAATAAAATCAAGAGGGTCCTTGCCTGACTTTGTAAAATATCTTGGAATTTCGAGCCCGCGTTTTTCTTTTGGCTTTCTTAAAACCTTTGGAACTTTTTGTTCGGTTTTTACCCGTTGGCTAATTTGAGTCACTTTCGACATATCCCCTCCTTACTATTTTTTGAGCTTAACTAATTCTTGTTCGAACGAATCGATATCTTGAAAATTTTTATAAACACTGGCAAATCTGATGTAGGCAATTTCGTCAATTTTTTTTAATTTTGAAATCACAAGGTTACCAATTTTCTTGCTTGTAATTGCCGGCTCGCCTAACTCCAACAATTTTTGCTCAATTTCGTCCGCAACATCTGAAACCATTGGATCGCTGATTCGATCGTTTGCTGCAATTTTTATGCCGCGAATAATCTTCTCTCGATCAAATTGCTCAACTTTACCATCCCTTTTTGCAACATTCAACTTTACGGGTTCAACTCTTTCGTAAGTAGTAAAGCGATATTTGCAGTCATCGCATTCTCGACGGCGTCTGATCGCTTTTAAATCAACATCGCGGGAATCAATTACCGCCGTCTTGTCGCTTTTACAACTTGGGCAAATCATTTATTTTGCCTTATTATTTTGTTCGCATTTCCTATGCCTTCTGTCACTTCTTGACTTTTCCAAAAACACAACATATAGTACTTAATTAATAGTAAAGCACTATATGGTGTTGTCAAGTGCTACAAATAAACAACGGTACTAATCGTTCCTTTTTGTATAATTTGATACAAATTGTCCCATGACTTATAATCAACTTAATGAAAAAAATTATTTATATTTTATTTTTATTGTGCACCGTAAGTTTGATACCAAACCATTCATTTGCTCGAGATAATGTTGATTACTGGTATGTTAAGGACTTTAAAACCCAGATTATTGTCAACCGTGATTCTTCGCTTGATATTACCGAAAATATTACCGCCGATTGTGGCAGTGCACAGAAACACGGGATCTTCAGAGTGCTGCCAACCAGACAGATTTTAAGTTCAACAAAAAATATCGAGTCCCCAATTGAGTTAATTTCCATAACTGATTTTAACAACAATAAGATTGATTATATATCAAGCAACGATCGCATTTCGCATACTCTGACTTGGAAGATTGGCAACGAAAACAAACTTGTCTCCGGGGTTAACTATTACAAAATTAAATACCATGTAAAAAATGCCGTTAGACACAATTCGTCTGATTTTGATGAGTTGTACTGGAATTTAAACGGAAATTTCTGGGACATTCCGATTGATAATTTCAGCGCTTCGATTGCTTTTCCCGAAGAAATTAATAAAGACAATTCTCAAACTAATATCTACTCCGGATCTTTCAGTGCAAACAATGGTTTGAATGTTATGGGTAATTTCGAAAATAACTCTACCCTAAAAGTTGATTATTCAAAAACATTGGAGATGGGCGAGGGAATTACCGTATCTGTAACTTTTCCAAAAAATGTTATAAATCCTTATGTCCCAACCTTTTGGGAAAAATATGGACCGTATTTTTCATTTTTGATTACAATTTTAGTTTTATATTTTTGCATTAAATTATGGAAAAAGTTCGGTCAAGATCCAAAAATTAATCCGACCATTGCCCCTGAATTTGAAATTCCCGAAAAGCTTTCGCCAATTGAAATGGGGTTTGTTTATACCGATGGAATTCTAAAAAACAATTTTATTTCGGCCTCAATCATAAATCTCGCCGTAAATAAATTTTTAAAAATTAAAAAAATTGAAGGCAAAGGTATTTTTAAAAAAGACGATTACGGGTTAACAATGTTAAGCAAAAAGAGTGTATCTTCTAAATCAGAACAAGAATTACTCGAGGCACTTTTTGAATCGGGAGATCAAATTAAGTTGAGCGATCTCAAAGACAAATTCTACACAAACATACCGTTAATTTCCGATACCGCAAAAAACTTCTTAATTTCAAAAAAATTTCTTGTCAGTTCAAGCAGGACATGGCAAATATCGTTTTTTTCTGTTGCGTTTTTGGTAGCCGTTGGTGGTGTTTTGTCTCTAATATTCTTAAACCTACAACTCGGTCTTGCTCTCTTATTATCTGGATTAATAATATTTATTTTTTCTTTTTTTATGACACGAAGGACCGAAGAAGGTGCGGAACTCTTACGCAAAATTAATGGTTTTAAACTTTATATGGAGACCGCCGAAAAATATCGTCAAAGGTTTAATGAGAAAGAGAATATCTTTGAAAAGTTTCTTCCTTATGCGATCTTATTTGGAATCACTTCTTTATGGATCAAAAAAATGAAAGATATTTATGGCGAAAAATATTTTGCCACCTATCATCCGATCTGGTATGCCGGTGCAAATTTTTCTAACTTCGACATTGACTCCGTATCGAACGAAATATCACAAATGTCATCAAATATTTCATCAACAATGACTTCGTCTCCATCGAGTTCTGGGTCGGGTGGAGGCGGGTTCTCCGGCGGTGGTGGAGGTGGTGGAGGAGGTGGGGGTTGGTGATATTTGTGATTTAAAAAAACGCCCTTCGGCGATATATTTTATTTAATATCTTATTTTTAGATCCTTCGACTTCGCTCAGGATGAAATAACGCAAAGCGTTATTTCAACTTTCTTCTAATAAAAGCCGGGACTTCGAGTTCGTCTTCGGAGGTCTCGGCCATGTCGTCCGTTTGTGGCATCTGTGGCTCCTCTTCCCGATCAATCAATGGTGTGTAACTTCTCATTGGCTGGGGCTGCGGAATTGCGCCATAAGTCGGTGCTTCTTGAATTGTTTGTTTGGCTGGTTTTTTATTTTCGATTCCTTCATCAAATCCGGTGGCAATCACCGTGATTTTAACCTCTCCGGACATTGATTCATCAACGATTGATCCGAAAATGATATTTGCGTCAGGATCTGCCGCTTCGGTGATGATTTTTGCGGCCTCGTCAATCTCATACATCGAAAGATCCGGTCCGCCCGTAATGTTAAAAAGTATTCCTTTGGCACCATCAATTGATAGCTCCAAAAGTGGCGAGTCAACCGCGGCGCGTGCCGCCTCGATCGCTCGATTGTCTCCGGTACCACGACCGATTCCCATCAAAGCCGAGCCGGCGTCTGCCATGATCGTTTTAACATCCGCAAAGTCAACATTGATAATTCCATGAACGGTAATTAAATCGGAAATGCCCTGAACACCTTGGCGCAAAATGTCGTCAACAACCGTGAAAGCGTCAGTTAGCGATGTTTTTTTATCGATTACTTGCAGCAATCGGTCATTTGGAATGACGATTAAGGTATCAACTTTATCCGCAAGCTCCTCAATCCCCTCTTCGGCAACTTTTTTTCTCCTTATTCCCTCAAAGGAAAACGGCTTGGTAACAATCCCAATTGTTAGGGCACCAAGTTCCTTGGAAATTGAAGCGACAACCGGGCCCGCACCTGTTCCGGTTCCACCACCGGCACCATAGGCCACAAAAACCATATCAGATCCCTTTAGCGATTCGTAAATTTCTTCTTTATTTTCCTCTACCGACTTCTTTCCAATCTCAACACTTGATCCTGCACCAAGCCCTCGAGTCGTTTCTTTCCCTATCTGAATCTTTACCGGCGCCGGATTATTAACCAAGGCCTGTGCATCTGTATTGATCGCCAAAAACTCAACACCTTTGAGTTTGGCATTGATCATTCTTTCTACAGAGTTTCCGCCAGAGCCCCCCACTCCAACCACTCTTATCGTTGCAAATGTTTCCAGGTCCTCTTTGTTCATTTTTGTTATGGAAGAAAGTTTTTAAAAATATTTTTAACTTTATCTATTGCCCCTCCCATACTGTCCATGCCGAAACTAATCTTGCTCTTATTAGACACGATACTTTTCGATTCGTCAAGACCCCACAACATTAACCCCACGGCCGTAGCGTACTCTGGATCATCTAATTTGTCAACTATGCCCGAAACCTCGTAGACCGGCTTACCCTCTTGAACGGGTAGACCAAGTGATTTTTTGGCCATAATTTGTAGACCTTCAAGCTTTGATCCGCCGCCGACTAAAATCGCTCCGGCCGGAAGCATTTCGTCTCGTTCGATGTCGCTTAACTCCTGTTTTACCATCGAGAAAATTTCGTTTAGTCGCGCTTCGGCAATTTCGCAAACATAACGACGATTCGGTTTTTCTTTTTCGTTTTTATCGTATTTTGATAGATCTATTTTTTCGGACTCCTTAACTTCGTCGGAATTAACATTGATAAGATTAAGTTTAATTCTCTCGGCTGCTTCAAGAGAAATTTTCAGTCCAATTGCGATGTCGTTTGTAATGTGATTTGAGCCAATCGGAATCACTTTAGAATGAACCAATGACCCTTCTTCGTAAACCACCATTGATGTCGAACTCGCCCCCAGATCAATCAGAGCAACGCCCATCTCTTTTTGTTTTTTGTTTAAAAAGGCCTTTGATGCTGCAAGGGGCGAAAATACAATTCCTTCAATTTCAAGACCGGATTGATTAAGCGCCTTGCTTAAGTTTTTTAGAGCAAGGGTTGATATTCCAACAACATGAACTGCGACCTCAAGGCGAATCCCCGACATGCCGGTCGGGTCTTTGATTCCGGTTTGACCGTCAACGGCAAAAAATTTGGGAACATTATGTAAAATTTCAAAATTTTGAGGGAGTGCAACCGATCGAGCCGCCTCGAGCACTCTTTCGATGTCTGTTTCGTTAATTTCACCATCTGCTCTTGAAACCGCAACAACACCCTTTGATTCAACCGACATAATTTGGCCGCCACCAATTGATGCGAAACAACTTTCAATTGGCACTCCGCTCGAGCGCTCTGCATCTTCAATGGCTTGGGAAATCGAACTTACTGTTTCCTCGATATCGACAACCGAACCTCGTCTTAACCCGGAATTTGGCGCGTTTCCGACTCCGATAATTTGTACCATTCCTTCTTGAATTTGTCCAACCACAACCACAACTTTGGTTGATCCGACATCAATTCCGACTATTGAATTTTGCTGCTCCTGCACTTTTCCCTCCGTTATTTATGATGAACACCTAACAGATGATTGATTCCATGGGCCAAGATAAATTCAAACTCTTCCTCAAATGATTTGTTTGATTGTCTTGCGTTCTTTTTTATTATATCACTATATAGAAAAATATTGCCAAGCAATCTCGGCTGATCGCCATTTTGTTGGTCTCGTGAAAGGGGAAAGCTCAAAACATCAGTCGGGCAATTTTTTTTCTGAAACTTATGATTTAATGACTGAATTTTTTTTCGTCCAACAATTTCAATTTCTAAAATTGAATTCGTAACATTTTTCTTTTTTAAAATTTTGAGCGCGGTTTTTTCCACCGATTTCAAACCAAGTGAAAAATTTTTAATTGATTTAATTAAAATTAAATTCATAGATCAAATAAATACATAAAAAAATTAACTTTCTATTAACTTTTTAACAATTTGTGAAACCCGAGATCCGTCTGCGCGCCCCTTAAGTTCAGCCATTGACTCCTTCATGATAGAACCGAACGATTTATCTTCGGATGAGTCAATCTTTTCTTTCACCGTTTTTTCGATTTCTTCATCAGATAAGTCCTGTGGTAAAATCCCCTTAAGAATATCAACTTCTTTTTGAACTTTATCAACCAAATCCTGCCGGTTAGCCTGTTTGTATTGCTCGACTGCTTCTTGGCGTTGTTTCATTTCACTTTTTAGAACTTTGATTTCATCCTCTTCGGAAATTTGAGAGCCGGATTCTTTGGTTTTATTGATAAGCGCCGCTTTAATGGTTTGCAAAAAGACGCGCCTCTCGGCGTTTCCCGACTTATAGTCCTTAATAATCTCTTGATTAATCCAATCGAGTTGACTCATTACATATTGATCTTAAATGTGTTTGCGTTTTGTCTGGTTAGATAATAAATTACCGCCAATACCAAAATTACAATCACAACATAAACGACAAGTTTGATGGTTTTATTACCACCCGCGCTTGTATTCGTTTCTAACGGCTTTTCGTTTTGCAACTTCCCTTCTTTTTTTTCGGTTTGGCTCTTTTTCGCGATATTTTCTTTTTTTTGCTTCGGTTAGAACCCCACTCAATTGCACTTCCCTAAAAAATCTTCTTATTGTTACCTCTGGATTTTCGGATCTCACCAATTTAATCACCCCTTTCAAATTTTTCTATCATTATTATAGCGGAAAACCCATTTATTACAAGAAAAAATAGGATATCCGATCGCGGTAATGTTTGGCTATTGTCGAGCATCGTTGAATAATGTTGAGTATTGCTGGGTATAGTCGAGTGTTGCTAAGTATTATAGAGTATCACCGAAAGATTGTTGAAAAATCTTGCAGCTATCTTGCTTGTGCCGCTTTTCCTACGATCGTGGGAAAAGCGGCAGTGTTTTATCGAAACATTATTTCGAAAACTATTTCAGGTTGAATTTTGATTTTAAGTATTTTTCATGATCGATCTTTTTTGCAATAATATAATTGACATATGGCTCGGCATCATAAACGGAGGCGATAAAATCAATTTCTTCCTCACATTCATACGGACACGCCCAGACACTTTTCTGGATCTGGATGAATCCGATTTCTTTTAATTTTTCACGCAATACATCACGGGCAATTCGCCTCTTTTCCGGAATATCAAAAATTACGAATCTCCACTGCCCATCCCAGCATGACTCACGAATCTTGATTGTGTCTATATTAAAATTCACCAATCTGACTTTTCCCTTCTCGGTAATTTTCAAAGTTGTTTCGCCATTTTTCTCGATAATTTTTATAAATCGATCTTTTACTATTTTATTGAGTGATTTGTCAACGACTCTATCGCCATATTTTTTACGAAGCTTGATCAACTCCGGAACAATTTTTGATAAACCGGTCGGGGAAGTTAAGAAAATACCAACAACCAAGCCAAGAATGGCGTATCTCAAAACAGCTTTAGCGACTTCCTTAAACGCCTCCTTCTCGTATCCCAAAATTTTGATATTGTTTCCCATTATCTATTAAACCATTTGTTAAGTTCCTGAACATTTTGCCAAGCCCTAATGATCCATTTTATCACCGCTTATTACCCATTATTCCTAAATAGCCCCCTGCCGCCATTCCTACGATCGTAGGAATGGCGGCAGTTGTTTGGGTTTGTGATTAAAAATGTTCAGGGAATACTCCTACTGTATTACTGCTGTCTGGGCTACGGGCTTATTAGGTTTGACTTCGGTGTGATAGCCGACGGAATAAGCATCGACAGTTGGAGTAGAGGCACCGTCTGTGTTAGAGAGGGTTGTTTCGACTTGGAGATAGCGGTATTTGGTATCGCCGGAGCGAGAGGTAACAAGACCAGAAATATCTAAGGGATTACCCGATGTCGGAGTTTGCGAGGCGCTCCAAGTACCCCAATCGGTTCCATTAGCTGACGATCTGAATCTATAACTTACTGCAGTATTTGCCGGAACTGTTTGAGTTGGGGTAAATGTCTGCCAGAGCCAGAAGTTATCACCTCCGTCTATTTGGGTAGAGGCGGAGGTGTGGGTGGCGGGAGGCGACATATAAAGTTTGAATTCTTTTATTTGAGGGTCCATTGGGCTGACACCATCTTCTCTATTGGCCACAATCTTTATATATCGAGCACTAATGGGAGAGCTGATAACAGACTGACAACTGGCCGGCAGATTACAGGGCCCCCAGACATAACCTGGACCTGGAAGAATGAGAGTGTAGTCGATATCGTTTAAACTCCAATATAGTCTAAATGTGATAGGTCCACTAGCAGTCCTCCACAGAGCGAATGTACTTATGTAATTTTTAGTTTCACCCAAATCTATTTTCCACCAATGAGTTTGGTCCTCGTAAGTCAGGTAACCGTTCCACCATGTGTCATAGTCGTTATCTATTACATTTGGGGCCTGATCGTTATTTATATCAGAACTAGTAGTTTTTCCCAGTAAATTGATCTCGGCATTATTTTGTATTTTGACAGACCCTGCCAGTGTTGTGAGGTCAATATTGTCGGTGTAAGATCCTAGTTGCCAATCTGGTTGAGAATCTAGGGTTTTGTTACCAGACGCAGCTTCTGCGGGGCTTAGGCTTTTTTGTTTGTATTCTAAAAGATATACCAAAAAACCAGAAATTAAAATGATTAAAACAATAAACACTGACCCGCCGTAAAACAAACGCTTAGAAAATAATTTCATTATGAACAACATAATTAATTCTTAATTTTATTATAACAAAAAAACACCTCGCCGCATGATCGGGCGAGGTGTTGGGCGCGACTATCGATTGGCGATTACCAAAAAGATATGTCGCTAATGAAGCCCGTGTCTTCGGGTCTCGCGTTCTTCTGAAAAGTCAGGGTGATGACTCGGACATACCGGGCTAAGGGAATAAAACGCACTCCCTTGGTTAACTTGAAGCTGATACCGTCGACCTCGACAAGCAGAGATACAGAGATGTCCATGTCGACATTCATACGCATTTCTCGAATGTAGACAGGGTGAGCAAACCTGATTCGTCCGGATTTGGTCTGTTCGTCAGTTGCTCCAAGGCGCCACGCAGTGCTTTGGGATTCGTCAAGAGCGGCCTTTAGCTCCTCCGTCTCGACGATTGATCCCGACAATGCGACCTCACCATGTCGTGGCACTCTTATCTTGTACCGTTCTGGAACGGACCGAACTTGCCAGTCCGCGGTTAGCCCGTGTAATTCCTTGCCAGTCGCAGGACAGAAGGTGTAAAACTCTTCCTGCCATCCAGTCGTTATTATCATGAGCGCAGTAGTACCACGCCATGAAGCAATTTTGCCCCAGCGCGAAGTAGCTCCTACGCTCTCGAAGTAGAATGCTGTAGTCTCTGGGCTATTGCTAGCTTCAGATACAGCGGCGAACCTTCCATCAACAGACCATGCCGTGTTGCGGGGCGAATATGTGAACCCCACCCAATTCCGGAATCTCCCCCTCGATGTCAGACAGCGGATAGGCGCCTTAAGCAGCGAGTCAAAACGTTGTCTGATATCCTCGTACTGCAGACTCCAGTTCATCGTCAGCCAGCGCCAGAAGGGTGTAGGCATGAGGGAAAACGGACCAGCGACGATCTTGCCATTCACATCGCCGATCTGCACCCAACACGGAACCACAGTGTTAGCTATGTTCATGCCGTGCACATGAACCCATCCTTGGGCGGTCGCGTCTACAACTTTGACACTTCCGCCATTTTCGTCGGCTGTGCCGCCAGCATTGTACTGGAAGGAGACGATATCTCCAGGCAAGTAGGCAGGAGCTTTCTTGATCCAGTACTGAGAAAGCGGCATAACACCGCCTGGCGTTGCCATCGACCACGACTTTGCGTCGCAGCCGATGTTGTGCCACTTGACTCCCCACAACACGGGAAGGAAGATGGCAATCATCTGGAGCATCAGTAGCGCAAGGATGGCGATTACAGCAACATCCACCCACTTCGGAGTGACATGTTTCTTTGTCTCGGGTGAGATACCCGACCGTACTTCTGTCTTGCTTGTGGCACCCATTTGGGCACCTCCTCGATGTCAAAGAATTTCCGGTAGTCCCGCGAAAGCGGGAGCTAAACGCCCCGAAGGGGCGTTGATGTCAAGGGACAGATCAACCCGCCAGAGATTGCCACGCCGTTCGCCGAAGCGAACAGCTCGCAATGACTCGGTGCGGGAAGGATTCTCCACAAATCTTGTGATCCTACCACCTTGACACGCAAAAGTCAAGATGGTAAGATCTTATCAGAATCACGATGAGAGGACTACCAAAGGGTTTTATCCCGCGGGAATGCCTCTCTTTTGGTTTTGCTTCAATTTGTCTTTAAACAAAACGATTGGGACGATAAAATTTGAAAATCCACGCAGTAATGATGAGTATCTCTTATTTGGCGTAATAATTTTGAGGAGCTTGTTCTTTTTCTTCAGATAATCAATCAAGCAATAAAAATCGCCATCGCCGGAAACGATAATCGCTTGATCGTAATTGGGATATTCGATCATGGTGTGCAAAACTAACTCGGCATCAACATTGCCTTTTATTTGCTTCTGGCCTTTTATCTTGCCTTCGAGTACCGGCTTGAATACAAGAATATATCCGTCTTTTTTTAATTTTGAATAAAGCGATTTATTCCTGGCGATGAAACCAATAAATAAGAAGGCCTTCGAAACAGAATATTTGTCTTCTAAAAATTTTCTAAAAGAACCAAAATCTAATTTCCAATTCTGGCTGAGCACTCCCAAATTTAAATTTTGGCTGTCAATAAAAGCGTAGATTTTGGGTTTGTTTTCGCGAGAATGAAGTTTGCTTTTTGTTCGCATAAATTTATTATAGCAAAAAAACGCAAAGCAATAGTTGCTTGTAAATTTTTGTTTAGATTTCTCCGCTCGGGTACTCGGTCGAAATGACAAGGGAGGAATTGCTTCCCCCGGATCAAGTCCGGGGTCGCAATGACAAATGCTGATGGATCCCGCATTAAATGCGGGATGACCCATTCGACTCGCTTCGCTCGCTCAGGGCAGGCGGGATGGCAAAAACCAAATTGCTATGCTATCTTGAGGTGTTTTTTGATAACAATGAGTTCTTTTTCGAGGTGATCAACTCGGCCAAGCATTCGGGCATTTTCCTCTGGTGAATTTTTTAAAATAGAGGCATGATTTTTCAGTACATCTTTTATCCAAACAATATCACTCTCAATTTTAATAAGGCGTTGTTCGAGACCGTTAAATTGCTTTTCAAATCCGTCAAATCTATTTTCGAACCCATCGAATCGCTTTTCAAATCCGTCAAATCGTCCTTCGAGATTATCGAATTTTCCTTCTATTGTTTGAAAGCGTTCTTCGGTTTGGTCGAACCCAAATTTCACTATCTCGGCTAAATCTCCGATTTGGCCAGATAGGTCATCAAGTGTGATCTCTTTTTTCTTTTTCATGGTTTTATTATCATCGCTCAAACTTGTGTTGTCAAATTCGGATTATTTTTGTTCCACCAACCGAGTCTTCAACCAAGAAGCCCTTTTTTTTGATTTGAGATCTGATTTCGTCGGATTTCTTGAAATCTTTTTGGTCGCGCGCTTTTTGACGATCCGCCACAAGCTTTTCAACCTCTTCCGGCACCGTGAATTTTTCCAAAATCGCCAGAACTTCGTCCATCTTTTCGAAATTTTCTTTAGAGAATTTTGATAGGTTATCAAAGATAAAAGCCAATGCGCGAGGAGTGTCGAGATCATCGGAGAGGGCTTGGTCACAACCCTTTGACCAAACTCCACCCGCCGGGTGGAGTTTGGTGGTAGAAGGTTTGGCTAAATTATAGGCGTCGTTGATTTTGCGGCGGGCGACTTTGGCAGCACCGAGAGATTTATAGGAAAAATCTAGCTTTGAGCGGTATTTTGCCGAGAGACACAGATATCTAAAATCGAGCGGTGAGTAGCCCTTTTCCTCCAAATCCTGCAAGCGAATAAAGTGGCCAGCGGATTTGGCCATTTTATGGCCATCTTCCAAAAGATGCTCGCTGTGAACCCAATATTTTGCAAGGGGTTTATCAAACGCTGCTTCGGATTGGGCAATTTCGTTGGTGTGGTGAACCGGAATATGATCAACGCCTCCGGTATGAATTTCAAACGGCTGACCTAAAAATTTGGTGGACATCGCCGAGCATTCAAGATGCCAGCCGGGAAAACCAACTCCCCACGGGGAGGGCCATTCCATTTGGCGCCTAGATTGCTTCGCTCCGCTCGCAATGACAGATTGGCCCGCATTCGCGGGAGATCCTTCGGCTATCGCCTCAGGATGACCGCCTTTCGGGACGCTCAATTTCCACAGCGCGAAATCTGTTGGGTTTTTTTTCTCGGGATTTTTTTCGACCCGAATCCCCTCTTTTAAATTTTCGATATCGAGTCGCGCCAGTTTGCCATAATCGCTTAATTTTGAAGTATCAAAATAAATTCCGTCCGATGTTTTATATGTAAAGCCCTTTTCTTCGAGTTTTTTTATAAGATCAATCTGCTCTTTAATATTTTCTGTTGCGCGCGGCATTTCGTCGGCCAATAAGATATTTAATTTCTTCAAATCCTCCACAAATGCCTTTTCATAAAACTTAGCAATTTCATAGGCAGACTTGCCCTCACGAGTTGCCCCTTTTTCGATCTTGTCTTCGCCCTCATCTTCATCCGAAGTCAGATGCCCGACATCGGTTATATTCATCACATGCTTCACTTTGTAGCCAAAGTAAATAAGTGCGCGTTTTAGGAGATCGTCGAAAATATATTTGCGCAAATTGTCGATATGGGCGTAGTCATAAACCGTCAAACCGCAGGAATAAATGCGAATCGTGTCACCTTCAATCGGCTTAATTTCTTCCTTTTGGCGAGTTAGGGTATTAAATATAAACATTCAAGTTTGTAAAGTTTATAAAGTTTTTAAAGTTCGTAAAGTGATACTAAAACATTTAATAAAAATCTTTAACTTTATGAACATTCTACTTTATGAACTCGTATTTTTCTCTTCTTCCTCCGCTTCTTCTTCCAAGCTAACCGGAGTGTCAATTTCCGTCAAATCCTTGTTTTTATCTTCTTTTTCGGATTGCGCCAATTTATCAACTTCAGCGGCAAGTGATTCTGTTTTTTCGTTGCACGAGGGACAAATTATATCATGCCCTTCGTGTCCGCAACTCGGACAAAATCGCATTTCATCCAAGTTCCCATCTTGTAAATCCGGTTCTTGTTTTGTTATCACAATTCTCCTCTCCCTTCAAGTGATCTTGATAAGGTTAAATCGTCAGCATATTCTAGATCTCCCCCAACCGGCAGACCTCGTGCCAGACGCGTTACTTTTATACCAAATGGCTTAATTCTCTCGTCAATATAGACAGCTGTCGCCTCGCCCTCAAGCGATGGATTGGTCGCCAAGATGACTTCTTTTATTTTATCAGAATTTTCTTTAACTCGTTTGATAACTTCTGCAATTCTTAAATCATCAGGTCCAATTCCTGAAATTGGCGAAATCGCTCCGCCGATAACATGATACTTTCCTTTAAATCCGGCGCGATCGAGCGCAATTACATCAAGCGGCTCCTCGACAATACAAATCACTTCTTCGTCACGATCTTGTGCCAAACATATTTCGCAAGGGTCCGATTCCGTCCAGTTAAAACAGACGGAGCAAATTGTTAGCCCCTGCTTAAGTTTTAAAATCGCTTCGCCTAGTCCGGCGCTTGAATTTTCTGATTTTGACAAAAGATAAAAAACAATCCGAGCCGCCGATTTTGGCCCGATGCCGGGCAAGCGGGATAATTCTTCTATCGCAGATCTTATGGGTTTGGGAAGTTTAGACATAACTTAATATTTATCAATATTTATCAATTTACAATTTTCATTTAATTTTCAATTTTATAATTTTTAAATTGAATGATAAATATTGCCTGCCCGCAATGCTAAAGCATAGCTTTTGCAGGCGGGAAAATTGATAATTCCTGCCTGCCGGCAGGCAGGGAAAATTATTTCTGTATTCTCTCAATATACTTGCATTTCGGATAAGCTGAACAGCCGATAAAGGGACCATATCGCCCCGAAGCAATTTTTAAATCGCTGCCGCATTTTGGACATTTTCGACCCTTAATCGCTTCGTTTGCGGCATCAATTTTTTCTTGTGTTTTAGGATCAACAAAACTTCTAGTGTACCGGCAATCCGGAAATCCGGTACAGCCGATAAATTTTCCATGTCGAGTTTGTTTGATAATAAGGTTTTTGTCACAATCCGGGCATTTTTCCTCGAGCTTTTCGTCCATATCTGTTTTCTCGATTGAGTCCGATTTTGCATCAAGCTCTTTTTTAAATGGCTCATAAATTTCGCGAACCACTTCTTGCCATTTTATTTTTCCTTCGGCGATACTATCGAGCTTTTCTTCGACTTGCGCCGTAAAATCATAATCAACAATATTGGAAAAATTTTTGACTAAAATGTCACAGACAATAAATCCAACTTTTTCGGGAATTAGCCGGCCGCTTTGCTTTATAACATATCCGCGATCTTGGATGGTAGAGATTGTCGGAGCGTAAGTTGACGGTCGCCCAATCCCCTTTTCTTCAAGCGCTTTAACCAAAGTTGCTTCCGAATATCTGGCAGGCGGTTCGGTGAAGTGTTGATCTTTCTTGAGCTCGATTAATTTCAAAATCTCGCCAATTGATAATTTTGGCAACGACATTTGGGTAATTTTTTCCGGATATAGCTCCAACCAACCCTTAAATTTTATTGATTGGCCGCGGCCGGCAAAAACATAATCGGCATTTTTAACTTTGAGTTCGATAATATCTAAAACCGCTTCTTTCATTTGTGAAGCAATCGCTCTTCGCCAAATTAAGTCGTAAAGCTTGGCCGCTCTTTCGTCTTGCCCTGTCAGTTTATCTGCCGATAACGATACATCCGCCGGCCTAATTGCCTCATGCGCCTCTTGCGCATTTTTCGACTTTGTTTTATAAACCCTTGGCGCATCCGGCAGCGCATCTTTAAAATTTGCCGATATAAATTTTCTGATATTTTGAACAGCCGATGATGAAATATTAACTGAATCCGTTCTCATGTAAGTAATGTAGCCCGCCTCGTAAAGTGATTGCGCCAGTCGCATGGTTTGTTTTGACGAAAACCCGAGGCGGTTTCCCGCTTCCTGCTGCAAAGTTGAGGTGGTAAAAGGAGCATATGGATATCGGTTTTCGGTTTTCTCGTCAACCGACAAGACCTCGTATTTTCCTTTTTCAAGTTTTACTATTATCTCTTCGGCCTGTTTTTGGGTTTTTACGGTTAATTTGTCAACTTTTTTCCCCGCCTCTTCTACCAAGCGTGTTTCAAATTGTATTTTGTCTTTTTCAAACTTTGCAATAATGTCCCAGTATTCCTTCGGTTTAAAACCCTGAATTTCGCGCTCTTTTTCCACAACCAATCGAAGCGCGACCGATTGCACTCTTCCGGCCGAAAGCCCTTTATAAACCTTTTTCCATAGAAGCGGACTCAAATTATATCCGACCAAACGATCAATCACACGGCGGGCTTGCTGGGCATCAACTAATTCCATGTTGAGATCTCTGGGTTTACTAACTGCTTCAGTTATCGCTTCTTTGGTGATTTCCGAAAAGGTGATGCGTTTGAATTTTGAATTATGAATTTCGAATTTCGAATTTGCCGGACTGATGGCGACGGCTACATGCCAGGCGATGGCTTCTCCTTCGCGATCAAGGTCAGTCGCCAGATAAATCGAGTCGGCATCTTTGGCTAATTTTTTTAAATTTGTTACCGTTCTTTTGCTTTTTGTCGGAATGATATATGTCGGCTCAAAATTATTTTCGACATCAACCGCAAGTTTAGATGACGGTAAATCACGCACATGCCCATATGAAGCGGTAACAAAATAATTGTTGCCTAAATATTTGTTAATTGTTTGCGCCTTTGCGGGCGACTCTACGATGACTAATGCTTTATTCATACGGGAATAAATATTACTTTAAAAAATCACAGTGTCAACATTTTATATATACACCGCCACCAATTTGCTTAATTAGTGCTTTCATTTCAAGCTCCAGCAAAATAACATTAAGATGCGGCGCGGTCAATTTGGTGTCTTTTAGAATTTTATCAAAACCACTTTGGCCTTCAGACAGAGCATCCAAGACCTTTGATTGATCTTTATCAATTTTAACTTGATTTTGAAAATTAGAAAGGCCTAGATCATTTAAAATTTGTTTTGGGGAAAGCAAAGGTGTGGCGCCTTGCAAAAGCAAAATGTTCGTTCCTCGGGCCGAAAATCGGTCAACATCCGCGGGCAAAGAATAAACATCGCGATTATATTCAAGGGCTAGTCCTGCTGTAATTAAAGCGCCCGATTTTTCCGCGGCCTCGGTCACAACCGTGGCACAAGACAGTCCTGCGATTATGCGATTTCGCATCGGAAAATTATATTTAAAAGTCGGATAATCCGGCGGGAATTCAGAAATAATCAGACCATCCGATTTTAATATTTTTCGGGCTAACGGTTCGTTGTTGACCGGATACATCGTATTGATGGCTGTGCCCAAAACAGCGATTGTTTTACCTTGCGCTTCGAGCGTCGCCTGATGAGCAGTGGCGTCAATCCCAAAAGCCAGACCGGAAACAATTACAATGCCTTGATCTGAAAGCTCGTGCGCAATTTTAGCCGTCTGGCGCAGGCCATAAGAAGTCGCTTTTCTTGATCCAACCAGAGCAACCAAATATTTCTCATCTAAAAGTTTTATGTTTCCGCGACAATACAAAACCGCCGGCAGATCAGGGATTTTTTTAAGCAATTCCGGATAGTTTTTTTCGGAAAAGAAAATAGGTCTGGTGTCTGTGTTTTTAATTTTCTTCAAAATCGTGTTTATATCAAGACCAAAAAGCGATTTTTTGAACTGTTCTTCTTTACTGGTGGGGTAAATGATTTTTTTTGAAAGAGAGTCCTTTGAACGATTTACCTTAATAAATTCGGCAATGATTTTTGAATTTAAATCAATGTTTGCAGAGAGGCGGATAATGGCTTCGGTAATTTTCATAATTATATTGTAGAGCAAATAGAGCAATTTCAAAAGAAATACAAAAGGCCAGGGTTGTGAAAAATAAACAAAATGCCCGATTTGTTCGGGTTTTTTTCGCGATTGACAAGCATAAAAAAAGTTGGTTCAGTGAGTTCACGAGAGGGGAAGTCACCCAGCTCACAAAAAATCCTCCTAACGGAGGGTTTTTTGTTGTATGGGTATTGACAAACTGCAACAAATATGGTACTATAAATTCTTCCGACAATAGGAAGAACATAGTAGGAGGAAGTGTCCTCACAACGAGCTCTGATTGGGTGATTTCCCCTCCTTGCACCTAACATCTCGGAGTGAGGACACTTCTTACTACACTTAGCACAGGCGCAAATTTAAAAAATAATGTACCTGTAAAATCTCGCAGGAGAGGCCGAGTGGGCCTGTCGGCAAATAAACCTGTAAGGCAATTCAGCAGCGCTATTTTATAAACTTTTCGGTAACATTTTTGACGATCCCTCGGACATACTCGGGACAGGTTCTAATGTATTTTGTTTTACTCCTTATCATCAGGTAT
>JAPLVK010000025.1 GCA_026397175.1 Candidatus Berkelbacteria bacterium | reverse complement strand
GGGGACCCTTTGGGTCGGCAATCTAGACACAGATCCCTCGACAAGCTCGGGATGACTCTGCTGAGTCAGATTGCTTCGGCGGTAGCCTCGCAATGACACAAATGCGTAAGTCGTGTCAACATCTATTTTATGAAATTCATCCAGCCGAATATTTTATTGAAGGTGTTTAGGATTGTCTGAAGCAGTGACTTGGGAACATCGCCGGGAATTGTCGTTTGATCCCCTGAAGTCGAAATATTGCCGTCTTTGTCCGATGTAATCACTCGAAGATGGTATGGCTTGCTTGGAGTTAATCCCGGAATTATTACAAGGTGAGAATTTGTAAGCGTCTTATCTTGTGCGGTTCGATTTGTATAACTATCTCCGCTTAGCCCCTCGTCGTATTCAACTTGGCTCGTGGAGACCTCGTCTGTTTTCCAGCTAACAACAATTTGAGCTTTATCTTGTTTGTCGAGACCGACATTTGATGTTTCGATCGTAATATCGGAAATAACCGGCGGCCTCGTGTCAGATCCTGTTGTATATGTGGACATATCGGAAGTCGCTGTATTTCCAAACTTGTCGATTCCTTTCACCTGGAATTCGTAGGTCGTAGAATTCGCCAAGTCCGCAACCTCAATCTGGTGATCTTTGACCTTCTCCGAATGCGTAATTTCCTTGAGAGTACTGCCTTTTTCTCCGTAGAAGACCGATGAAGTTGTTTCGATATTCGTGTTCCATGTTAAATTAACCGCCGGAGTAACACGATCGGGAATCGGCTCAATTTTCAAACCGGAAACCGCGGGAAGCGGAGGCGTCGCAAACGTAATTCCCGCAGAAAACTCGCTCTCGTCGCTTGAAACCGCCTTCACTCTGAACTGATAACTCGACCCCGCGGTAAGATTTGTCAGCTTTTTAGAAAACAAAGATGCTTGCCCCGGCATGCTCTCCGTTGAGCTATAGCCACCGATGCCATAGCCGATCGAACAGGTAGCAGAATAATTTGTGCTCCAAGACAAAAGCATTTCTGTGGGAGAAATTTCCTCGGCTTTAAGATCGGTTACTTGCGGGGTCGAAGTCGTCGTGGTCTCATACCATTGTGATTCGCCGGTGTTGCCTTCCGAATCAATCCACGCAAGTTTGTAGCGATAGGCCTTTTCGCTCTTCAAGCCGATCACAGCAACGCTATGAGTGGTTGTATATTCCGATTGGCCTTGCTCGGAAATGTAAGTGTTGCCCTCATAAACCTTCACAAAACTCGTGGTTTTTTTGTTAGAATTCCACGAAACATTCAAAGATGATGGCCCGGCCACAACCGTCGGACCTTCGGCTACCGATGCACTGACAGTTGAACAA
The DNA here is from genome assembly GCA_026397175.1 of Candidatus Berkelbacteria bacterium. Lineage (GTDB taxonomy): Bacteria > Patescibacteriota > UBA1384 > UBA1384 > DTJR01 > JAPLVK01. The sequence continues at coordinate 21,866 of JAPLVK010000025.1, read as the reverse complement.
TAAATCGCTGTCTGCCAAGCCGAGTTATTACCTGCATTGTCAACCGTCCGGACATAGAAAACATTGTCGCCCTCCTGATACGATGTCCCATCGACAGTTAACTCGGTCGTATCTTGAACCGTTCCGGTTGAACCTAATTTATATTCATAACCAGCGACACCCGAAGTTGCGTCTGTACCAGCGGGATAAGTAAAAGTGAAGGACGATGCTGTTGAGCAACCGGTCGGAGTAGCATTGATATATTCCGGGGCGCTAGGCGCCGTTGGATCGTATTTATATGTAAATTTGGTTTCGGCCAGCGCGCGATTGTTAGTATTATCCTCGGTTATAATTCTCAAATAATAAGTCGAGCCCTCTACTAGGGCCGCCGAAGAAGTGTAATGCTGAATAACGCCAACGGCACCACCGTGTGCTTGATAAACACCGGCAGCGTACGGATCTGCGGAATTAGAAGTGCCAAAATAAACATAATAGCCCTTGACACCTGTAATGTCGTCTGTGGCACCCGAAAACTCAAAATATGGCGCGGCGTATTTGTCCCAATTGCCAGAGGTCAACTCGGCGGTTTTACCAGAGGTGTTATAGCCAGAAATAGCATCGGGATTGGTTGGCGGCGTTGTGTCGCCGAATGTCAGATCGCCGATTGTATAAAAAGTGCTTGGCGAATTTTGGTTATTTGTCTCCGCCATCGCCCAGCCATCGGAAACTGCCGAACCGGACATGAACCTGACTTCATCAAGACTGCCGTCAAACATGTTAAATCCGTCAGGACGGACAATATTTAAGTTGCCTGTTGCCGGATTGCCGCGATAAGCATCAAATGAAACCACTCGGCTTCCTTCCAAATTCCCGTTGACATAGAGATATACGCCCGATGTATTATGAACGGCAACAATGTGATACCAAGTACCGGCAGTCCAGCTATTTGTTGTTGAGGCCACCCAGTTATTTGTATTGCCATTGTTGGAATAGATGAAAAAGTATAATTTCCCGTCGCCTTCGCTGTTTAAAGTATTGTAATAGTCAGGCGCCGTAATAATATCACGCCGTTCAGTGGTACTGTTGTATGTTACAGACGGTTTGAACCAGTAACTTAGGGTGCTGGCGGTATCGGAGGAGTCAACATTTTGGACCACGGGAATGTGATCCGTGCCTGCACCAAATTTTTGTCCCAAATTAATTAATCCGGTTTTGTCGGTAGCGCTGACATCATCATCGCCGTCAAAATGATTGGCGGTTGAATCTTTATAAAGACCGGCATTGCCGCTACCGGCCTGATCTTCGGTTAAATGCCAAACTCCACGGTACGCGCTCCAAACATCAGTGGCGGATTGTTGGCTACCACAGGAGGCATTGCCAAAATAAAGATAAATAACTGTGTCCACAGTGCTGGAAACCGCCGGCACTTTGACCCACGCAATCAGTTGGCCGGTAGCACTATCATATTTTTCAATTTCATGGGGAATCTTGGTTGATGTGTCTGAAGAAGTAAATAGAAAATCATTGCCGTTTGTTTGGGCAACCTGTCCACCGTGGCCAGTGTCTGCCCAGATAGCGTTTGTCGAGCTAATCAACACCGGAAAATCCGTCAAATCGGCGGTAACTTTTGTGTGGTTGATCGTAATGGCGGTTCGCCCCTGCCAACTCTGGTTATACCAAACAGCGGCATTGGCAGTATTCGAACTTTTCGAACCAATCACCCACGGAAAAATCAGCGAAACAACTAAAAGATAAACAACTATTATTAGGCCACTTCGAAAAACCCGATGTTTCAAATCTAAAACCTCGGGTGGATTGTGACCGAATTTATCAAAAACGACTCCTTCGCTCATCCCTTCCTTTTATAAATTAATTCTATAGAAAAATGCTTGATAATTCAAATTGCAAGATAAGCTTGACTTAAAGCTGGTTTTTGGCTAAAATACAGACAGATCAAATAACTTTTCTCGATGCCTTCGCGCATCGGGACAAGGGTCCCACTTCGCCGAATTTGGCTTCGCGGGATCTTCGACCAGAAAGGAAAATATGGACGAGAAACAGGCCTCAAGTTACGAGCTTACTTTTATTGTTTTAGAAAATGAGTCCGATAAAGAAATTTTAGAAGCACTTCAAAAAGCCAACGCTAAAGTTACCAAAAATATTGATCTTGGCGTAAAGGGACTCGCTTTTCCTATAAAAAAGCAAAAAATCGGGCATTATTTCTCGATTAAGTTTGATATAGCACCATCAAATTTTCCCGATCTCGAAAAATCGCTGAAACTTATTAAACCGCTAATCAGATATTTGATTATTACCGCTCTGCGCTTTAATGCTGCTAAACCGGTGGGCAATATTCGCCCCGCGAAATCAACCGAAGAAACCGCAAAAGAGCCGAAAACCCAAGAAGAAAAACAAAAAATCACACCCGAACCGGCAGTGAAAGTACCGATACTGGAGCCGGAAATTATCAAACCTGTTGTCGAAGAGCCCAAAGAAGAGTCCGTCAAAATCGAGAAAATAGAAACCGAAGACAAGCAACCAGAAAACCAGAAAACTAGCAAGCCAGCCCCGACGAGCAAAACTGTCGGGGTCCCGACCGAAAGCGTTGGGACAACCAAAAAACCAGCCGCTACAAAACCAGTCAAGGCAGTTAAAATTGAAGCCAGCGAATTGAATAAAACGCTAGAGGAACTAGTCAAGGAGTAGTTTGTAAAGTTCATAAAGTAAAATCCAAGAGGAAAATGAAATGTTAAATTTAAACCGAGCGACAATTTTGGGAAATGCGACAAGAGACGCGGAGCTTAGGACCACGCCAAATGGCAAGTCCGTTGCAAGCTTTGCGGTTGCCACCAATCGCCGATACAAAGATGCTGCCGGCGAAGTAAAAGATGAGGTTCAATTTCACGAAATCGTTTCTTGGGGCAAATTGGCCGAAATTTCCGAGCAAATTGTTAAAAAAGGCGGAAAGGTTTATGTCGAAGGACGCATCCAAACAAGAAACTGGGAAGGCCAAGACGGAGCCCGCCGAGAAAAAACAGAAATAGTTGCCGAAAATATTATTGCATTGTCGCCAAGACCTGCCGGGACAAGTTCAAGTTATGGGTCGGGCGAATCAGGATTTGAGTCGGCTGCTCCCAAGACCACCCAAACAAATAATGAGCCAGACCAAGAAAAACCAGCCAAAGAAGAAGCAAAAGAGGATGAAATAAATTTGGATGATATACCATTCTAGGAAAGTTAAAAGTTAAAAGTAGAAAGTTAAAAGTGAACACAAAAAAATATATAATTCATTTTTTCTTTACCCTTTACCCTTTTAACTTTACCCTATAATAATCGGAGATTATTATGAAAATACGATGTAGTGCCTGCAGAAATAAAACGATTGATTTTGACCACAAAGATCCGGTTTTGGCAAAATATTTGTCTAACTGGGGCAAAATCAAGGGCCGCAAAGACACCCGTCTTTGCGCCAAACATCAAAGAAATTTAGCTCAAGCCATCAAGAGAGCTCGATTTTTAGCGCTGCTGCCGTACACGAACCGCTAACAAGTTCATAAAGTTAAAAGTTCTTAAAGTGACACACCTGTGCCATCCTGAGTGATCCCGCCAACGGCGGGAGAATCGAAGGATCTATCAAACCGATAGATTCCTCGACTTCGCTCGGAATGACTTCGTCACTTTATGAACTTTAAAAACTTTACAAACTTTATAAACTATGTTAAGTATTTCCGATTTACAACTAGGCACAGCTCTAATCTATAACGGCGCTCCCCATCAGGTTATATTTCGAGAACACTCTAAACTCGGCCGCGGCGGGGCGATTTTAAGATCAAAGATCAAAAATTTATTGACCGGTGCGATTTTAGATATTACCTTTAAGGGCAACGAAAAATTCGAAGAGGCGCAAATGAACCGCTCAAAAGCAACATTTACTTATCGCGCCGGACAGATCTACAATTTTATGGACTCGGTCAATTTTGAACAATTTGAGCTTAAAGGCGAGCAAATCGGTACGCAAGCGGACTTTTTGAAAGAAGGTGTCGAAGTCGATGTTTTGAGCTGGAATTCAAAACCGATCAATATCAATTTGCCGTTTAAAGTTGATCTTGAAGTTGTCGAGGCCCCTCCGGCCGTACGCGGAAATACAGCACAGGGCTCGGTTACCAAGCCGGTGGTTTTAGAAACCGGATCCAAACTAAACGCTCCGCTCTTTATCAAAACAGGCGACCTCATCAAGGTAAATACCCAGACAGGGGAATATGTAGAAAGAGTAACTAAATAGTATAGAGTAGAGGGTAGAAAGTATATGGGAACGAAAAAGGGAGGAGCTGTGCACAGCACCTCCCTTGATCTTTGCCGGTTTTAGCGGCGTCCGTCAGCTTGGCTTGGTTGAAAGCGTCCCCGTATCAAGCCGGCCTCTTACTTTGTGCCGGTCAGTGAAGTATGACTTCGATCGAACCTCACCTTAGCTGCGGAAAAGTTTTGTCGAGACCGGGCAAAGCCCGCCCTCGTGCAAATGCCCAGCTTCCCCCACAGGGGGGGATTCTGGGAAACGGCTAGGTTATGGTTACGCCTCGCCGACTGGGTACATCTGCCGTCTCCTTAAGTATTTAGGGCTTGTCTTATGCCCCTTCGGAAAGGACTTACCCTTCTCGAAGAAACATAAACAATAATATAACACAAAAGCGCGCAAATGTCAAGGTCGGTGTAGCATTAGCGTACCAATTATCGTCTGATTCTCTTATCTTATGTTAACCTGATGTATCCTCTGTAGAAGGAGGATAGGGCGTCATTCTGAGGCGTTTAGCCGAAGAATCTCTGAACTTGTCGAAGACCATGAGTATAGTCGAATGGTTTCAGGTTTAATCTCGCATTCGCGAGAGATCCCTCGACAAGCTCGGGATGACAAATAGCAGTCGATAATTGGTACGCTAATAATGCAGCAAGAATTAGTTCTGTATTTTTTGTTTAAATTCCTTAAGAAAATCACCGGGAAGCATTATTTTAAAACCTAATCGGGCGTTTGATAATTTCCATGTAAAAAAGTGTCACGCGAGGGTTTTATCTCTTACTGATAATATCAGCGAAGAATCTTGCGTCTTCGTCCGAGAGCTTGTCGTCGCGCAGATATTGAGCAATCTCGGATTTGGAATATTGACGCAACGGCTGATTTTTCTCGAGTTTGACGGGCGTAAACACGACCGATTTATCCAATACATCAACGCTCAATAGTGTTTCCTCGCTAATATCAAGACGCGTACGCAATTCAAGGGGAATTGTTACCTGCCCTCTGGAGGTTGGTTTGATAATATTTTTAGACATAGTCATCCTTTCTTATTGTCTTACAATAAGTATTGCATACCGGCTGGGTTAAGTCAAGAGAAATTGGCAAAAAAGTCAAGGTTATGGTAGCTTTTAAAATAGAATGATTAATTTTAATCTTAAAACCCTCCCAAACGGTCTCCGCCTTGTAACTGCGCCCAATCAAAACACCGAGGCGGTGACGATTTTTATTCAAGTCGGGGTCGGCGGACGATTCGAGAACAATCAGCAAAAAGGTATTTCGCATTTTTTGGAACACTTATTTTTTAAGGGCTCAAAAAATCGCCCCACGACTTTTGAAATTGTTAAGGAACTTGATTCAATCGGCGCCAATTACAACGCATTTACAGGAGAAGAGGCAACGGGCTTTTTCGTTCAATCCGAGGCGCGCGATTTCGAGAAATCGTTTGCCGTAATTTCCGATATGTATTTAAACCCGTTATTTGATGAAAAAGAGCTCGAGCGCGAAAAAGGAGTCATTTTGCAGGAGTCAAATATGTATCGGGATATGCCGCAGGCCTTCGTGCAAATTTTGAATCAGCGACAAATGTTTGGCGATCATCCCTTGGGATATGATCTGGTTGGCGACCAAGAACATATCAAAAAAATCCAAAGACCGGATATTGTTTCTTATCGAGAAAAATATTATTTGCCCGAAAACACGATTATTACAATTTGCGGAAACTCAAAAGGGGCAAATTGGCAAGAAACAGTCGAGAAACATTTTTCCGAAATTAACGGATTAAAACAGACAAAACCGCTGGGCTTTCGCGACAATAAAGTCAAGGACAAGCTGGTTCAGGAGATTCGCAAGGTTGATCAGACCCATCTTGTTTTGTCATATCTTGGAATATCCAAAACGGATAAAAGAAGATACGCGTTGGGGGTTTTGAACACGATTTTGGGCGGAGGGATGTCGAGCCGGCTTTTTATGGAAATCAGGGAGAAAAGAGCGCTCGCTTATTATGTAAAAAGCTCGACGGCTGATTTTTTAGACACGGGATTATTCAGCATTTATGCCGGAGTAAAACCGGAGGCGCTGCAGGAAACGATTAAGATTATTTTTGATCAGATCGAGGACATCAAGAAAAACGGCCCAAATGAGGAGGAATTGGAACGGGCCAAGGGAAATTTGCGTGGATCTTTGGCGATTTCGCTTGAGGACTCGCTTGAGATTGCCGGCTTTCTGGCGGATGAGCTGTTTTATCAAAATAAAGTTAGAAGTGTTGGCGAGATCGTGGAAGCAGTCGGGAAGGTGAGCGGGGAGGAAGTTTGCAATTTGGCGAATGAGATATTTGCGAAAGATCGAATGGGGCTGGCGGTTATAGGACCGAGGAAATACGAAATTACACTTTAATAGAATACAATTCTTGTAAGCCGTTGGCTTACGATACCTTTTGTTAAGGACAAGGGGGCCTACTTGCGAAGCGGCCCCCTATCCTTAACGATCCAACCCCTGCACGCTGTTTCAGGAACACAAAAATTCATTCTTTTTTCTGTTGAAGCTTCGTCAACAAGTTTGTGACACATTCAACGATGAAAAGAATAAATTTTTGCTTCCTGAAACGGGAAAAGATAAATACAAAATCGAGATAAAAGAAAACAGGGCGGGTCCGTGAGGACTCGCCCTGTTGATTGTTGTGCTCCACCTCCTGTGGAGCAACGAAACTGGTTCGACTTAACTGCCGGCGGCCGCGGCGGCGGACACGGGGGTCTCGGCTTCGGCCTTGCCGTCGCCGTTCTCGGCGCCCAGGAGCTTCAGCTCGGGAGCGCCTTCGCCAGCGGGAGTGGCCTCGGCGGCCTCGATGGCCTTGCGCTTCTTGCCGCTCGGTCTCTTGGCCTTAGGCGCGGGCTTCTCGCCCGGCGCCTCGACTTCCGCCTCCGTGGCGGTCGTGTCGGCTTCGGACACGCCCTCGGCGCCATTCCCCTCGCCGGCGATCTCGCCCGCTTCCGCGGCCTTGGTGGACTCGCCGCCACCTGGGCCTTCCGGCCCAGTCGGCTTCTCGTCCTCGGTCGCGGTCGAAGCGGGAGGCGTCATCGTGATCGTGATCTCCGTTGCCTTCTTGCCCTGCCGGACTTCCGGCAGCGGCAGCTTGTGGACCCTGTCCGCAAGCCCGCCCACGCGGGCTTCGACGAAGGTCGCGAACTCCTCGATCTCGAGGCGCCGCGCCTCGACGAGGACGGCTTGGTAGCGCTTGGCGGCATACTCGGCTGCCTTGCGATGGTCCGGGTCCAGGATGGACAACTTCAGATCCCCGATGGCTACTGCCATCAGCTCTCTGTCGTCCTCGCCGAACTGCAGCAACTCGAACAGCCGGACCAAGGTGGGCCGCATCATGTCGGTGATGGCCCCCTTCGGGTCAGTGACCGCAATGGTCGCGGTCTCGGTCGCGGTCGCGGTGGACTCGCTGCCGCTGCCGGTGAGACCGGCGGCGGCGAGCTTCTCGGCCATGGCGGCCGGCGGCGCGAGCGCTTCGGGAGCGGGCGCCGCAACGGTTTCGGCGGGAGCGGCCTCGGTGCCTTCCGGCATCTTGACCGATTCACGCCCGAGTACCGCGTACGGCACCTTGTTCCGCGCTTCGTTCTTGGGGTTGGGGCAGAGGAGACACAGAACTTCCGCATCCTCCTCCAACAGCCCGAGGCGCCGCACCTGATCGGTAGCGGCCTTGTCAAAGAAAACCGACCCACCGTCCTCGGCTCGGCCGAAGGCGATTACGCCCACGCCGTTCGTCATCGTAACTATCTGCCAACCGTTCTGATTCATCAAGTTTCGCCCCTTAGGGGTAGTTTTACGAAAATCGCTTGCTCGAAAAGATCGAGTCAAACTGAATTTGGCAAAAAATAAAATAATCAAATTTTCACTAATTGGGGGAAATCATGGACAAAAAATACAAGCCGGAGCAAACGCTAATTGCGATTAAGCCGGAGGCGATTCAGAGACAACTAATCGGAGAGTTTATTTCGAAGCTCGAAAAACGAGGCCTTAAAATGGTGGCCTGCAAACTTTTGGCGCCGACCAAAGAACAGGTTGGAAAACATTATCCGGACGATGAGGCGTGGTATGTTTCAAGCGGCACCAAGACCTGGCAAAATTACAAAGACAAAGGCATTGACCCCGGAATGACGCCGGTTGAGCTGGCAAAAAGGACAAGACAAATGTTGATGGATCATTTGACCGACAGGCCGATTTTGATGATGGTTTGGGAAGGCGCGCACGCGGTCGCATTGGGGAGAAAAACGGCCGGAGCGACAAATCCGTTGGTTGCCGATATCGGTTCAATTCGCGGCGATTATTCGACCGATTCCTACGAGGCCTCGGACGAACTGGCTCGCGCCATCCAATCACTAGTGCATGCTTCGGGCACGGTTGACGAAGCCAAAGAAGAAATCGCCCTTTGGTTTAAACCGGAAGAAATTCTGGACTATGACCTGATAACCGAAACGATTTTTTATCAGAAGGAGTGGGGGAAAGTCAAGCGGTCAGATAGATCACGCTAATCACGCTAATTAATCGCTAATCTCGCGCTAATAAATGCATTCAATTCGCGTGAGAATCAATCACGCCAATGCGTGTAACATTCGCTTGATTCGCGTGAAAAGATACTGGCTGCCCAATCCTAACCTCTGTCTTGTTCTTTTTTATCCATCAATTTATATGCTGCTACCATGCTTTACACATTTGCCATTATCGCCGCTGTTGCCTCTTTTCTTCTGAACTGGTTTATAAGATCGTGGGCCATCAAAAAGAATGTCGGGATGCAAGCGCCAAGAGAACGGGATTTGCATCAAAAACCGATTCCTCGTCTCGGTGGGGTTTCGATTGTTATTGTTTTTTTGGTGATGATGATTTTGGCCGCCGCAATCTTGCCAAAGAGCGCCACTGATTTTGGATTTCCGTTTGCGATCTTGGGCGTTTCGATTGACAAACGACTCTTGGGGATTTTGCTAGCCACGGTTTTATTGTCTTCGGTCATGCTTTTTGACGATTTAAAAGGAGTAAAACCGGTTTATAAACTTATTTCACAAATCGCCGCGGCGCTGGTTTTGATTGTTTCGGGAGTCGGAATTACTTATTTAAACAACCCATTTGGGCTGGCAATTCAACTCGACACAATCAAAATTTCCTTGAATATCGCGGGCATCACCTATCACTTTATTTTGTGGGCGGACTTGCTTTTGATTTTATGGGTCGTGCTTTTGACAAATGCGACCAATTTTATAGACGGGCTTGATGGTTTGGCAACTTCCTTGGCGGGGATTGCCGGTTTAATTTTGGTTTTTTTGGGTTTAAGGATGGGACAAAATGCGGCGGCACTTTTGAGTGCGGTCTTTGTAGGAGTAATTGTCGGATTTTTTCCTCTCAATAAACCGCCGGCCAAGATGTTTTTGGGCGATACCGGCTCGATGTTTTTAGGATTAATGCTGGCGGGGTTAACCGTGATTTCCGGAGGAAAATTCGCGACGATTTTATTGGTTTTCGGCCTCGTAATAATTGACGCAATTTATGTTATTTTAAAACGGCTTTTTAGGGGTCAAAATCCGCTAACCACACCCGATCAAAACCATCTCCATCATCGGTTTTTACAAGCCGGAATATCACCTCGCATGGCGCTCGTTATAATTTCTTTAATTTCGTTGGCGTTCGGGCTGGCGGGGCTGGTGAGCTCGGGAAAAATTAAAATAGAGCTGATTGGGGTTCTGGTAATTTTCTCGTTTATTCTGTTTGCTTTTCTTGATCTAAAAAGGAAGAGGGCCCGGACTTGAGACAGTCCGGACCCCGAGGTAAGTCGCGAGGACAACTTATGCCGGCGTTATGCCGAGATCTTGTTGCCCTTGGGTATTCTCGTCCAAGTTGCGTACCGAGAGGGTAACTTCGATGGATCCTAGGCCCTCGAATACGAATCTACCTTGGTGGGAGGGTTGGGTTAGTGACTGCAGCCCATCACCAATCGCGTCTTCGGCGATCTCGTCGTCTTCTCTGACAGTAGGCGCAGTGATGTGAACATCGATGACGCTTCTGGCCATAGCAGAGAGGCCCTCTTCGAGTTCTCTCTGGGCACAGGTGTCACCAACAGACGCATCACGAACCAGACGCTCGATGAGCTCACTCAAAGAAGGATCTTTGGGCATCCGTTTTGCCAAGATCTCAAGTCCCTCCTTGAGTTCTGCTCCAGCGTTTTGGTCCCCTGAAGCCGCACGCTGCCGTAAAGATCTGATCAGTTCGGCCAGTCCGAGCCTATCGGGTTTTTCGGTTCCTTCGGGCATGATGCGGCTCCCTCGCTTTCAATATGCATTTGCCGTCAATGCAAATGTAACACACAAAATCGGGGAGTCAAATTCCCTTCTTCTCCGCGGTAAGAATCTTTTGCTGAACCAAGTAGGGATGCTCGACATTTTTTAAATTCATACCGGTTACCGCGCCGGCGGTTTGAACCTCAACATTGCCAAAATCAAAAATCATCTGAAAAATGCCCTTTTTGATGTGGGCGACATTCTGGATGTTCGGAAGCGGAATTTCGTTAATTTTCCTGATCATAAATCTCTGCTGCGCAATCGTCATAACTCGCAAATCGGTCAAAATATAAACCGTATTAAACCATAAGAAAAACCCAAGCAGAAAATAAAGCCCACCAACTGCGATAAAGAAAAGTAAAAATTTTGCACCCCAGCTGGGTGACCAGAAGGCGAGTGGCATGGAGCCGATCACGATCAGCAATATAGCAATCAGGGTAGTTCTCGATAAAACCCAAATATGCTGGCGCCAAACCGCAATAATTTCCTCTCCCTCTTTCTGCCCATTAAACGATTCGATTTTCATATATTAAGAATAGTGAATTTATCAGCTTTGAGTCGCCATACACCGTATCTTCTATACGCCCATTATTCGTTATACACTATAAATTATACGCTAAATTTCGAGTTCTGTTTTGCTATATTCTAATTTTGATTTTTAACTTTTAACTTGTATCAATACACATATCCTCTAATTGCATCAGTTGAGACCTTGCGTTCGGTAACTTTGCCGCGAATCCAGTTGGCTTCGTGAACAATAATATAACCATCGCCGACTCCTACCACCACCGAGGCGTGGCCGTAAAAACGGTCAAGGGCGACACCGCCGACTCTTGGAGTAGATTGTGTCGGGGCGATATCGCCGGCGTAGCCATGAATCCCGACTCCTGATTGCTCTCTGGCCCAAGGAACGCATTGTTCGTAAGAAGTTCCGATAATCGAAATCTCCGAGCTGACGGCCCGGCCAACAGTTCTTGCTGTTGAGGCAACAGTATTTCTGGCCGCCGCTGTTTTTTTGGCCGCTGCGGCTGCGGCTTTGGCCGCAGCTTGAGCCGCCGCAACTTTAGCGTCTTCTTCCGCTTTATTGACCGCAACCAGCCAGTCGCTTGAGGTATCGGTATCGGATGACGGAATTATCAAAACGGTGCCGGGCTTAACTTTTTTAAGATCCTCGGGTTTAATGCCATTTGCATCAATTAATGTACCAACATGCAAATTGAATTTGACCGCAACTTGAGTGATGGTTTCGCCCTGCTTTAAAGTATAAGTGGCGTCTTGGCGATCGGGAACCTCAATATCTTTGCCGGTGTTAACTGAAAGTTGTTGTGTAAGGGTGTAGTTGCTATCCTCTTGGGTCATTTCGGCCAATGCAATGTTATCCGCATCAACATAAATTCCGGGTGTGTATTGAGATAAATAAACGGCAAGGCGACCCTCCTGAATCGGGTCAATCGGTTGGGTGTAATGGATAGAGTCGGAATAGGCCTGCTGATCGGCCGAGGCCTGCGAGATCCAGGGCAAAAGCGACAAAATGATGAGAACTAAAAGTTGAAATAACAGTGGCTTGGTAAAACCGTTTTTTTCAGCAATTTTTTCAGTAAAATTAAAAGAAGATTTTTTTAGATTTAAAAGTGCTTTTAACAGGTTGATCTTGAATTTAAGCGCTTTAAGCTTAAATTTTTCGAGTGCTAAACGACTAGGCCCGCTCTGGGCGGGCATGATTTTTAACCTAATTTTATGTGCCTTGACCAAGTCGAAAATTCGACTGGGTGGCTCATATGAAACATTATCCATAAGGATGGTTAAGATTGTAGCGGACTATAAAATATTGTCAACCCCATGAGGGGGAAATCAGGGAATTCTAAGGTATTGAATAGAAAGAAAGCCGCCCCAGGGGAAGCTAGGGCGGCTGGAAAAGCGGCTGCGACAACGCTATTATGGAATCTGACTGCGTTGTTAGAACCAAAGTGGCAGAGCTGCCGGGCTTTCTGTTCCATGTCAGCCCGTGAACCCTGCAAAACAGAGGGGCAAAAACAGGGTCGCCATCTTCGATCTCGACTGTTGCGCCATGAGCTAACCGCTCGGCGAGCTGCTCGATTCTGGGGTCTTCTCGACTGAACATTGCCCCAAGCACCTGCTTTCTTGAAAAATCCCCAATTCAAAAATAATCGTTTTTTGGAGCTTTGTAAACATTTTGGCTCAACTCTTGATGTTGCACTTTAAATTGCGAGGATAAGTGTCTATTGACAAGCGGTTTAACTTAAGTTAACCTTGTTGTATGGAAAACATCATTGGATTAAAGGATTTGAGGAAGAATTTGCCGGATTATGAGAAGAAAATCGCCTCGGGAGCTACATTTTTGGTTTTAAAAAAATCAAAACCGATTTTCCGCATCAGCCCGGTTTTTGAGCAAGAGTCGGAGTGGGAGGAGGCAATTGATTTTACCAAAATGAAAAAAGGTGGCGTGGCGATTGAGGATCTCTTAAAGCGACTTTGAGCTGATATGGACAAAATCGAAAAATTTCTGCAAAGATTGTCGAAGAAGGAAAGAGAGCGGGTAAAAGAAATTTTTCGCCTGATTTTAAAAAACAAAATCGCTGGTTTGGACATTAAAAAACTCAAGGATCGAAACGATTTATTTAGGGTGCGATCCGGTAATTTAAGGATAATTTTTCGCCGCGATACAAAGAACAAAATTTTCATTTTAACTATCTCCTGCCGGAACGAGAAGACATACAAAATTTAGCTGCAGTTACTGCCTGATCTTTTTTGAATACTTAGAGGTGAGGTCTTTGATCCCGACGATGACGGCATCACGAACTTCGGCGTCGCTTTGAGCAACCCAAATTGCTAAATTATAAAGTTTTGCCGGCTGGATTGTTAGCCATCTTTTATTTAAAAATAAAAAAATCAGTAAAGTGGTAACAGCAATTCTTTTGTTGCCGTTCTGAAACGGGTGATTTTTAATTAGTAAATAAAAAAGAATCGCCGCCTTGTCTTCTAGGGCAGGGTAGAGATCCTTGCGATTATAGGTCTGAAATGGTGCTGAAATACAGCTTTCTAGAACTTTCGGAAATCTTGTCTCAAACGCGGGGATAGGTTCGTCCCAACTCATAGTGGCAACCGCAAGTTGGTGAGCGATGTCTTTGATATGGTCTATACCGATTCTCTTGACGCTCATTATTCTTCTCCTAAATCCTTAATCACCGAGCCATAATCCTTAAGTGTTTTTTTGACACCTTTGTTAATCAGACCATGATCAAGCTCCGAAATTTCTCCGGTGATTTTTTGGAGTTCTTCTATGGGAATAAGGTAAGCACGGCCAAACCTTTCCGCTTTTATCTGACCGCTTTTGACACGCCTAAAAATCTGAACACGGCTTAAACCGATTCTGTTAGCAAAGTCCGCAATTGTGATATATTCTGGTTGTTTCATCATGTTTATAGTATGTAACAATTGTTGCATCTTGTCAATAGTATGTAACATTGCAGAGATCTTCTAATAGTTGATCAAACCCGTTATAATTTTTTTGATGAGAATAGAAATTGATCAAAGTGGGAAAATCGAAGATACGAACCGACTGACGGTTATTGCTTTTTCGAATGCTAAAACCGGTTCAATTTTGATTACTGCTAAAGACAAGAAAAAAATTCAATCAATTTATAGAAAGCTTGGACAACCTAGGATTTTTGTTTACAAATTATTTGCAGTGGCAATTTTCGCACTGGTAAAAGCCGAGAGACAAAGAATCGGTCAAATCGTGATCGATCGCGAATATATTGGATTTGAGGAATTGATTAAGCAGTTTATTTATGAAATATTTGAACGCAATAATCAGAAATTATCAAAAGGTACAATCCATTTTTCTTTAATCGGTAAAAAATCAAGAGCACATCAAGTTGCATTTGTAGCATTCAAGCATAAAAGAGCTGATTTAAAGTTGGACGAGCAAAAATTTCGTAGGTTTGCTTTTAAAAAACAAAAACCAGGGATCGCTTAAAGCTGGCCTTGCCAAATAAGTTTACCTTATCTGCGCCAAACAATCGGCGACCCACCCGATCTTTGATTTGATTATAACGAGCGGCTCGACATTTGTCAATATGCCCCAAACCTGTTAGAATAAATAAGCTCATAAAGTTTGTAAAGTTCATAAAGTAAAAAGATGGCACTTTCTATTGGTATCGTGGGCCTCCCAAATGTTGGAAAATCGACGCTGTTTAATGCGATGCTCAAATCGGAGCTGGCGGAAGCGGCGAATTTTGCGTTTACGACGATAGATCCGAATGTCGGAATTGTTGAAGTTCCGGACGAGCGGCTCGAGAAATTAGCGGAAATTGAAAAATCAGGGCGAATTGTACCGGCCACGGTCAAATTTATTGATATCGCTGGAATCATCGCCGGAGCGCACAAGGGCGAGGGTTTGGGAAATAAATTTTTGGCACATATTCGCGAGGTTGATGCGATTGCGATGGTAGTTCGAACTTTTGAAAATAAAGATGTGATACATGTGGCGGGGGATTTTGATCCGAAAAATGATATCGAGACGATCATGACGGAATTGGTTTTGGCGGATATGGAAACACTCGAAAAACGGATCTCGGCGGTGGAGAAGGAGGCGCGCGCGGGAGAAAAATTTGCCTCTACAAAACTCGCAGCTTATAAGAAAGTTCAGGCCAAATTTGAGAACTCTCGTCCAGCAATCGAGGCGGATTTATCCGACGAAGAAAAAGAATTATTAAAAGAAGCAAACTTTTTGACCTTGAAACCGTTTTTGTACATTTTTAATGTTTCGGAAAATAAGGTCGGCGAAGATCCGGCAGATCTAATCGAAGAATACGGTTTAAACGAATTAGTTGAGAAAAAACAGGCGACGGTAATTTCGGCCAGAATCGAATCGGAATTAAACTCGTTGTCTGATTTAGATCGCGAAGAATATTTGAGTGAGCTCGGACTTGAAGAGCCGGGGCTTAATCGTTTAATAAAATCGGCCTATAAAACCTTGGGGCTGGTTTCGTTTTTTACCGCAGGAGAAATGGAGGCGCGGGCATGGACGATTAAAAATGGCGACAAAGCACCTGCTGCGGCCGGCAAAATCCACAACGATTTTGAGAAAAAATTTATCAAAGCCGAGGTTGTTGCTTATGACGATTTTGTTCACCCCGTTAGAGATAATGTGGGTGATTCGTCCACTGCCAAGAAAGGCACCGAAATCTCTAACGGGGCACGCTTAGGTGGCTGGAAAGGTGCGAAAGAGCAGGGAAAGATGCGGCTCGAGGGGAAGGACTATGCTGTCAAAGAGGCAGATGTGCTGTTTATACACCATGGATAAGCAAGAGTTTATAAAGTAAAAAAGTTCTTAAAGTTCGTAAAGTAGCTGAAAAAACGGTTTGCAATTACTTTATAAACTTTATAACTTTATGAACTTGATAAACTAATTTTGTGTTATAATCAAATAAGACAAGAATAATTGTGATTTAGTTTGAGGTAAGGAGGAAAATGCAAATAACACCAGCTCCCGGGGGAGAAACAGGTGGCGCAAGTACAGAGGCAGACGGAACTATAATTCCTATTAATACTGGGCCCAAAGAACCAGTTGCTTCTGAAACGCCGGTTCAACCAGAGGCGCCTGTTGTGGAGCAAGCTGTCGTGCAACAAGAATTTTTGCCGCCTGCTCCGGAAGCAGCGACAATTTTAAATCAAGTGCCAGACCAGCTCTTGGCCGGAGCTCCCGGCCCACAGCAACCAGCGCAACCAGTATCGTCTCCAGAAGATCTTCAAGCCGATGCGGCAGTACATATTGGGGCAGACGATCGGGTTGGTTTAGAGGATCATGTTTTTGCTGGCATGGATCAAGGAAACATCAAAGATACTGCAGCGGCTGATGCGACAGAGAATGTTGAAGCCACAACCCCACCCACCGGAGCTCCGGAAATTACCGCGGCGGGAGTAACGCCTACTGTGGAAGCACCGTTACCAACAGCTCAAAATCCAAACCCGATTGCTGAAGCTGCTACACCTTTGCCTCTGGCACCAGAACCGGCACCTGCGGTTTTTCCCACTCCCGCTCCAATATTAGAAACCAGCCAACCAGCCACTAGTGACCAGCAGCCAGTCCCGCCGCCCGCGATGTCGCTTTTACAAACCCCGCCTGAACCGGAAAAGCCATTGCCAGTCGAGCAAGATCCCGAGCTGATTCAAAATGCAATTGACAAAATTCAACAGGAAATCGATACGCTAAAAGAGCGTAGTGGCAGTTTAATGAAACAGATCGAAAGTGTAGGTCAAGAACTTTTCGCTTTAACCAAAAAAGATGCCCAATCCGACCCGAGTGTTATTTTGGAAAAAAGGCGACAGCGTTCTCAATTAGTAGCCGACTTGACCAACGCGAACGACAGCACGACTGACTGCTTCTATGATTTAATTCAATTGCGCTTTATGTTGCATGATCTAAGAAAAGCTGAACCGGAAGAATTGCAGCAGCGTAGAGAGGCGGCCTGATGGCTACTCTCGAAATTCTATATGTAATTTTAGGCACATGCGTGGTGGTCATTACCGCGACCATTGTTTGGTTTGCAAATGAGGCGATTGGTCTGATAAGGTCAGCGAGGCGATCGAGCGAAGATGTTGAAACAGTAACTCGCGAAATTAAGGAAAAAGTGCTGCTTGTTTCCGAAGCGCTCGATCGTGCCGGTATGGCCGCAACCAGCATAATTAGTTTGATAGAAGATGCGGTTGAGGGAATCAAGAAAAAAAGAGAATATATTGCCAGCGGACTGTCGTTAATTACCGGTGCCGGCGATTTTTCGAAAAAAGATAAAGCGATAGAAGAAAAAGAATTAAAAGTCGAAGAAGAAAAACCGGAAAAGGGAGAAAAAGCAAAGGAAGAAAAACCGGTAAAAAAAGAAGAAAAGAATGATTTAAAAGCCGATAAGGACGAGAAAGAAGCGGAAAAAAGTGATAAACCTGAATCGGACGATCAAGAGAAGTCCCAAGAAAAAAAATAGGTTAATTACAAAGACAGCAGCGGTTTTTTTGCTGCTGTTTTTGATATTTGCGGGTTTTTTAACGGCACGGCATTTTTCAAACCAAAAAAAGGTTGACAATTTAGAAAATCAGAAAGCGGGTTTGCCGTCGGAGGTTGTACAGGTTTCAGCTACGGCAAGCGAGCGAGCAGAGAAATCAATCGAGAAAACAGCAATTCCCGACGAAATCAATTTGAAAGTGCCGTTTGCCGTGCAGGCGCCAAATGCCAATTGGGATAAAACCCACGAGGAGGCGTGCGAGGAAGCGGCGATTTTGATGGCAAATAGATATTTTGCTGGTCGCGACATTACGGGGGCTGAAGATGCCGAACAGGGGCTACAAGAAATTATCGCGTGGGAAATGCAGAATTTGGGATTTTTCGAATCAACAACAGCTGACGAAACGGCCAAGATTTTGAATCAGATGCTAAATTCCATGCCTACCGGCAGCCAGGTAAAAACGCAGGTTATTGAAAATCCGAGCGCGGACGATATCAAAAGCCAAATTGCCGATAACAAGTTGGTTTTAGTGCCGTCGGCTGGCCGCGAACTTCATAATCCATTTTACAAAAGCCCGGGCCCACTTTATCATTTTCTTTTGATTAAGGGTTATACAAAAACGCAATTTATTACAAATGATGCCGGTACCAAGCGCGGCGAAAATTATCCATATGGATTCAGCGTGGTACTTGACGCCAACCACGACTGGAACGGAGGAGATGTGGTTAATGGCGCGAAGAAAGTGATTGTGGTTTGGAAATAGCTTTATTCTTTTGCACAAACTATCTGTTTTTGAAATGTGTACTCAAAATAACAGGTTTATTTGCACTTTTGGTACGATCGTACCAAAAGTGCAAGTTTAGAGACCCACTAGTGAATAGGGCAACAGAATTGTTGATTATCGGAAGAATTTGGCCTAAGAACTTCACAAAATCAAAATTGAAAAAATCTAATTTAAAATCGTGTACTATTTTCTCGATCGAGAAAATAGTACACGATTAATCTAATCCGAAACCAAAAATTACAAAACAAAACTGTCCCTTGAAAAGTGGGGACAGTTTTGTGACTGCTTGAGTCGAGAGCTAGCTTGAGACCGTGAAGCTGAAACTGTTTCGTGTCATCGCGTTGCCGGCGTTGTCGCGGCCGTCAACGGTGACATTATAAGTTCGATTTCCAAGGTCTCTGTTTGGCGCGTAGCTGAATGTGCCGGTTCCTGCATCATACGAAGTGGTAACGGCGATTCCGTTGATTCTGATGACCACCGATGAGACATTGACACCGGAGATAGAATCATTTAACACAACGCTAGCTGTCGGTCTATGATTTGTAGTGTCGCCCGGCAATGGATTAGAAGCGGTTGGGCCGGTAAAGTCAAAGATCACGCTACCAGTTGAAGTGCCGAGGTTTTCACTAAGATCGGTACCGCTAACCGAAATGGTTTTTGTCCCTTCTGTATCGGCTCCGCCAACTGCATAGGTATAGGTGTAATTTAGGCCGGAGTTTGAGACATAAGCCGCACTTGCGCCACCGACAGTAACTGTCGGATTAGCTTGCAGTGTTTCAGAAGCGGTGAAAGTGATGCTAACGGTTGAGCCGGCGGCGGCATTAGCAGGGTTAGCAGTAATGCTAGCGAAAGTCGGCTCGGTTGCATCTTTGCTGAAAGTTGTCGAGGCGGCAGAACCGGTGTTGCCAGCAGCATCGGTAGCTGTAGCGGAAACTGTAACCGTGCCGTCATTTAGCGAAGTGATATTGACCGTCTTTGACCAGTTGCCGGAACCGTTAGCGCTGGCCGTATCGGTAACAGTGGCGCCGTTGGTCAAAGTCAGATTGACCGTGCTGTTAGCTTCGGCCGTACCGCTTAAGCTGACGCTGTTGTGCTGAACCGTGCTGATTGGAATGATGGTTGGAGCAGCGGGCGCGATGCTGTCAAGCGTAATGCTGTCTGAAATTGTCGCGCTGGTGTTATTGCCAGCGTCTTTGAACGCGGCGTAGACGGTTTTTGTACCCTCGCCGACGCTTAATGTCCAGGCTTTGGTAGCTGACAACGCAATCCAAGTACCCGAATCGCCATTGACGCCATCGGCTGAAAGATCGGCATTGTTGGAGACCTTCATTTGAACCGGAGTAAAGGCATCGGTAGCGGCTAAGCCGAGCGAAACCGCGGCTGAAGTCGCGTAAGCAGCGCCGGAGTTGATATTAATTGATGTGCCAGTTGGGGCGGTGGTGTCAATTGTGATACCTGCAGTTTGATATCTGGTTGAACCAACATTTCCAGCCGTATCAACGGCACGAACTCCAACGGTGTAAACCCCGTCTGTCAGACCAGCCGCTTCAGTCGGGCTCAAGGTGTAAGTTGTAACATTACCAAGCGTGATCTCCGGAATAGCTAGTGTCGAGCCGGAAGTACCGGTACGAACGCGCAGGAGATAATGATCAACGCCGCTAGCACCACCGGTTGTATCAGTTGATGCGCTCCAAGTAGCGGATAATTGCTTATCGCTAGTTATCGTCGCGCCGGAATCAACAGTGATCGAAGACGGTGTGCTTGGGGCATGTGTATCAACTTTATAGGTTATGGTCTGATCCGACTCGATGTTGCCGGCATTATCAACTGAATGGAAATGGAGAACGGTGGTTCCTTCGGGCATTGTGACAGCGGTTGTGTAGGCGGAATCGGAGTCGCTGTTGAAGTGATAATAGGTATCTGCAACACCGGACGCATCACTGATGGTACTAAGCGCGACCTGCGGGGCGTCTTTGAACCAGCCGGCGCCGTTAGCTGTCGCGCCGTTGGTGATTGTGGCGGAAGTTGTCGGCGCGGACTTATCAATTCGAACCAATGTACCCGTTTTGCCCGATTCAATATTACCGGCGGCATCGGCGGAAGCATACTTAAGCTGATAAGTTCCTTCGGTCGAAAGAGTGAATGGAGTGATATAGGGAATTGAAGGAGTTGAATCATCGGTGGAATAGAGAGTAGTTGCCGGAGTGCTACCGGTTTCAACCGCCGAGAGTGTAACCGTAACATCATTTTTTGTCCAAGCAGTTGAAGCGTTATCGGAAGTTACCGGCGCGGTGAAGTCAGTGGTGAAGCTCTGGCTTCCATCTGTTCCAGTGTTGCCAGCTATATCAGTCCCGCTGATGCTGGCAACTGCCGTGCCTTCGGTCTCGGTGCCGGAGAGGACTCGGCGGTATTCATAGTCGTTACTGGTTTGGCTGAATTTGCTCATTGATTGCCCGCCGAAAGTGACGGTTGGATCGGCTGCAAGTACTT
Organism: Candidatus Berkelbacteria bacterium; assembly: GCA_026397175.1. GTDB lineage: Bacteria > Patescibacteriota > UBA1384 > UBA1384 > DTJR01 > JAPLVK01. The sequence goes on along the minus strand of JAPLVK010000025.1, from coordinate 977 downwards.
CGGAGCTGGTGAAACTAATTGAAACGGTGTCGCCAACTTTAGCTCGGCTAGGATTGGAGTTAGTCGAAGTCGGAGTGCCGACAGTAAAAGTCGGCGCGGCTGTGTCTTTGACGACATTAATCTCACTATCCGTTCCGGTGTTGCTGGCAAGATCGGTGTCTCTCAAATAGAGTGTGAAATTTCCCTCGCCCAAAGCATCAAATCCTGTGATACCCGATAGGGTCGTAACGCCGGAAACACAAGCAACCCAATTTGAGTTATCGATCGAACATTGCGCGCTTGTTAGTTCGCCGTCAGTAAAGACAACGACAACCGAGCCCTTTACTCGATTAGTTGCAAGAGGGGCAGTTATGCTTACCACCGGCGGCGCCGTATCAACAACAAAGGTGCGGCTTGGGAAGCTGGAAGTGGTAACATTGCCAAGCGAATCAGTAGCTCGAATTTCGATAGTACGGCTGCCATCGCCCAAGGCGGCGGTAGTCAAGGTGTAACCCTCGCTTGAACTGTTGAAGGTGCCATCGGAAGCGGCCGCCGGATTCCAAGTGCCGCCATCGATTCGGTAGTCAACCCCGGCAACATTGGAATAAGCATCCGTGGCAGTACCGGTGATGGTTGGAGTTGTATTGTTAGATGGTGAAGCGACGGCATTAACTGTAGCTGCCGGAGCCGTGTTATCCCAAGTGAAATTGATGTCGTCAGAAGTCGGATTGCCGGCGTTATCGGTTACGGTCAAACGAAGGATATAAACGCCGTAGGTGTCAGCTGAAATATTGGTATCTTCGGTTGCAGGCGTGCCAAAGGTGATTGTGCCGGGTCCGGAAACCTTGCTCCAAGCATAAGAAGGGCCTGTCGGCAAATGTCAAATTTTGTAAAAGTTGTGTAATTTCCGGCTCATAAATATAAAACCACTCGCTATTTGGCGAGTTTTTTTGTTTTTACTTTGTTTTGGGTATTTTATTGTGTCTCTGTCGGCGAAT
>JAPLVK010000017.1:12014-22337 GCA_026397175.1 Candidatus Berkelbacteria bacterium | reverse complement strand
GCTTGCCCCACAAAGAGTATATCTCCAAGAGGACTCTGTTGCTCCGGGTGGTACCGGCCACTTTACATTCTGGATGAAAAACGACAATGTTTCCCCCGGCACACACCGCGAGTATTTCCGCCTAGTTGCCGACGGCATCACTTGGATGGAGGACTATGGGATTTATTGGGAGATTAATGTTCCTTGATAACTTCGAGGACAAGCTCAATTTTTTCTGCCGGAACAAGCCAGGCAAATTTGCTCTCGTATAGTTTGGGATGAGCGTTAAAAAAGCGCTCGAGACATTTTTTAAATAGTCCTTTTTGGAAAACGATTTTCTTTTTGATGGGTTTAAAGCGAAACTTGTTTTCGGTATAATATTTCCATTGGTTTGACTCGGTAAAATAGTCAAACGACCCGAGAGAGAAAAAGTGTTTGTGAGTTGGGTCGGTGTAGGCGTTAACGAAAGAAAAATGCGGTGCCTCGATTATAATTTTAGCCGATGGTTTGCAAATCCTATGAAGCTCGCCCATCACACTCAACAGATCGTCGAGGTGTTCCAAAATGTCGTAACAATAAACCTTCTCAAAACGGTTTTTTTCAAACGGATAAGGCGTTTTGTTTAGATCCCAAACCAAATCCGGCTTGCAATATTCATTGACATCGACATTAAATGCATTCTTAATTCTTCTTTCGCCCGATCCGAAATTTAAAAATTTGTGGCGTTTCATAAATATTATTAATTAAGTCATATGATAGGTGTCTTTGAAGACATTTTCAAGTTTGCGATGCCTGTTTCGTGTCCGTTATGTTTTAAAAACGATATTGAGATTTGCGCAACTTGCCTCAATAATCTTAAAAGTCCCCGGCTTCGTTGCCTGAAATGTGGGTGCAAAAACCCGCACGGTAAATATTGTTTCTCGTGTCTTTCTGACTTTAAACCGGATTTGGTTCTCTCGTGTTTTGCGTATGATGGGCAGATTCGCGACCTAGTCCATCAATTTAAGTATGAAGATGTAACTTCGCTCAAAAAGGTCTTTGCCAAACCGATAAGTAACTTGATAAAACAAATTTTAAATTTTAAATCATACACTCTTGTCCCGATCCCGCTTTCTAAAAAACGGTTAAGGTTTCGCGGTTACAACCAGTCACTTTTGATCGCGCAGGAAATTTCCAAAGTCCTGCATCTTGAGGTTTGCGAGCCCCTTGAAAAAATAAATATCAAGAGTTCCCAAGTTCAAACCGGGTCCAAGCAAGAGCGCCGGAAAAATGTAAAAAAGGCCTTTCTTGTTAAAAATGACTACGAGATCCCGCCAAATATTTTTCTGATTGATGATGTTATAACCACCGGCGCGACGGTGGAGGAGGCGACAAAAGTTCTAAAAAAAGCCGGCGCCAAAAGCGTTATCGTGATTTCTTTGGCGATGGATTGATAAGTTGTGGATGGCCCGATTTTTTAGTAAAATAGAATATATGTTCATGAGCTCAAAACGCAAATTAAAGAGTTTTGACGGAATTGATTGGCTGATTTTGGTTTTTATCGTCGTGGCGCTAATTTGCCGGCTTTACATTTTGTATTTTCCTTTTAGATTTTACAGTTATTTAGTTCTGCCGGGCAACGACGCAGTGAGCCATTTGGCCATGGTCAAGCAGGTTTTAGCCGGCAGTTGGAACTCATCTTACCCCTTGTTTTTTCACGCCGTAATCGCCTTTTTGTCGAAAACATTTTCCAAAAGTCCGCTTGATACCATGCTGGCCGTGACCCCGGCCCTAGTGGTCTTCCCGTCAATTGCGATTTATTATTTTGCCGAGAAAAATTTTGGCCGAATTACCGGCCTTATTGCTTTCGTGCTTGGGCTTTGGGCGAATAATTATATAATGGTCTCTTTCGGCGATGGGAATTATCCGAACTTGCTTGCAGCGGGATTTTTTATGCCGATCGCGCTTGCATTTTTGATCAGTACCATCAAAAAACCAAAATGGACAAATTATTTGGGATTCACGGTTTTCACTGCTCTTCTGGCGCTGACGCATCATCTGACGGCGCTTCTTTTTGCCATTATTTTGGCGATATATTTTGTGACAATTGCGGTTTGGAATAGAAAAGAAAAAATTACGCCGGGGCTCAAAAAAATCATTTTGTTTATCGCGGTTGCACTTGGCGCGGCCGCTGTTATTTTGTTTTTGACACCTTTGAGGGAAATTTTTCTAACATATTTTAAATTGCTTTTAGCCCAGCCGGAACGATTGGGCGATGCCTCATTCACAAAACTTATTGATTATTCCGAATATCCGGCGATGGTGGGAAATTTAGTTTGGTTTGGTGGTTTGATTTCAGTCATCTATTTAATTTATTTGCTTGGGAAAAAGAAAGGAGAGGTGAACAAACCGGCCATTTTGATGATTTTGGTTTGGTTTGTCGTCGCCTATGTCCTATCCCGCTTGCCTCAAAGCGGCTTGCCGGGGAGGTTCGCCAGAGAAACGGCCTGGCCGCTTCTTCTTGCGTTTTCCGTTTCCCTGACTTATATTTTTCGATCCTTAAAATATAACTCACAGAAAATCGCGGCATTCGGCTTGATCGGGTTTGTGATTTTTCTAAACATGTCCCAGATAAACGCCGGGTCTTATCGGACACCGGAGTTTTTTAATTCAATGATCTGGTTTACGGCCAAAGACAAGGAAAAAACGGATTTCATAAAATCCGCAACTCAAGGAGGCGATAAAATTGTTACCAATCCGACAACCCCGTATTTTGATATGTTTGTCGAGAGAAAAGTTTATCTGCCGGCACCCAATCTCGTTTCGACTCCCGCTTTGTTTGAGAGTTATGTGCAAGCCAACAAAGTACGCTATGTGTTTATCGGCAACGAAACAGAAGCGAATCCCGACTCCAGCGTCTATCCGTTTTTTGCGGATTTTGAAAAAATTACTGAATTTTTGCAAACGGGTATCGTACAGGAGCTAAAGACCAAACATGCCATAATTGTTCAGCAATTTAGCGATGGATCGGTTTTGTACAAAATTGATCTTGTAAATAAGTTGAAATAATTTTTAAAAAGTATATTGTTTAAAAAGTCCCGATCGGATTGTTAAAATTAACAAGATGAATTTGGTGTAAATAATTTTTTTAAAGTAAGATGAAAAAACTTTTTACTTCAGAATCGGTAACCGAAGGACACCCGGATAAAATGGCGGATCAGATTTCAGATGCGATTTTGGACGCGCTTTTAGAGAAAGACGAAAGATCGCGCGTGGCCGTCGAGACACTTTTAACCAACGGCGTTTGTATCATTGCGGGCGAAGTAACGACCGATGCTTATGTTGATATGGCTCAAATTGCGCGAGGTGTGATTCGCGACATCGGCTATGATGGCTGCGGTTTTCATCATCAGACATCCGGCGTCATGATTGCGATCAAAGAACAATCGTCCGACATTGCCAGAGGCGTTGACAGCTTTAAAAAGACGAAAGACGGGAAAATCACCGAGGAGGACTTGGAACACTTGGGTGCGGGCGATCAGGGGCTGATGTTTGGTTTTGCTTGCAGCGAGACACCGGAGTTAATGCCTTTGCCGATTATTTTGGCACATCGGCTTTGCGAGAAGCTGGCCGAAGTTAGAAAAAAAGGAATTATTAAGGGGCTGCGTCCGGACGGAAAATCGCAAGTTACGGTTGAGTACGAAGACGATAAACCCAAACGAATCCATACGGTTTTGATCGCCGCTCAACACGATCCTGACAAAAATGACAAGATCTTAAAAAAAGAAATTGAAATCAAAGTAATTGCGCCGGTTCTAAAGGCGTATGGCCACAAGATTGATCCAAAGACCAAAATTTATATTAACACTGCGGGGCGATGGGTGATTGGCGGGCCGGAGGGCGACACGGGGTTAACTGGAAGAAAAATTATTGTTGATACTTACGGCGGTTACGCTCGCCACGGCGGCGGAGCGCTCTCTGGCAAAGATCCCTCAAAAGTTGATCGCTCCGGTTGCTATGCGGCCAGGTGGGTGGCCAAAAATCTAGTGGCGGCAGGACTTTGCGAAAAGGTTGAAATTCAGATTGCTTACGCTATCGGCCGACCCGAACCATTGTCGGTTTATGTCGATAGTTTTCAAACTGGCAAGGTCTCTGACAACGAACTTGAGAAAATTGTTGAGAAAAATTTTGATCTTCGCCCCGGCATGATTATTAAAAATCTAAAACTTCGCCAGCCGCTTTATCGGCGTGTTGCGGCCTACGGCCATTTTGGCCGCCCGGATCTGGATTTGCCGTGGGAAAACACGGCCATTGCAAAAAAGATTAAGAACTCAAACTCTCTTCGTTAAACAGTTAGACAAATTCCGAAATAACATCATCAAGAGAGTGTTTCGGCTTCCATCCCAATCGTTTTATTTTTGCGTTTGAACCGACCGATTTGGCTAAACCGCCTGCCTGTTTCTGCTCAAAAATCTTTACATTCTTAAGGGATGACTTTTGAATCAGGGCCTGCAGGACTTTACGAATTTCAACTGCTTTGCCGGAGGATATGTTATAAATTTCGTGTTTTTTGCCTTTTTGCATAAGTAATTTATATCCCCTGACCACATCTTTAACATGAAGGAGATCTCTTGCGTTATCAAGGTTCAAGGAGTGAATTTTTGAGATCCGTTTTTGTTTAAAAAGTTTTATTTGCTTCGCGAGATCGGGCAAAACAAACCCCAACTGCTGGCCTTGTCCGGAATGGTTGAAGGGACGAACGACAACGATGTCCAGATCTTTATAATTTTTAAGGGCTAATTTTTCCATTTCGGCCTTGCTTTTAGCGTATGGGCCGATGGGATTTAACTTTTGTCCTTCCGATGCTGGTTTCAAGCACTCGCCATAGACATAGCCGGTTGAGACCAATAAAATTCTTACGCCAGGCGCATATTTTCTGGCCGCTTTGAGCAAATTTTCAGTTCCCCCAATGTTCACTTCGCGAATTTTGGCTTCACCGGCTATCCTGGGCGAGGAAATTGCCGCTAGATGGTAAATCTGATCCGGCTTGAATTTTTTAAGTAATGATTCAACGGCGGATAATTTAGTAATATCCAAACCAATCACTTTTTTCTTGGTATCTTCCCGAATATCGGCAAGCAAAACATCAGCCCCCTTGAGTTCTTGGGCAAGATATTTAGCAACAAATCCACTTCCGCCGGTAATTAAAATTTTCATAGTTTAGGGTAAAGGGTAAAGTTAAAAGGGGAAAGGGGAAAGAAAGATAAAAGGGTAAAGGGTAAAGTTAAAAGTTAAAAGGGTAAAGGGTAAAGTCAAAGGGGCAGATAAATTCATAATTTTTTTATTAATCCATAAAGCATTTTTGAGATTTGTACGGTTTGATCTAGTAAGTTTTCGTATTCTTCGCGGTTGATGTATTTAAGTTTAAGGCCAAGGTGCAACATTGAGCGCACTTCGCCACAAGAACCCTTAGCTATAAATAAGAATCTGCAATATTCCTTATTTCCCTTTCGTTCATATCCCTCGGCAATATTATTCATAATTGAAACGGATGCCCTGCGGATTTGATCTCTATATGAGTAATCGCTACTACTTGCAAAGGCCTTATAGACCAAAAGACATAATCCCTCGGCTTTTTGCCAGACCAGAAGATCTTCAAAACTTGATATTGTATTCTTGGCTGTTTGTTGTGATTCTGGCATTTTCTTCTCTCTTTCTCCTTTACCCTTTCCCCTTTTTTCTTTCCCCTTTTAACTTTACCCTTTCCCCTTTACCCTTTTTAACTATCTTTCTTTCCCCTTTTAACTTTACCCTTTCCCCTTTACCCTTTTTAACTATCTCCATATCTGCCTCCACCATCATCTTAACCAGTCCCTTGAAATCAACCTTCGGCTTCCAACCAAGAATTTTTTTGGCTCGCGAGGGATCGGCGATCAAGGTATTCACTTCAGCCGGTCTCCAAAATTTCTTGTCTATCACGACATATTTTTTGAAGTCCAAACCGACCTGTTCAAACGCAAGCCGGCAGAAGTCCTTAACCGAATGATTTTCACCTGTACCGATCACAAAATCATCCGGCTTTTCTTGCTGAAGCATCAGCCACATCGCTTCGACATAATCCCCGGCAAATCCCCAGTCGCGCCTTGCCTCAAGATTGCCAAGTCGAAGCTCACTGGCTTGTCCCGATTTAATTTTGGCCACGGTATTGGTTATCTTGCGGGTAACAAACTCCAAACCGCGCCTTGGTGACTCGTGATTGAAAAGTATTCCGGAAACCGCGAACATCCCGTAGCTTTCCCGATAATTGACGGTGATATAGTGGCCATAGACCTTGGCGACGCCATAAGGCGAGCGGGGATAAAAAGGCGTTTTTTCACTTTGAGGAGTGGCCTGGACCTTACCGAACATTTCGGACGAGGAGGCCTGATAAAATCTCGTTGTTTTTTTACCGTAATGATGGATTGCTTCCAGCACTTTGGTTACGCCGAGCGCGGTATATTCTCCGGTTAAAACGGGCTGATTCCAACTGGTTGGCACAAAGCTTTGGGCCGCCAGATTATAAACCTCGTCGGGCTGTGTCTCTCGTACGGCCTCATCCAAAGAATGTTGATCTAAAAGGTCGCCTTGAATTAAATTTATTTTATCTTGTATATGTTCAAGCCGGCCGTTTGATTCGGTACTGGAGCGACGGACCAATCCATAAACCTCATAGCCCTTTTCGAGAAGAAGTTCTGCCAGATAAGATCCGTCTTGTCCGGTAATTCCCGTGATCAAAGCAACTTTTTTGTTCATAATTATTCCTTGTCCTTAATTTATAAATTTATTTTCCGCCCCGAAGAGTTCGCGCGAGTTGGCTGATAAGTTTTCCATCGGGGTCAACTTTGGCGACTCCTCGCAATATGGATTCAATAACAATTTGTTTTTTATTTCGAGCAGACGATTGGTAGCTTTCGGCTAACCGCTGATGTGCCGGAGAACGCTCACCGATGAGCTCTTCGGCTGAAATCCCATCTGTTTCAATCCCAAATCTCTCAAATGTTTCCTGTGATCTGGGAATGTGAGTTGCGTTTGACAGCAGAAGCGCCGAACTTTCTCCGGTATCCGCCATTTGCTTGGCAACATTTCTGGCGTTCTCGATAGTATCAAACGACTCACCTTCCGTTCCAATTTGAAAGTCTGCAAGATTCGGGAATTTCTCTAACAAATAATCCTTCATGGCTTGAGCTTCTGAAATTTCGCTGCCTGAAGTTTTCCCGCCTGTAAAAATCAATCTGCCGATTTTTCCTTCTTGCGCCAGGATTCCTGCAGCCAAAGTGCGCATCTTGGACTCCATGGTTAGTACTTCGAGTTTGTCTTTTCTAAAACCGCCCCCGAGGACAATTGCTGTTTTATAAAGCGGCCCTTTTGGCTCTGTCTCTTGGTCTGGTTGAAACGACGGACCCGATTCCAAATTTTTCATTCGTCTCCTTTTTGATTTCTAGTCAAATCTATCATCTTGGCTTGGCCATTTCAAGAAGGTAAATCCAAGGAGTTGACTATTCTCCGGTTTTTTACTAGATTGGAAAGGTAAAAACTAAGAGCGATAAATGTTAAACAATCAAACCATTTTAATTACCGGTGGCACGGGTTCTTTCGGCAAGAAATTTGCCGAGAGGATTTTAAAAGAGTTTAAACCGAAAAAAATTATCATTTACTCGCGAGATGAGTACAAGCAATATATGATGCATCGCCAATTTTTGAAATTTGGCGATCGGTTGAGATTTTTTATCGGCGATGTCAGGGATCGTGCGCGCCTCGAGCGAGCGACGGAAAATGTAGATGTCATTATCCACGCGGCGGCTCTAAAACATGTTTCGATAGCGGAATACAATCCGATGGAAGCGATCAAGACAAATATCGAAGGAGCCAAAAATGTGATTGATGCGGCCCTTAATACCGGGGTTAAAAAAGTGGTGGCGCTTTCGACCGACAAAGCGGTTAATCCGGTAAATTTATACGGCGCGACGAAACTGGTTTCCGATAAATTATTTGTTTCCGCAAACGCCTATGCGGGCAAAAATAAAATAACTTTTTCGGTTGTTCGGTATGGAAATGTGGCCGGCAGTCGCGGCTCGGTCGTTCCGTTTTTTAAAACGCTGATTGACAAAGGCGAAAAACAGTTACCAATCACCGATTTCAGGATGACAAGATTTTGGATTACGCTTGATGAAGGCGTAGATCTTGTTTTCAAAGCGATTCGCGAAAACAAAGGCGGCGGTATTTATGTTTCAAAAATTCCTTCGGTAAAAATCACGGATTTGGCCAAGGCGATGGCGCCGAATTTAAAACTCAAAGAAGTTGGAATTCGCGAAGGTGAAAAATTACACGAAGTGATGATAACCGAGGAGGACTCGCGTTTAACCCATGATTACGGCGACCATTATATTATTTATCCACAATTTGATTGGTGGAACAAAAAGAAACATTTTAAAACGGGAGGAAAAAAAGTTAAAGAGGGCTTTCGATATTCGTCCGATCAAAATCCCAAATGGCTTTCGGGCAAAGAGCTGGAGAAGAAGCTGAAAAAAATTGATATAGTTTATTAGTTTCCCCGGTTTTGAAAATTCAGATTTTGCGCTACTTGACGCGGGTCTCTAATGAAGATCGAGGAAATTAGCCGTATCAATTATTCGTATCCCTCTAAATTTACCCAGAGAAAGAAACTCTTTGTCGCCGGTTACGATGAAGTCGCACTTACCCTCTTGCGCCGCCTCGAGCACTCGATTATCGGGCTCATCTTGTAAAATCTCGATGGCCTCTGTGCTACTGACGAGAATAAAGCTCTGCCGTATCAGGTTTTCGAGCATCAATAACACTTCGTTTTGCACATTAAATTTTAGCCGCAAAACCTCAATGAGCTCCCTTATCAAGACCTCCGATGTTATTGCAATCACTTTGCCTGATAAAACAAGTTTTAAGATAGTTCTGGGTTTGCCGCCAAAAAGAACTGCTGAAATAAGAATATTCGTGTCTAGCAACACTCTCATTTGCTGCTTCTAAAGTCGGAGACGATTTTGGCGACTTCCGATTCGTTTTTTATGCCGGAGGCACGAGCCACTTTTTCTCCAGCCGCGAAAACGGTTTCCCATGCCATCGCTCTGTTAATATAGGTGTTCAACGCCTCGCGAATAAGCTCGCTTCGGTTGCGATATTCTTTTTTTGCCGTTAAGTCGGCTTTTCTTACCAATTCCTCCGGTAAAATTATGTTAAAAGTTTTTGTTTTCACTTTTCATCCCAGTTTAGTTAACATACATATATCATACAGCGACTGTATATATATGTCAAGATAAAGACCGACTCAAAAAATTTTGACGATGTCTGCACTAAACAAAAAACATCGAGAGCTGGAAAGAAAGAATCAAATAAGATGGAAAACTCATTATAATAAAATGATGGATTTGTAAAAAAAATTCAGGGTAGATTACTTAGCACACCGAGAGATCGTTTGCCGAGAAATAATTATGGTCTGCGAACAAACCGCTCGTAGGGCAAAACTTAAATTATCTCCGAAACCGACATAAATCACCTTCTTGTCTTCTGTTTGAGCATCTTGAATTGCCGGAATCAAATCGGTATCGGAAGAAATGACAAAACAGCGATTATATTCATTTTTTAAAGCCCCGCGCAAGATATCGAGAGCGATTCTGACATCAACGCCTTTTTCACGATAGACCCCATTCGTTTTAAGCATATAGCCCTTTTTAATTTCAATTTCTTGCTGCTCAAGATTGAAAAAGAGCTTCTGTTGAGAGGCAAAAAGTCGTTTTACTTTTTCGCTCCGATTGTTGTATTTGACTTCGCCAACACAGTATTCGATTTTGTTATTCTTAGTATCAGTTATTATTTCGATAAGTTTGCGGTATTTGAAGCCAGTTAAATGAGTTTTTGGGGATATTCTTTTTATCCCATGATAGAAATTACTACCGTCGAAGATAACGAGATTTGGTTTCATACTGATATTCTATCATGAAATTTTCCCTAAACTAAAACCCCCAGCTCCTATTACAGATCTGGGGGGGGTTAAGCTAAGTTTGTATTCTTATGCTACCACTATTTTAAAATTCGTCAAGCTCGACCTCGTCGTCAGAACTTGTATTTAGCGTGTGTCGCATATGTTCTCTTGAAAAAACATAATTTTAGGATAAGATCGAGTTATTGAGTAAAACATATGAAAAAAATTATTTCCTACGGCCGGCAGTGGATTGAAAAAGACGACATCAAGGCAGTCGTTGATGTTTTAAATTCCGATTTTTTGACGCAGGGACCAAAAGTCGAAGAACTGGAAAAGGCGATTTGCAAATATACTCTCGCAAAATATTGTGTGGC
>JAPLVK010000017.1:0-12007 GCA_026397175.1 Candidatus Berkelbacteria bacterium | reverse complement strand
TTCTTCCGGCACGGCCGCGCTACACTTAGCCGTTTTAGCGCTTCAAACCAAGCCGGGAAGCGAAGGAATTACTACGGCGAACACTTTTGTCGCGTCTGCCAATGCTATCGTTTATGGCGGTCTGAAGCCGATTTTTGCCGATATTGATGAGAAGATATATTGCATTGATCCGAAAGAAATCTCCAAAAAAATTACTCCCAGAACAAAACTGATTGTGGCGGTTGACTTTGCCGGGCATCCGGCCCAAATGAAAGAAATTTATAAAATTGCCAAAAACAATAAAATTGCGATTATCGAAGACGCGGCGCATTCTTTGGGCGCAAAATATCCCGATGGTTCAAAAGTTGGCTCTTGCAAATATTGCGATTTGACCGCGCTTTCCTTTCATCCGGTTAAAACCATTGCTACGGGAGAAGGCGGGGCGCTCACGACAAATAATAAAACATTATACGATCGCTTACTTCTTCTTCGAAGTCACGGTATAACCAAAGACCCGAATTTATTTAGCCAAAATCCCGGGCCATGGTATTACGAAATGCAGGAATTGGGCTATAATTATCGGCTAAGCGATATTCACGCGGCGCTTGGTGCAAGCCAGATGAAAAAGCTCGACCGATTTATCGCGCGCCGGTGCAAAATCGCAAAAATTTACGACAAGGCCCTCGCGGGTTTGGAAAATATTATTTTGCCAACCGAAAAAGACGGCGCGCAGTCCGCTTATCATCTCTATGTTGTAAAAATTGATTTTACAAAGATTGGCAAAACGAGAGAAAAATTTATGCGAGAGTTGCAAAAATTGGGAATTGGCTCGCAAGTCCATTATTTTCCGGTCCATCTGCAACCGTTTTATAGAAAAAATTTTGGCTATAATAAAGGTGATCTGCCAACGACAGAAAAATACTATGAGCAGTGTTTAACTTTGCCCCTTTATCCAAAATTAACCGATAAGGAAGTTGATCTGGTGGTTAAATCGGTCAAGAAGGTTTTAAAAAATAAGGATCTATGAAAAATCTTGCAATTATTCCGGCGCGCGGAGGGTCAAAGATGACTCCCGGAAAAAATATTCCAAATAGAAATATGAATAAATTAGTGCTCGGAACGGTACAGTTTGGACTGGACTATGGAATTGTCAATAAGCTTGGCAAGCCCTCGCTTGAGGACTCTCTCAAAATGCTCGCATTTGCTTTTCAAAACGGGATAAGAACTTTTGACACAGCTTTCGCATATGGGGACGCCGAAGAAATTCTCGGGAAATTTGTTGTGGATAATAAACTTGCGGGAAAAGTTAAAATTATTTCGAAACTGAAACCGAACATTTTCGAAGGAAGGAGTCCCGAAGTCAGTAAATACAAGATTATTAAGTGGGAGATTGAGAAGTCCCTAAACAAACTCCACATTAAATCGCTTGACGGCTATCTATTGCATACGCCGGCCTATATTTACGACAAGAAAATTGTAGAAGCGCTTAAACAATGTAAAAAAGAAGGATTGATTAGTAACTTCGGCGTTTCGATTTACGACGCAAAAGATGCTCTTTATGCAGTTAAAGATGCAAGGGTTGATTATATTCAAATTCCCTACAGTGTCTTTGATCAGCGGCTAGATAAGACCGATTTTTTCAAAATTGCCAAGAAAAATAATGTCAAAATATTTGCTCGGAGCGCCTTTTTGCAGGGCCTTATATTGATGAAAAATTCGATGATTCCAAAACACCTGTCGGAGGCGAAAAAATATCTTAATACTTTTGACAAAATCATCGGCAAACATGGTTTTACCCGGATTCAAACCGCGATGTTGTTTTCCTATTCTAATTCCAATATTGACTCATTGGTTTTTGGCGTTGATAATGTGAGCCAACTCAAACAAAATATTGGAATCGCCAATCGGGCGGTTGATTTTGAGAAATGCCGCGCAGAGCTTGAAGCCAGATTTATACCAATTAAAAAAAGCATAATTTTTCCAAGCTTATGGTCAAAAAAAATATAATCAAAACTCTGGCCATTATCCAAGCGCGAATGTCCTCAACGCGCTTGCCGGGTAAAGTTTTACTTGATTTAAACGGCAAGACGGTTTTGGAACGGGTTGTCGAGAGGGTTAGGCGAAGCGAATTGGTTGACGATGTTGTTATTGCCACGACTAAAGAAAGGGCTGATTTGAAAATTGTCGAACTGGCCGAGGCGATTGGTTGCAAATTTCACCGTGGCTCAACAGATGATGTTTTGGACCGATATTTTCAGACCGCTAGAAAATTCAAACCGGGTCATATCGTGAGAATAACAGCCGATTGTCCGCTCATTGATCCGAAGATAATTGACCTCGTTGTCTCAAGGCATTTGACAGTTGGGGCCGATTTTACCAGCAACACAATCAAATTAACCTATCCGGACGGCCTCGACATCGAAGTATTTACCTTAAAAGCGCTTGAGATATCGGCCAAAGAGGCAACCCTTCAGAGCGAACGCGAACACCTGACCCAATTTATGAGAAAAAATCCCGAGCGCTTCAGGGGGGAAAATGTCTATCACCACATAGATTTGTCAAAAAAAAGATGGACGCTTGATAATAGCGAAGATTATGAGCTGATCAAAAAAATTTATAAGTCCCTGCACAAAGAAGGCGAAATTTTTTACATGAACGAAATTTTGGACTTCTTGAAAGCCAACCCCGATTTTGAGAAAATAAACAGCCATATTGGGGCAAACGAGGGATTGATCAAATCATTAAAAGAAGACAAAAGGATTAGGTAATGGGCAGAGGACAAGATTTATACAAAAAAGCGAAGAAAATAATTCCCGGAGGGACGCAGCTTTTATCAAAAAGGCCGGAAATGTTTTTGCCCGATTTTTGGCCGGCCTATTATTCTAAAGCCAAGGGCTGCAAAGTTTGGGATTTAGACGGCAAGAAATATACCGATATGAGTTATATGGGAATCGGCGCCAATATTCTGGGCTATGCCAACGAAAAGGTTAATCAAGCGGTCAAAAAAGCGATTGAGCAGAGCAATATGTGCACTCTAAATGCTCCGGAGGAGGTTGAATTGGCGCAATTGCTTATCAATCTGCATCCTTGGGCGCAGATGGCGAGATTCGCCCGCTCGGGTGGCGAGGCGATGGCAATTGCAGTAAGAATCGCCCGTGCGGCGACAGGCAAAGATAAGGTACTTTTTTGCGGTTATCATGGCTGGCACGACTGGTATCTGGCCGCCAATTTAGCCGATAACAAAGCGCTTGACGGGCAACTTTTGCCGGGCCTTGAGCCAAAAGGCGTACCAAGGGGTTTAAGGGGAACGGCGATTCCTTTTATTTATAACGATACAGAGTGTTTTTTGAAATTAATTAAAAAATACTCTGACGAGGTTGGGGTTGTCGTGATGGAACCGATCAGAAATTTTAAACCCAACAAGGATTTTATTAGCGCCATAAGGAGTGAAACCCGCAAAAGAAAAATCGTCCTGATTGTTGATGAAGTAACGGCCGGCTGGCGGCTAAATCTCGGCGGGGCGCATCTGACACTTGGCATCGAGCCGGATATTGCTGTTTTTGGCAAAGGGATGAGCAACGGCTACCCGATGGGGGCGATTATTGGCAAAGCAAAAATAATGAACAAGGCCCAAGAATCATTTATCAGCAGTACTTATTGGACGGAGAGAATCGGGCCGGTTGCCGCTTTGGCGACAATTAAAGAGTTTAAACGGCTTAGCGTTCAAAAAAAATTGATTACGACTGGCAAAATGGTGCAAGAGGGTTGGGCGCGACTCGCCAAAAAACATTCCTTGGAGATTAAAGTTGAAGGGATTTATCCTCTCGGACATTTCACCTTTATTTCTAAAGAGCCGTTGGTTTTAAAAACACTTTTTACCCAAGAAATGCTAAAAAAAGGGTTTTTGGCCTCAACCGCCTTTTATGCTTCTTATGCTCACAATAAGAGTGATGTTAAACGATACCTTCAAGCCACGGATGAGGTGTTTGAAAAAATTGCCAAGGCGCAAAAAAGCGATCCCAAAAAATACTTGGATGGAGAAATCTGCCACAGCGGCTTTGCCAGATTAGCTTAAAAATGGAAAAACGAATGAAAAATCTTGCAATTATTCCGGCGCGAGGTGGATCAAAGCGAATTCCCAGAAAAAACATCAGGGATTTTTTGGGCTTTCCGATTATTAAATATTCAATTGACGCCGCCATAAAGTCAAAATGTTTCGATGAAGTGATGGTTTCAACTGATGATCGAGAGATTGCCGAAGTTGCAATATTATATGGTGCAAAGATTCCCTTCATGAGAAGCGATAAAAACTCTGACGACAAATCAACACTCACTGATGTTTTGCTTGAGGTGGTTGGTGAGTATAAAATGATTGGGAAAAACTTCGGTTGTATCTGTTGTATTTTACCGGCCTCCCCACTGATTAACGCAAAACAGATTAAAGATAGTTTTAATATTCTAAAAACAAATAATGCTGATGCGCTGATACCGGTGGTTCAATACGGTTATCCGATTCAAAGGGCCTTCAGGATAAAAAACGATAAGCTCAAGATGATATGTCCGGAAAATATAAATAAAAACTCCCAAAATTTAGAATTGACTTATCATGACTGCGGACAGTTTTATATTTTAAAAACAGCTAATTTTTTGAAGGAAAAGAAAATTTTTGCCAAAAAATCAGTTCCTTTTGTAATGAACGAGTTGCAGGTTCAAGACATAGATAACGAAGATGATTGGAAAATCGCCGAATTCAAGTACAAAATCAATAAGAATTTGTGAAATTTTAAGGTATTGATTTTGTCTTGATGACATTGTATTTTAATCGAAGAGAGAACTTCTTTTTAAATTTAATTTTGGAGACAAAATGCGCTTTTGCAAAAGATGCGTAATGCCGGATTCCAAACCAGACCTTTTTATTGACAAAGAAGGGGTGTGCAATGCATGCCGAAGTTTTGAATCAAGAAAAAAGATTGACTGGGGGAAAAGAAGAAAAGAACTCGTTGAAATTGTCGAGAAATTTCGGTCAAAGGACTCCGGCACCTGGGACTGTATCGTACCGGTCAGCGGGGGCAAGGACAGCACATATCAAGTTGTCCGCATGCTACAGCTAGGCATGAATCCGCTTTGCGTTACTTCGACAACTTGTGATTTTAGCGACATCGGTAAAAAAAATCTTGAGAATCTTAAAAGCTTGGGTGTTGATCTGATAGAATTTTCTCCCAGCCCGGTGATTAGAAAAAAATTGAATCGCATCGGCCTGACCCAAGTTGGAGATATCTCATGGCCGGAACATGTCGGTATTTTTACAATTCCTGTTCAGGTTGCCACCCGTTTCAAAATTCCCTTGATCGTTTGGGGGGAAAACTCTCAACATGAATATGGCGGTCCGGCCGTTGATAGCAAAAACAGTATCTTAACAAGGCGCTGGCTTGAAGAATTCGGCGGTTTGATCGGCTTAAGGGTCTCTGATCTTGTCGGTTTAGAAGGAATCGAGAAGAGGGATCTTCTGCCATATGTCTACCCAACGGACAAGGAATTACAGGACGCTAAGATTACGGGTATTTTTCTTGGCTACTACCTGCCATGGGACGGCTACTCAAATACTCTGATCTCGCAGGGTTTTGGATTCCACTCCTACGAAACAACCATCGAGGGTTCCATGGTTAATTATGAAAACTTGGACAATTATCAAACCGGAATTCATGATTATTTTAAATTTTTGAAATTTGGCTTTTGCAGGGCGTCCGACCTTGCCTCCGTACATATAAGAAGAGGCAGGATAACTCGCCAGGACGGCATTCAATTGATCAAAAGACATGACGGAAAATTTCCGTGGTCTTACTTGGGCAAGTCGCTTGAGGATATTTTGGAACCGCTCGATATAACTATTGATGAATTTATAAAACTTTGCGATAAATTTACCAACAAAAAGCTGTTCAAAACCGATGCCAGGGGAAAACTTGTCAAAGATAAATATCAAAATCTAATTAAACTTTACGAACCAGAACCATAAGGAGAAAATGTGCAAATTGTAGTAATCGATTATGGTATGAGCAATTTAGGATCAATCGGCAACGCGCTTTCAGAGTGCGGCGCTGAAAATGTGATTATCGCAAACGATCCGAAGGAGTTAAAATCGGCGACCCATATAATTTTGCCGGGTGTCGGATCGTTTAAGGACGGGATGGATAATTTGGTGAAATTTGGATTTAAAGACGCAATAAGAGATGCGGCCCTAGTTGATAAAGTGCCGATTTTAGGAATTTGTCTTGGCATGCAACTTATGGCCGACAAGGGCTACGAAGGCGGTGAGGTTGATGGTTTGGGGCTAATTTCAGGAGTGGTTGACAAGCTTAAACCGGTAAATAAGCAAGAAAAAATTCCCCATGTCGGTTGGAATGAAATTTATTGCAAACAGAAAAACCCGATATTTGAGGGTATTCCCGATGGGACGGATTTTTATTTTGTTCACAGCTATCATTTTATCCCGAAAAAGAAAAGCAACATTTTATCCGAAACGCCATATTGTGGAAATTTTGTTTCAAGTATTGTTAGCGATAACATTTATGGCACGCAATTTCATCCGGAAAAAAGCCAACGGCCGGGGTTTCAACTCTTAAGAAATTTTATTAAATTATAGATTATGCTGAAAACCAGAATTATCCCAACACTTCTTTGGAAAAATGTCGGCCTTGTGAAAGGTATCGGTTTTGATAGTTGGCGAAGGGTCGGTTCTCTTTTGCCTGCAATCAGGGTTTATAACACGAGGCAGGTTGATGAGTTAATCTTGGTTGATATCACGGCCACAGACGAACATCGCAGCCCCGATTTTGAAACAGTTAATGAAATTTCTTGTGAATGTTTTGTGCCATTTACGGTTGGCGGAGGTATCAAATCAACACAAGACATTAAAGAACTTCTTCGATGCGGGGCGGATAAAGTGGCGATCAATTCCGCTGCCTTTAAAAGCCCACAATTGATTTCAGAGGGCGCGCAAATATTTGGATCGCAATGCATCGTTGCCTCAATTGACGCCAAGAAAAACTCCCGTGGCAAATACGAGTGTTATAGTAACTCGGGCAAAAAAAATGAGCATATTGAAGTTGGTGAGTGGGCAAAAAAACTTGAAGAGCTCGGGGCGGGCGAAATTCTTATAACTTCAATTGAGCAAGATGGGACGATGAAGGGGTACGACACAAATCTTATCAGGACTATTACAAAAGTTGTTTCGATTCCGGTAATCGCCTCGGGTGGAGCGGGAAATTACGAAGATATGTACAAAGCAATCGAAAAAGGCAAGGCCTCGGCCGTGGCCGCCGCGAGCATTTTTCACTACACCCAACAGACCCCGATGGAAGCAAAAGAATATTTGGCCACAAAAAATGTTCCGGTGAGAATTACTAAAATTTCACAGGACGACCACTCGTCGGACAGGGGTTTGGTTTTAGGTCTTTTTTAGAAATGAATAACGAATTAATTGGAAAATGTTTTGAGGAAGGGGTAAAGAGGTACCCTTTTTGGGTTGATAAAAAAAGTGAGTTGAAAAAGCTGCTTAAAAAATTGCAAAAAGAAATTCAAGAGCTTGAAGATGTGGCAAGACATGAAGCGGTATTGACCGAGAAGAAAGCCCGGGAAATCAAAGCGATCTGGTGTATATCGGGCAGTGGAAGCTATGAGAAACCATTGCTTGATGTCAAAAGCGACCAGCGTCTTAAGGACTTTCCTTGGGCGCATGGAACAGATAAAAAACGACTCGACTATAGCGCGCGACTTATCCGCGAGCTTAAAAATAAAGGCGGACACCCAGTTCTAATTTACAATGGGGTAAAAGAGCAAAACACCGTGCTTCGCAAGATCGCCCAAAAAAGGTTAGGACTTCGGGGCAATGAATTATTTATTTCCGCCGGTGAAATCATCAAAACAATAGACCAGGTTTCCAGTTTAAAATTTCCGAAAAATCTAAAATTAAAAAACGGAGATATTATCGGTATCGTTTCGCATTCCGCTCACTTAAGCAGAGTGATGAGAATGGTCAATAAACTTAGACCCTTTCCCGAAAGTGTTAAAATTGTTCTTTTTCCTCTCGTTTTTGAAAGTTCCCGCAACGAAGATAAATTCGCGTTTAACGAGATTATGGGAATTTTGGGCTATCTAAGTCGAAGGGAGATATCTGAAAAACCGTATCCTTACAAACTATTAAAGTCAGTACAAAAAGAAGAAATCCAAATCAGGCCAATCATCAAGACCGATCTGATGGATGTTTTTAATTTATCAAACCAAGATGATGTCAGAGCCGTTTCGTTTAATTCAAAAAAGATTAAACTTGCCGATCACAAAAAATGGTTTGCAAGAAAAATCAAGGATGAAAACTCAATTATGTTAAAAGCGCAGATCGGTGGAAAATTTGCCGGACAGATACGGCTTGATATTGAAGAAAAAAAAGCGCTTTTGAGTGTGAGCGTTGATAGCAAATACCGAGGCCGAGGCATTGCATCAAAATTGATCCAGGCAGCAATCAGAGAAACAAAAAAAAGAAATGTTAAAATTATCGAGGCCTGCATCAAACCAGAAAACATTCCATCAATTGACCTTTTTGAAAAAAATAATTTTATCTCGGACGGTAAGGTCAAAGTGTCGGGATTCTGGGCTATGAAATATTTATATCAATTATAAAAATCATATGGCACTAATTTATTTTTCAAGTTATTCTTACCTTGTAAATTCTACATTTAATGTGGTATTACTTAATAAGGAGTATCATGTGTTACGAAGTTTATTTTAAGGATAAAATATGAAAATAGGAATTGTTGGAACGGGACACACTAAATTTGGGAAGTCAGAGCAAAACATTGAAGAGCTGATGCTTGAGGCCACGAACCAGGCCCTCTTAAGCGCCAAGACCGATATTGAAAAAATTGATGTAATTTATGTCGCCAACCTCTCTAGTAGTTTTTCACATCAGTGTCACTTGCCGGCGGTACTTGCCTCCGCTTTGAGGGTCAACAAAGAAATTATTCGGGTAGAGAGCGCTTGCGCTTCGGGTGGCCTTGCCATTAAAGAAGCGGCCATCGCCATTGCCTCCGGGCTTTATAAAACGGCATTGGTTGTTGGTGTTGAAAAAATGACCGAGACGCCGATTGATGAAACAACGGCAATTTTGGCCTCGGCCGCGAGCCAAACCGAAATCCGGCATGGCGCAACCTTTCCCTCACTTTTTGCTCTGATGGCGCAAAGACATTTTTACAAATATCACACAACCGAAAAAGACCTAGCGCAAATTGCTCTCAAAAACCATCACAATGCTTTTTTGAATCCCCTGGCTCATTTCCACAAAGAAGTTACCGTTGATGATGTTTTAAAATCCCGCGTGATCGCTTCGCCCTTAAAGCTTCTTGATTGCTCCGCAATTTCAGACGGGGCCGCCGCGGTAGTTATGTGTTCCGAAGAAACAGCCCCTTATTTTAAAAGCGAACCGATTTATCTAATCGGAATTGGCCACAATACGGATTTTATCGGTATTTATGATCGAGAAGATCTGACTCAAATTCCATCAGTTAAAAAAGCGGCCCAAAAAGCATATTTAATGAGTGGAAAGTTCCCCAAAGATATTGATGTGGCCGAGCTTCATGATTGTTTCACGATTGCGGAGTTAATAGAGATGGAGGATCTTGGTTTTTGCGACAAAGGCAAGGCAGCTGAAATGATTGCAAAAGGAGAGACCCAACTTGTTGGAAAACTGCCGATTAATCCGAGTGGGGGTCTTAAAGCAAAGGGACATCCGATCGGAGCAACGGGAGTCAGCCAAGTTGTGGAGATTGTCAAACAGCTTCAGGGTACATGTGGAAAAAGACAAGCCAAAAAAGCTGACATTGGGTTAACTTGCAATGTTGGTGGATCAGGCGCCACCGCTATTGTTAATATTTTATCGAGGTGAATATGATTTATAAACTTATAAGTTACTCTGAAGTTAAAATGCCTCTTCCTCCGAGAAAATCGAGCTATGCAATCGGCATTGTTCAAGACACAAAAGGCAAAAAGCAAATTGTCCAGATTGACAGAAAGTTTTTTGGCAAGTTAAAGATTGGGATGAGTGGACAAATAGAGATTCATCAGACCATGGATGGGGCAATCAATGTCTTTTCGCCGAATTCATACAAGGAGAAGGTCGGGCCGAAAGTCGCCGTTGTTACTGGGAGTTCGTCCGGCATTGGTCGGGCGATTGTTCTTAAGCTCGCCAAAGATGGCTTTGATGTCGTGGTTAACAGTGCTTCAGACAGTAAAAAGGGCGAAGGTGTTGCCCGCGAAATTAAAAAAATTGGAAGAAGCGCTATCTATATTGAAGCAGATGTTTCAGATGAAATGTCGGTTGAGCAGATGATCGAAAAAACCATTAAAAAATTTGGAAAAATTGATCTTTTGGTCAACAACGCCGGTATCACTCGCGATAAGAAACTCGAAAATATGTCAAAAGAGGACTGGGATAAAGTTATTGCCGTCAATTTAACCGGCGTTTTTAATTGCACAAAATCCGCGATTTCTTATATGCAAAAAGAGGGCTCGGGCAAAATTATCAATATCGCTTCCGTTGTTGGCGAAATGGGAAATTTTGGCCAAGCCAACTATTCTGCTTCAAAGGGTGGAATTATTGCCTTGACTAAAACCGTAGCCCGAGAAAATGCGGGGGATAATATTTTGGTGAACGCGATTGCGCCCGGATTTATTAAAACCAAAATGGTTGAGGCCATTCCTAAAAGCATAATCAAAAAAGTCATAGAGCAAATCCCGATGGGCCGACTCGGCGAGCCGGAAGAAGTTGCCAACTTTGTCGCCTTTTTGGCTTCCGATAAAGCAGGATATATTACAGGCCAGGTTTTTAACATTAACGGCGGGCTTTATATGTAAGGAGTTTATTATGGTAAGTTTTGACGAACTGGTTTCCGGCTTTCGTAAAATTGGCCTTAAAAGGGGTGATATTGTTCTTGTTCATAACTCTTTTAAGTCATTCGGCGGTGTTGAGGGCGGCCCCCAAGCAGTTATTCGCGCACTACTAAAAGTTCTCGGCCAGGAAGGAACATTGGTTATGCCAACTTTTAATTTTTCCTTTTGCGACGACTTCAATCGAACGGGTAAGGGCTTTTTTGATCTTAACGAAACACCTTCGAAGATGGGTGTGATGACCGAGATGGTGCGCAAAATGCCGGGCGCGATAAGGAGCGCTAACCCGATTTACTCCGTGGCGGCTTTGGGCAAACGCGCCAAAGGATTAACCAGGATTGAGGACAAAAATGTTTTTGGAAGAAAATCTGTTTTTGGAAAACTTTACGATCTCGGTGCCAAGATTATGGTTATAGGTTTGAGCTATAACGGTAGCATGACCTTTTTTCACTACATCGAGCAAATGGAAGGTTGCGATTATCGCTATCCCAAGAAATTTTCAGGAGTAATTAAGGTCGGAGATAAAACATACGACGATACCTTTACAATGGCAGTACGAAGCGAGGGTGTTGAAACAGATGTTGATGCGATGGGAAAAGTGCTTGAGAAAAATGGTGTTGTCAAAAAAACTGTAATTGGCCAAAGTGAAATAAAATTAATGAAGGCCCGAGATGTTTATAAAGTTACCTCGCGCGAGATGAAAAAAAATCCTAAACTTTTGTATTCCAAGGTTGATACAAAAAAAACTTCTCAAGAAATGATGCAGCTTATGAAAGACCTTTTTCCAATCTGTCGGAGTATCACCGGAGACGGGGTTCGCGAAACCTTTAAAATAATCAGCGAACAGATTCCGCTGAAAATAACGGAGGTTAAAACCGGAACAAAAGTTTTCGATTGGACAATTCCAAGGGAGTGGAACATCAAAGATGCTTACATTAAAAATTCGAAGGGAAAGCGTATTGTGGATTTTAAAAAATCAAATCTGCATATTTTAAATTACAGCGTGCCGGTCAAAAAGAAAATATCCCTAAAAGAGCTAAAGGATCATCTTTACACATTGCCCGAATACCCGGACTGGATTCCATATCTCACT
>JAPLVK010000008.1 GCA_026397175.1 Candidatus Berkelbacteria bacterium | reverse complement strand
TTATACCTGATGATAAGGAGTAAAACAAAATACATTAGAACCTGTCCCGAGTATGTCCGAGGGATCGTCAAAAATGTTACCGAAAAGTTTATAAAATAGCGCTGCTGAATTGCCTTACAGGTTTATTTGCCGACAGGCCCCATCAAGGTAGGTAGCGAGGGGCAAGTCGTTGAGACCGGACCCTGCCCGTGGTACGATGTTGTCAGTATCCTCAAACAGTGGCTCGACGCCCACCCCAACTGGCTGACAACCCCCACTCCAACCCCTTCCTGAACCCGTTTCCGGGTTCTCACTATCTTCAAGCCCTTGCTCGCACTTCGCGAGCAAGGGCTTTTTGTTTTGCTAGAAATTAATAGTTTGAAATTTTTCTCCCGTATACTACATACCATATACTCATCTCTTCTCTCTTGCATTTTGCCTAAATCAAGATATGATATTGGACTGGCCTTAAAACCAGTTCATACCGAAACGGAGGTCTTTGACAATGAGTATTGCAGATCAACTCAAGCAGTGGTTAGCCGAACAACACTCGGATCAGTCGCCCTACGAGAAAGGGCTGGAGCTCGGACTGCCACCAACCATCACGGCCGTCAAGATTGATTCGGGCAAAACCAGCTCGACAGTCATGTCGGTCCAGTCCCTCCTCGATCAGCTAGGTTCTTCTCCCACTCCCAGCTACATCCACCTTTTTCTTGCCGAAAAGGGCGATGAATGGTACTTCACCCCACATCCGTGGCCATGCGAAGACATCCATTTCCCTCTCTGTGAATGGTGGCCTGTCTTCGTTGATGCCGCGATCCGCGCTTGGATCAAGGCAATCCCGACCACCTACGCTAACCTCGATCTCACCGAGCTGATCACACTCACTCGCCATCTGGGGTGGTGCCAACGACTCGGAGATGCGCCGCAAGGCGGATGGTCTCCCAACGACCGCGTTAGGATCGAGAACGGTTTGTGGGTGATCGCTCACAACTGGCATGCTCGCGTCCAAGCGGGTGGCCCGGATACCTCATGGGTAGAGCTGAACCCAAAATCATCCACCACGATTCGCTCGTACAAGATTCTGGACATTCGTTGGATCCCGGTTTTTAAGGCCCTGATTCAACGCTTACAGAATCTGACTGTCATCGTCCCAGCTCCCGAACCAAGCTAATCCGCCACGACTGGCTTGGGGACTAGGAAAGTAAGCTGACACGAAAGGAAAAGAAAATGGACAGTAAGCTGACAGGTCGCGATCTTCTTACAACCGAGGACCTTAGCCTAGACGAATTGCGCGAGATTATGCTCGCAGCACATAAGGCAAAGGAGGGACAACGTCCCCTGTTTCTGCCTCATATGAACGGCCGAGTTGCTCTCTGTTTCTTCGAGCGCTCGACTAGAACCCATCAGTCGTTTTTGACTGCCGCCCAAGAATGTAACTGCAATGTGATTGGCTTTTCATCCACAGAGGGCACATCAGTTGGTAAGGGCGAGAGCTTAGCAGATACCATCGCAACACTCGCCGCTTACGACACGGATTTGCTGGTCATCCGTCATCCCGATGTTGGTTCGGCCAAGATTGCCGCGGATATCTGCAAATTTCCCGTCATCAACGCGGGCGACGGCAACAACCAGCATCCCACCCAAGCGTTGCTCGACATCCTTTGTATGCTTGAGTATTTTGGTGGCTTCAGCGTCATGCCGAGAGGTTCAAATCGATCTTATGAATTGAACTTCGAGGTTCTGCAGGGTAAGACCGTCGCTATCTGCGGCGATCTGAAAAACGGAAGGACCCTGCATTCGGGCATCCCGCTTTACCGACTCCTCGGGATGAACTTGATACTCTGTGCGCCAGAGGAACTGCAAATCCCGACTCCGGATGCCATTGAGACCTGCACCACAAATGAACTTGAGTATGCCCTAGAGGCAGCCGACATCCTCTATATGACTCGATTCCAGTGGGAACGGCCAGGCATGGAAGAACTACAGCACCTCAAAGGCCGCTACATTTTGCGGCGTCAAACGGTCGAGAGGATCAACCCCACCGTCGCCATTATGCACCCCTTGCCGAGAATTGCCGGAGAGCACTGCGAGATTTATCCTGATGTAGATGATCTCAAAAACGCTCTCTATTTTCGCCTTCAGACCCCATGTGGCATGTGGACCAGGATAGCGCTTCTGCGACTTTTGATGCGCTAATGGTTTCCGCATCCGCTTCCCCTTGGACCGCCCGGTCAGTTATCGGGCGGTCTTTTCTTTATAAAATAAATACCAGAAACCTTGATTTTTTCTAGGTTTAGAATTTGCGCATTTCTGGCGATCGCCAGAAATGCGCAAATTCTAAACCTAGAAAAAATCAATTCTTACAAAAATTCTTACTATTCCCTACCCCGCCTGTAATGCTTGATGCATAACATCTGCGGGCAGGGATCGCTCATGGTGGTAGAATTTCGAATCTGCAAAATTATTATGAATCTGCTTTTCTACCAAATTGTCCGATCGGACAATTTGGTAGAATTTTTCATATTTCCGCTTTCCGCGACACACAAATAGATTTAAAACCAGATCCCTCCGTCACAGTCGGGATCACATAAGGACTGGCTGCCTAACCTTAACCTTAAACCTGTGTTTGTGCCTGTCTTATCGAGAGCGAGACCCGGCCGCGTTCGGGATCAATGGCGAGAACTTTGACTTTTACTTGATCGCCGACATGAACGCGATCTGAAACTTTTTCAATGCGTTCCGGCGCGATTTCAGAGATATGAACCATGCCATCTTTGCCCGGCATAAATTCGACAATTGCGCCGATTTCTTTGCCGGAATTTCGATCTTTTTGAATGTTAACAACTTCACCTTCGTAAATTTTGCCGATTTCGGCTTCGACGGTCTGGCCTTCCACTAGCGATTGCGCCAATTTGGCGACTTCTGAATCGGCGGAAGAAATCAGAACCGTGCCATCGTCTTCGATATCAATCGCCACTATTTCTTTCCCGCCAACTTGCGTAATTATTCCCTGAATATTTTTGCCGCCCGGGCCGATCAATTCCCCGATTTTGGACGGATTGATTTTAACCGTGATGATTCTCGGCGCGTACTCGGAAAGCGCTTCGCGTGGTTTTTCGATTCCTTTAAGCATTATGTCTAAAATTTTCATTCGCCCGATTTTGGCTTTTTCTATCGTTGAGCGGATCATTTCTTTTGAAAGTCCGTCAATTTTAACATCAAGTTGAATGGCGGTAATGCCATCTTTGGTACCGGCAATTTTAAAATCCATATCGCCGCCAAAATCCTCGAGTCCCTGCAAATCGGTCAAAACAGCAAAGTCATATTTTTCATCTGTTTCAATTCCTTCAACTTTTTTGGTGTCTGATTTTGGCGCGCTCATCATGCCCATGGCAATGCCTGAAACCGGCGATTTAATCGGCACACCCGCGTCCATCAAGGCCAACGACGAGCCGCAAGTTGCCGCCATCGAAGATGAACCGTTTGACGATAAAATTTCCGAAACCAATCGGATCGTATATGGAAATTTTTCTTTGTCTGGTAAGACCGGCACGAGCGCTTTTTCCGCCAGCGCGCCGTGGCCGATCTCGCGCCTCGAAGTGCTTCCTAATCGTTTGACTTCACCTGTCGAATACGGCGGGAAGTTGTAGAAATGCATATACCGCTTAGTTGTTTCTAACTCCATGGTGTCAATAAATTGTTCCATTCCGGGCGAGGCCAAAGTAGCCACCGTTAATGCCTGAGTTTGCCCGCGAGTAAATAATCCCGACCCGTGGGTTCTTGGCAAATATCCGACTTTAACTGTGATCGGTCGAATTTCATCGAATTTTCTGCCATCTGGTCTGACGCCACGCGACAAAACCGCTTTGCGCAGTTCTTTTTCTAAAAATTTATCGAAGACCTCTTCGAGATCGGCCTGTTTAAATTTGCCTTCAAAATGCGCCAGCACCTCGGCTCGGATTTTCTCGATCGCCTCTTCTTTTTCTTTCGCTTCATCTTGCTCTAAAATTTTATGCAAGTCCGCGCCAAGATGTTCTTTGACCGCTTCTTGCATTTCGAGCGTGTGGTCTTCGGCTGTAACCTTGATTTCAGAAATAAATGGCGCTTGTGCGTCAATCAACTCCGAAATTGCCGGCAGTGCAAATTCAATTGCCTCGACAACTTTTTCCTCCGGAACTTCTTTTGCCGCGGCCTCAATCATCAAAACGCGATCTTTGGTGCCGACAACGACAAGATCAAGCGGACTCTCAATCATTTCGGATCGAAGTGGATTGATTGTTAATTTGCCATCAACAATTCCCACGCGAACGCCGCCGATTGGGCCGGAAAATGGCGCCATGGACTGACAAGTTGCGGCCGAAGCCGCCAAAAGCGCCAGCGTGTCGGGGTCATTTTCTTTATCAAAAGACAAAACAGTAATCACAATTTGGGTTTCGTGTCTAAAAAACTTAGGAAATAACGGCCTGATTGGGCGGTCAATTAATCGCGAGGTCAAGACAGCTTGTTCGGAGGGTCGGCCTTCTCTTTTGATAAATCGGCTCCCGGAAATTTTGCCGGCAGCGTAAAATCTTTCTTCATAGTCAACCGAAAGCGGCATATAATTCATTTCTGCCGGCTCTTTGCCGACAACGCAAGTGGCTAAAACCGTGGTGTCGCCGCATTTGGCAATAACTGCGCCACCCGCCTGTTGGGCCAGTTCTCCCGAGGATAACAAAATTTCTTTACCCGCTAAAGTAAACTTTTGCTCTATTTTTTCCATACTTTTCTAGTTCTCGCAATCAGAGGTTGAGGCACCCTAGGTGCGCCAATTCTCCGACAACGAGAGACCACTCCAATTAATTGATAACAATTCACGCTAATCACGCTAATTTATCGCCAATCTCGCGCTAATAAATGCATTTAATTCGCGTGAGATTCGTGGGCATTCGCTTGATTCGCGTGAATTCTATGCTTTTAATTTCAATACCTTGACGATTTTTTCGTATTCGGCCGGGTCGTTTTTCTTGATGTAATTTAAAAGTCGGCGTCTTTTACCAACCATTATCAAAAGCCCGCGGCGCGAGTCAAAGTCCTGTGCGTGGGATTTTAAGTGTTTGGTTAAAGATATGATTTTTTGAGTAAAATTGTTGACTTGGAAACCAACCGAACCCGTGTCTTCGTTTTTAGATGATTTTTTTGCTTTTTTTAGCTCTTTTGCTTCTTTGACCGGCTTGACTGGTTTTTCGGCGATAATTTTGGGTTCTTTGATTTTCTCTTTTTTTAAAATTTCCTTAATTACAATTTTAGCCGTTTTGATTTTTTCGGTCTTTATTGTCTTCTTTTCTTTTTTCACGACCTTAACTTCTTTTGCCTTTTTTTCTTTTACTTGCTTTTCTTTTTTCATATTTTTTTCAAATTTAACTTCTTGTGGTAACCCACACTTAATTTATACCAAAAAAATTCCTAATTTACAAGCTGATTTACCATTTTGTTTCGGTTTCGGTAAACGAGTCCTCTTCTTTTAAATCATCACTATGGGATTTATCATCAGAAATTTCATCTTCTTGCGACTTCTCAAACGGAGACAACTCCTCCGGTTTTTGCGCGGATAAGTCCGGATTCGAAATCCCCAAAATATCTTCATCTTTGATTCCGGACTCTTCCATTTCCAAAGGTGAGCTTCCAACAACCTCTTTCTCGCCCAATTCGATATCTTCTTGAACGCTTGGCGGCGGGCCATCCGCATCAATTTCAAAATTTTCGCTCTTTTTGGGCTCGGCTGGAGTTTCCTCTTCGATTTCGTCTTTTTTATCCACCACATTGTCCATGTCAACACCAACATTGCCGGAATTTTGAAAATGTCTAATTTTTTCTAGAATCTCGTTTTCTGAATCTACAAGTCGCCCATCAATTCGGAAAGCCGCAGCCGCTTCGTGTCCGCCCCCACCAAAAATGGTCGCAATTTGCGAAACATCAATGCCCTTGGCAATTGATCGCAAAGATCCATGAACTTGCCCTTCTCGCTCCGACAGCAAAAGCGCAAAATCAACATCCGTGGCCGATTTTAAAAGTTCATCTAGGATTCCACCAAGAGCGCTTTCGTCCGCGCCGGCTTTTTCGATGTCATCCTTGGTAACCGAAGACCACAAAAAATGATGGATTTTGTCTTCTTTGACATTTAATAAAATCGTTCCCCACAATTTTAAGGTCTCAAGCGACTTGGTTTTATAAAGATGTTTGATAATTTCTTGCTGCCTACCTCCGGCCGCCACCAATTGCGCCGCGACAGTCAACGATTTTGGCGTGGTGTTAACATTTTGAAAACTTGAAGTATCGTAAATTAAACCGGTCAGCAATGCGGTTGCGACTTCGTTATCAATTAAATTTTTATCCTTAGAAAGTGCCTCGATCAAAGAAACCAAAATTTCCGCGGTTGAGGTAGCAATTAGTTCAACCCAGTTAACTTTTCCAAATCGCTCGTTGGCCGGATGATGATCAATGTTAACAACCGGAATTTCGTAAAACAAATCGGCCGGTTGGGCCAATGACCCGAGTCGCTCCAAATTCGGGCTATCTAAAATGATAATTAAATCAAATTTCGCACCGGATCGTTTAACTTTAACATCCTCTTCGGCAAAATTTCCCTCTTTGGCCGAAATCACAATGTCCATCGTGTTTTCCTGCGTATTTTTCTTGTAGCCCAACTTTTCGACTTCGGCATTGTCGAGATTTAAGGAAATTATCAAATTTTTACTTGAATCAATTTTGGTTTCAAGTTGATTGATCTCGGTTAAAAAAGAGAACATTTTTGCCGGTTGGTCAGCACAAGCGATTGTTACATTTTTTTCAAGTGCAGTGAGCACCAATTTTAATGCCACCAAACAACCGAGCGAGTCGCCATCGGGGTTTTTGTGGGAAACCACGAGGATATTTTTCGCTTCGTTGATTAACTCAATCGTTTGTTGTTTTGGTGAATTTTCCATAATTGTTGTAGTTAATTAAATTATCAGAACCTCGAGATCTTGTCAACAGGCAGGAAATAAGATATTATTTCATAAGTTGAATGGTTAAGGTCAGACAGTCAAGTCAATCACGCTAATCACGCAAATTGATCGCTAATCTCGCGCTAATAAATGCATTTAATTCGCGTGAGATTCGCATAACATTCACTTGATTCGCGTGACAAACATTATACTGTAATTTCACCCTAAACATCCACAAATTATCTTATATAAATTTAATTTTAGTTAGGAGCAAATTACCATGCCAATTATCGAATCAGCCAAAAAAGCAATGCGACAATCAAGAACCAGAAGAAAAAGAAATTTGATTAAGAAAAAAACGCTCAAAGAAACGATCAAAAAGACCAAAAGCGTTAAGGATTTACCAAAAGCCCAATCGGCGATAGATAAAATCGCCAAAACCGGCTATATCCACAAAAACAAAGCCGCTCGGCTAAAGTCAAGGTTGGCAAAAAAGCTGGCCAAAAAATAAGAACTCACTCTTTCCTTGTCATTGCGAGGCCGTTTTGCGGCCGTGGCAATCTTTTCGCTGCAGTTTAGTTGTACAAAAATCTCCCCGCCTACCGGCAGGCAGGGATCGAGGTTTTTGTACTTTTTTGAAAATTAGAAATGGCAGAAACAGAAAAAAGGGCTCGCTTCTTGCGAAGCGAGCCCTTTTGAGTTTATAGCAAAAAAACGGGAGAGACCTACTGTGGCTTCGGACCTAACTTCATAGGCGTCGGCCACATCCTGATCTCGGGACGCTTTCGCTCGACAGCCACCCAAAAATCAGGTTGATAGTCCCAGTTTTCGCCTTCGTTCGGCAATGAAACGACCCTGTTTGTCTTTGTATCCACTTTGAGAGCGTTAAGAGGGTCAAGGACAAACACTGTCTTGTCTTTCAGGAAAGGTGGATTGAGAGCAAAATCCATGACTTGCGACAAAGCGACGGCAAAAAGGGTTACGGCGGTGTTTGCTCTCTCGTAGTTGATTGGAGGGTTATCCGCAAGTTCCGACTGCCTGTTCCATTCTTTGGCAGCTTCAGTCGCCGTTACCATATGCCAGCCAGTGTCCTCCGGCGTGACACAAAACCCATTCGGAGCGGTTACGGTAGCCGCAAATGTACCACAAATCGCTGACAACAGCTTACAACCGAAATCCTCCGGAGAAAGCTCCTTCTTGATACCAACATCCTGCTGGCTTGGCAGGTAAAAGACACAGTGGGTGTCGTGAACCGATGCTTCCCTGTGTCGAAGGTTGCTGGTCAAAAACGGGTCGGGTAGATAAAGGATTGCGGCTCGCCAAGGGAATCGATCCCAAATTGATTCGATCAGCTCTTTGGGCAAAAGTCCCCACCTCTGGGGCCCAAAAACCCCCGGCTCAGTTTGCCCTCGCATCCTACCCCTACCAAAGCTCCGGTTCCTTGCCTCGGCGGTTGCGACCATATTGGCAACGACTTGCCTAACGGCATCTCGATCGTCGGAGCCGAGTTGGCGTATCAGTTGCACGGACTCTGCATCCAATCCCGCTGCTTTTAGCACCTGGATTGTTTCCCACAGCTGATTCGGTGTGACATGTTCTCCGGTAAGGTCTCCCATTTTAAGGGCTCCCTTCAGATGGTTTGGCCTCCCTATACAGGGCTAGCCATGTCAACGAACTACACGCAGAATAGTATGATCTTGACGAAAAGTCAACTACCTTACTAAAAAAAATCTTTTAACTCTGTTAGAATAAAATAGATGAATAAAGAGGGGTTGATCTATTTTTCAAATCTAGCTTACGAGCTCGGGAAGTGGGCTTTTGTGATTATCATTGTCGGAACTTTGATGCATTATTTTTTGGCGACGATTTTTGTAATTTCCGGCCCCTCAATGGAAGTGGGATTTCACGACGGCCAGATTGTTTTGGTTTCTCGAATCGGGCTTTTTACCGGGGCTTATCAGCGGGGCGATCCAATGGTTTTAAAATTCCCGGGAGACCCGGAAAAGAAAAAATACATCAAACGGCTCATCGGCTTGCCCGGCGAGACCATTACAATTAAAGATAACGAGGTCTTTATCAACAACAAAAAGTTGACCGAGACCTATGTAAAACCGGTGGACGAGCTTTACGAGCCGTATTATTATGAAGTGCCGGACTGGGAGCAAGAAGCAATTGATCTGCACGCTCAAGGCAAGGTTTTAACCAAACCCGATATGACGGTAAAACTTGGAAAAGATGAGTACTTTTTTATGGGCGATAATCGCGAGAACTCAAACGACTCCAGAAAATGGTACGCTGCCAGCCGCAGCGATATTGTGGGGCCGGTTAGATTTATTTTAGGCCAGCTCAATACCAAAAACGACGAGTGCATGGGATTCTGCATGCCGAAGTTTACTCTAAAGGACTGGGGACCGGTGGCGTTGCCGTACTACGGCAACCAAAAAAGTTAAAAGGGTAAAGACGAAAGGATAAAGCAAGGCAGAAAATCTTTCTTCGCCTTTTCCCTTTAACTTTTCACTTTTAACTTTACCCTATCTAACCAACGGGTCTGTTGAGGTCGCGAGGGCATCACCCAAATAATCAATAATCGGTAGCAAACTCTTGGCGAAATTTTCGACCCCATCTATTTCGCCCGGAAAATTGTACCATTCAGGCATTATAAAATTTGATTCGATAAATCGCGCGGCCCACGCGGCCTCGACATTCATCGAAACGGCGTAGGGCAAATATTTTTCAAAAAGTTCGTCGTGGCCTCGCAAGATCTCATCTTTACTCAAGAAATTTTTAAACTTTAGCCACTCACCTCTTAAAATTTCGCCGCGACGGGAAAATCCGGTAATATTTGGCGCAAAATTAATTATCAAAATTCCCGAAATTATCATCGAAAGCCAAAAAAACAGGACAAATTTTGGATCGGGCGAAACAATGGCAAATAAAATGTAGCCCAGAAGTCCCATAAAAAACGAACCGATGCCGATGAGGCGGTATTTAAGGTGGATTTTTGGCGGCGGATCGGAAAAATATCCCAAACTCGTGCCCTCATCATAAATTCCAAGATAAACTAAGGCCAGTTTTCTGGAATACAAATGCCGCGCGAGCCGCGCCTCAACATCAATTGAACCAACAGTTGTTTGTTTCGGCAAAAATATTTTTTCCAGCAAAATTGTTTCGTATGGTTTAAGTTGCATCCGTTTATGTCTGGATACATTTTTTTGATAAATCACAAAGTCCTTTTCTTGATTGTAAATATCAATAAAACCGCGATTGGCCAGATCAACTAACACTCCCATCACAAGATGCTCGGTCGCTCGGCCATAATCCAAAATGCTGGCCAGAGCGCAACTATCTCGGCTCGGTGGTTTGTTAACTTCGCCTTGAACTTTTTTTGCAAAAAGTTGCACCTTTGATCCAAAAATTACAATCAAAAGGAAAATCAGCGCGATCGGCGGCAAAACCGCTCCTCCTAAAATCCAAATTATGCCGGGAATCGAGTTGATTTGGCGGCCGACTTCTTTTGAAAGGGGCAAGTTAAGGTAGCCCTTCGGAAATTGGCTAACGATCGTAAGCGTTTTGCGCCTCAAAAATCACTGCATTCCCCTCGAGTTTTGCAAAAAGCGGACTGGCGCCGTGCACCGCGATAATTTCCGGGTCTTTGTAAAGCCGATTGATTTTTTTGGGCAAATTTAAAACAATTTTGACGGTTGAGTAGGTGTTGTCGGGCTGATCTAAAACCAAAAGCCGTAACTCATCCATATCCGAAGTCGCTCTAATCGCGTTTGGAATTTCTTTGCTGCCGGAGTAAATTTTTCCGTCCGGCATGGCGTTTAGCTCAAGATAATAATCATTGTAACTTTGCGACATATTGGCAACAGTATCTTGAGACGCCGAAACGGTCATCGAGCCGGCTCGAGAATTTACAAATTTGACCGAACCAAAAATCAAAAGGCCGATTACCGCGAAAAAGACCAATTTTCTGGGGTAAATTCCGATTAACACTCCGCTCCTTATAAATTAAGTATGAGCTCTTTCAAGCCCCCATCTGAATCTATTTTACCAGTTTTAATCTCTTCATCAAAGCGCAAGATTTTTGAATATGTTTTACTTAAATTTTTCCAACTGATTTTTTGAGAAAGCGGATAGACCTTTTGGACCTGGAAATACGAAAGGCCGCACAATTTAGAAATGGCAAACGGATTTGGCGCTTTGTTGAGTGAGTCCTTAACCTGCGCGATTAGGCGGTATTGATAATTGATCATCGCTAAAATTCGCAAAGCCGGCTCGCCTGATTCAAGAAGATATTGGACTTCTTTTAGTGCCGTTGACCGCTGCCCCGAAGATAGATTGTCAACCATTGTAAAAATATTGCCGATGATATTTTTTGAAACTAAAAGTTCGATATCTTGTTCGGTGATTTCGCGGTTATCGGCGTATAAAACCAGTTTGTCGATTTCGTTCTCGAGGCGCCACAAATCGGAGCCGGTTGATTGTAAAAGCGCGTTTGTTGCCTCGCGGCTAATTTTGCCGTTTTTTGTTTTGATTTCTTGTTGGACAAATTTATGCAAATCGTTTTCGCTTAATTCGGCAAAGTTTTGCGCTTGTTTTGGTTTATTGAGCGCTTTAAATAGCCCCAATCGTTTATCCGGATTACCGCGCGAAACAAAAACCACCACAGTTGAGCCGCTGATTTTATCCAAATATTCCTTGATTTTTTCTTGGGTTTCTTTGGGCGCAGCAAAAATATTTTCTATAATCACCAGCCGGGTTGTGGCAAAAAGCGCCATCGTTTGCACTTGGGACTGGAATTTTTGGAATGATAATTGCTCGCCTTCGAGATTGATCAAATCAAAATTCCCTCCGGTCGTTTTTTGATACCGGTCTTTAAGCTCCCGCAATTTGCGGGTCAATAAGTATTCGTTTGGGCCGAAGAAGAAAATTACCATAAGAGTTTATAAAGTTATAAAGTTTGTAAAGTTCATAAAGTGTCTTGGGCTGTCATCCCGAGCGCTTCTCGCCTTGGCGAGAAAGTCGAGGGATCCTTATCCCGTCATCTCGAGCAAAGTCGAGAGATCTAAAAAAAAACAGATTTCTCCGCTCGAGTACTCGGTCGAAAT
Organism: Candidatus Berkelbacteria bacterium; assembly: GCA_026397175.1. Lineage (GTDB taxonomy): Bacteria > Patescibacteriota > UBA1384 > UBA1384 > DTJR01 > JAPLVK01. The sequence continues at coordinate 4,829 of JAPLVK010000008.1, read as the reverse complement.
GACACCACAATATTTTTCATAATTTCGACCAATTTAAATCTACAATGATTCGGGAAAAATGAAAGTGGCGACTCGTAGAACGAGCCACCACCGGTATAACATGTTAGCGACCCTGCTTATGTTCGGCAAGCTCGCCTATTTACTTTTCGCTTCCTTGGTTTCGGCGCTGGTTCTAACTAGATTTGTTAGCCCCAGCATCGTCTCCTTACCTAAGACCTCGGCAGCCAGTTGCAGTAGAGACCGCAACTGGTCAACCGTGAGTTGGGTAAAGCCACGCGTCTCTACAATCTGGGATCTCGAGAGAACTCCTAGTGGCGATGCCGGTAAATCACGGTCTAGAAGTCGAATCAACACTCCCAATACCATTTCCATCCCCTCAACTGCCTTCCGGCCCTGCTCGAGATCAGCAGTCAGCTTCTTGACTACATCTCTCACGCGGTTCGCATCTTCCACAGATTCAACCGGACTGACCGCGAGCCCAAGAGGAACAATAAATTCCTCCTGCATCTTCTTCACATATTGGGAATAGTTCCATCCTTCCCGGATTGCCTGAAGAAAACCCCAGTCATCTGGCCCGAGGATAAATCCCAACTCCGAGTACTCCGCCCGCCCTAATTTTGCGAAGAAACGCCACCTATGGAATTCACTCTCCACTTCCATCAACCACCATTGGAAACCGGCAACAACATCTGTACGCCAGAGCTGGTAAAACCCGTCTGGCCTGCGGAGCAGAATCAAGTGGTCCGCTTCCGGTACTCCCTTCACATGCAAGGCGGTATACATTTCGTCAATCCCCCCATGACGATAGACCTCGACTGACACCTCCGAATTCAGAGTGGTGGCAATAACCCGCCACCGGTCCAAATCCTTGTCCTCTCCGACCTTCTGATAAATCTCGCTCTCGTGCATCTGTTCCACATCCTTCTGCCTTTTTGGGCTTTGCGTTAGGCCTTATTTTTACCCGCACTGGCCTTGGCGGTATGTCAACGAACTGCCGCAATCATACCTCAAAACTAAAAATAATCAAGGGTGTGGATAGTTCATAAAGTTTATAAAGTTCGTAAAGTTTTTAAAGTAAAAAAAAAAACGATTACGCAATCAGATAATTGTTGAATTGAGAAATTGATTAATTGATAAATTCTTGGCTAGAACAATGATTCTTGCTGCCCATTCACCCGATGGCTCGTAGGCATACGGCGAATCAGAGAGCGAAAATTAAATTTTTCTAAAAACTGTTCGACTTTTTGTTCGTCAAAATCATGGAGTTTCGCCTCCGATAATTTAAAATCAAACTCGACATCGGTCTTGATCGTCGCAAGCTCCTTGCTCATAAAAGCCGCTTCCTTCCCCTCAAGCAGTAGCTTCGCTGTTCGGGGCTTAATTTTAGATCCCTCGTCTTCCAGTCGCTTCTGCTGAATCGACTGGGACGCTCGGGATGACACCGCCGTGTCATTTTCAATTTTACTTTTAATACTGTCAAGATATTCATAAATCCCTTCGAGATTCCCAAACTCCTTCAGCAGCTCAACTGCCGTCTTCCCCCCAACTCCCTTTACACCCGGAATATTGTCGGATGAATCGCCGGAAAGTGCTTTGTAATCAATGATTTGATCGGGTTTTAGGCCAAATTTACCGACCACCGCCGATTCGTCATAAACCGTTTCCTGCGTTTTTCCCATCGCCGGCATCGCCACCTTGGTTCGATTATCAACTAACTGCAAAGTGTCCTGATCGCCGGTTAAAATTATCACTTCGCCTTCGCCTAAATCGCCGTTTACTTTTTTGGCCAGTGTCCCGATGATGTCGTCGGCCTCAAACCCCTCTTTGGACAAAAGCGGAATGTCCATCACGCGCACGAACTCCCAAACGGCCGGAATTTGATCGTAAAATTCCTGATCCGGCTTGACTCTTTTGGCTTTATATTCCTTAAAAATTTCATCTCGAAAAGTCGGCCCTTTTACATCAAAAGCAACCGCCAAATATTTTGGCTCAAATCGCTCGATGGTCGAAAACAAAGTCGAAACAAACCCGTAAATCGCATTGACCAATTTTCCATCAACCATAAACCGCGGCATCGCGTGATACGAGCGATGCAAAATTGCGTTCCCGTCAATTAGAACAAAGGTATTTTTGGCCATAAAAAATTAAACAATTTATAAATTATACAATTACACAATTGGGGAAATTAAACAATTAGCAATTGGACAATTATCGAATTGATAAATTGTCTAATTGACAAATTTCATTCGAGATCTTGTTTTTTTCTCTGCGAAGCGATAATATTTTTCTTACCTGAACCCCAGGCGCACTTTTACAAGGAGAAAGAAAGATGAGCAAAACAAAACTGCAGCAAAAACTAAATAAGTTCATCGAGCTGTACTTCCAGAACCGCCTGGCTGGTGGCATGACAGTAAAGTGCGCGTTTGATGTCGCCCAGCAGACCGTTCAGCTACCAAAGCATGTCCTGATCCGCATGTGGAGAGCAACCCAGGAGTATGAGTCCATAGTCCAAGCTATCGTCAGGAACCACCCAACACCTGGCGATGCCGAGAAGTAGCGAGGTGACGCATGAACAAAGTTCAGACGCTGCTTTGTCGTCTCATCAAGGAGTCAACCGATACCAAGGTTGCTGTGGATCTAATCCAGAAAGTGTGCGAAGATCCCGACTTGGTTCGGGCAATCTTCACCGGAGGATTTCTGCCGGCTATCACCGTTCTTTTGTGTCGAATTGCCGATGGGGTCAAGACCTCTCCACTAGCTCTTGGCAGTTATGTCGCCTCGGCCCAAAAAGTACAGGATGAGGTTTTGGCCTGTACTTATAACAAAAACGACCCGCTGTCCGCATTTGTCCCGATACCACTGGTCTTCGACTTAATCCGGAATTTGGCCGACGCCTACTCCGGACATCTTCGACTCGTGTAGCCCAAGGAGAACGAAATGCGAGACCTACTCGATCTGGTTGAGTTCCTCATCTTCAACTGCGGTTGGGAGTACCTCCCGACTGACCTTTATGGCATTTGGAGCGAGACCCTCCGGCAGTTGAAGAAGTGGGGAGAGAATAAGCCAGAACTCGAAGTCCTGCGAGACATTGAGTTCATTCCGAACACAATATATCCAATCGTCTGTGGCCTAGAGAGCACCTTCGGCTCCATGATGATTGGGGGCTTAACCAGTACTCTCTCCCCCTTTTACGAGGAGATGATAGCACACGATTGCACCAAACTGACACGAAAACAACTTGCTCCGGTTGAGCGCGAGTTGCTTAGGCAGTTCAAACGGATCATGGTCAAGGAATGTCAAAGACAAAAAGTCGAGCATGAGTGTATGCGCCGGCTTCCGCGGGACAAGCGAGGACGCGTCGCAAGACGCGCTCCCCAGTCCACCTAGCCCAACCGCGCTCATCCTGACTTTGGCCGCTCCGTTTTCCTCCCTTGTCGCTTTGCGACTCACATGGCGCCCAGCTCTGGACCTACAGGGCTGGGTGCCTTTTTCTTTCAAAAAACTCATGCGACTTAGTCACAAAAATCCACTTTGTAAAATAATCTAACCTTATATTTTGTTCGACTAGTTGACGACCGTCAACTAGTCGAACAAAAAGTGTAAATCAAAAACTTATCAATTAGATTAAATTAAACCTTCTTCTCAATTCTAAATCATTTTCCAACTCATCGGCTTTCGCCTTAAAAAAGTTCACATATTTTTCAATTTTATACTCATGTCGGACCGAATTGAGAAGTTCAAAATCCCCATAAGGAGAAACAAAAACGCTGTCCTGCAACCTAATATAGCGATTGCGTTTTAGGATTGATCTTAAAATATTCCTGGCTTTCCTCTGTTCCTCTGGGATATCGAATATGACAATTCTCCATTTTCCATCCCATTTCTCAATTTTAATTTCATTATTCTGAAGTTTCAGGATTTTTGCCTTGTCTAAACCCTTTGGAGTGATTAAAAAACCATTTCCATTTTTTTCGATAAGATTTTGCTCTTCCAGAGAAAATAATGCAGAACGCAATTGATACTCGCCCATATTCAATTTTCTAGAAAAATCATAAATGCCTTTTCTGCCACGAAGGGATGTGAGACCGGTTATATCGTCAATCATTTCTGCCGTCAAAGCCAGTAAAGTAATGGTTCGCAAACTAACCCTTTCAATTTTGTTCAACAAATCATTTTTCATTTACTTAATTTTATTCGACTACTTGACGGTCGTCAAGTAGTCGAATATTTTTCTTCTGTTAAATCAAAATAATGCAAAAATTGTATCAAACCAGTTGATAAAATATCGCGATGTTACATAAGGCGTTATATTTAATTTTGGACCCATGCCTAAGATTCACATTCAGATAAATAACTAAAAGTGTTGTGCTAAACCCTAGAACTCAACTTTTTTAATTGACATTTGTGGGCTTTTTCGCTAAGATTTTCTCTTACCTATTAAAGGTAACAATGCAAGGAATCTTCCTTGCTAAAATAGTCGCACATTGACAAGGAGGCAGACGACGATGGTGTTTAACCCTTTTACCGGTTGGCCGTACAGAAGTGAACTGTGCAAGACGGGGCCGTTCGGGTTTCACGCAGTTGGTCCTCCAGCAGACGCTCGGTTTGATGATCTTTCCGTGAGATGTATCACTACAACCATAGAGGAGGTCGCACAAACACAGTTGCGCCAAGAACTGTGTCAGTTCTTGTCAAGTACCCATTTTTTAGACAAGCTGTCTGCACATTAGTTTGTTTTTCAAATTGTATTGCTCTATGAATTTTTGAGGCGACATTTTTAGTTTTGTGTGAATCCTTTTGTTATTGTAATAATAAATAGTTTGATAAAT
>JAPLVK010000020.1 GCA_026397175.1 Candidatus Berkelbacteria bacterium | reverse complement strand
TTGGGGATTTTGTCTTTCTCAAAAACAATTTAACTGTTTAAAAGCCGATACATACGATATTTTAATTGACTCAACCTTAGGAGACGGCAAGTTAACTTACGGAGAACTTTTAATCAAAGGCGAAAGTGAGCAAGAAATTTTATTCAGTTCATACATCTGTCATCCTTCGCTTGCAAACGACAATTTGAGCGGGCCGGTTCTGTTAGTTTACCTAGCGCAAGAGCTTCAAAAAATGAAGCTAAAATACTCATATCGTTTTCTTTTTGTGCCTGAAACAATCGGAGCCATTACCTGGCTTGAAAAAAATGAAAAAGCTCTCCCAAAAATTAAGGGTGGCTTGGTTGTAACCTGTGTTGGCGATCGAGGTAAGATGATGTATCAGAGGAGCCGAGATGGCAACGCCTTGATTGACCGGGCGGTGGAAAAAGTTTTGATGGACGCCAACAAGAAATTTGAGGCCTTCGACTATGCCCCGACCGGTTCTGACGAGAGGCAGTTCTCGTCGCCTGGTTTCAATTTGCAAATGGGATCTCTGATGAGAACAATGTATGGTCAATTTCCGGAGTATCACACTTCCGCCGATAACCTTGACTTGATAGACGAAAAATCATTTGCCGATTCGTTGAATAAATACTTGGATGTCGTTTTCATCTTGGAAAACGACGGAACCTTTAAAAATCAGAATCCTAAGTGCGAGCCACAACTCGGCAAGCGAGGACTCTATAGCGCAATCGGAAGTCAAAAAAATCAGGGCGTTATCGAGTCGGCGATCATCTGGGTATTAAACCAATCGGACGGGTCAAATTCTTTGTTAGATATTGCCATTAATTCAAAGATCAGTTTTAAAGATATTAAAATTGCATCAGACGCCCTAATTGACAAGGGGTTATTGAAAAGAGTTGAAAAAAGCGATAAAAGGAATCGGTGTGCCAGCCATTGAATATCTTGTTGAAATAAACGATATTTTAGTTACAAGCAGCAATTGCCATGATAATTTAACAATCTATGAAAATTTTAAACAAAAAAATTGGAAACGACGCTCCTGTTTTTGTGATAGCAGAACTCTCGGCTAACCATAATCAGAACTTTAATTTGGCAGTTAAAACAATCCGCGCGATGAAAAAGTCGGGGGCGGACGCGGTTAAAATCCAGACATATACAGCTGACACTTTAACTATTGATAGCGATCAAGAATATTTTAAAATCAAGCAAGGCACAATCTGGGACGGTGCGACACTTCATAAACTTTACCAGCAGGCCTATACCCCATGGGAGTGGCAACCGAAATTAAAAAAAGTGGCCGAGGAATTGGGGATGATATTTTTTTCCTCACCGTTTGATAAATCAGCCGTTGATTTTTTGCAAAAGATGAAGGTTCCCGCCTACAAAATCGCGTCGTTTGAAATAACCGATCACGGCCTCATTGGCTACGCCGCGAAAAAAAAGAAGCCAATGATCATTTCAACCGGAGTAGCGACACGAGCGGACATTTCAGACGCCTTGAGGGTATGTAAGGCGGCGGGCAACGAGCAGGTTGCGCTTTTAAAATGCACCAGCGCTTATCCGGCGGCAAGCGACGAGATGAACTTAAAGACAATTCCCGATATGGCAAAGAAATTTAAAGTTGTGGTCGGGCTTTCCGATCATTCAATTGGCCAAACGGCTGCAATTGCGGCGGTCGCGCTTGGCGCAAAAATTATCGAAAAACACTTTATCTTGGATCGCAAAATGGGCGGACCCGACAGCAGTTTCTCGATGGAGCCCGAAGAATTTAAGTCAATGGTCCTTTCCATCCGAGATACCGAAAAAGCACTGGGAAAAGTAACTTATGAATTATCGAAAAATTCACAAAAAAGTCGAGAGCTTTCAAGGTCGCTTTTTGTAGTTGAGGATGTTAAACAAGGCGAAAAGTTTACCGCAGAGAACATTCGATCCATAAGACCGGGGTTTGGTCTAGCTCCAAAATTTTTAGATCAAATATTGGGCAAAAAAGCCAAAACATTTCTTAGCAAAGGAACACCGCTTAGCTGGAAATTGATAGATTGGGAGTTTTCGGGGTGAACTAATTGTGCTAGAAAGCCATGGAGTGTAAAGAGTGTGGTTTTTAAATTAAAGAGAAGTAAATTTTGGGCAATATGCAAATAGTAGAATACAATAAAGTAAACAAGAATGACTGGGACGCACTCGTCGAAAAGTCGCCGGACGGTTGGCTTTATCAAACCAGTTCATATATTAACTATGAATGCAAAAGTGGCAATGAGTCACATTCTTTTGCAGTTTTTTCCGATAATGATGAGCTGATAGGTCTCTGCCCACTTTATTTAGGCGACCAATTTTCATATTCAAAATTTATTTTTCTTAGGTATCTGCAAGCAGGGTGTAAAAAATATCTGCAACCATGGCTTAATATTTGCAATCTCTGGACATATAATGTGCTTAATAACGGGTATTCCGGACCGGTCATCAGCCCTTCTCTAGGAAGTAAAGGTAGAAAAAAAATATTTAAGCTTATCTTTGAACATATTGATAAAATTGCCCAAAAAAACCGAGTTGAAGCCCTGGAGATTCGGCTAACCGATATTTCGCTCTCAAATCTGCCGCCACTAAGAAAAGGGGGAAACCCCTTATGGTCAGTGGGTATCGCCGAACATTTATTTTTCCCCCCACGGCTCTGCGTAATTTTAGATCTTCAAAAAGAAGAGTCAGTGCTGTTATCGGAAATGGACAAAGATTGCAGAGCAGAGATAAAACAGGCAGAAAGAAATAATTTAAAAATAAAACGAGGGGTAACCAAAAAAGATTTGAGATTATTTCACCGCATTCATGTTGTGAGCTGGAAAAGAACTGGTGTGCGACCGCAGCCATTTGAACACTATACCCAGATGTGGAAATATCTCGGAGAAGAAAAAACGATAAAACTTTTTTTTGCCGAGAAAGAAAAAAAGGCAGTTTCAGCCGTTCTTCTCCATACATACAAAAATGGTGTTTTGTATTGGGGGGGATGCTCCCTACCGGAGGCACTTTCGCTACGGGCTAATAATTTTCTCTTATGGTCTGCGATAAAATGGGCCAAGTCAAAGGGCTATAAATGGTTTGAGATTGGTCTTTTCGATTCTTTTCAGGGGGTTAGTCGCAAAGAATACTCTGTCGGGCAATACAAAGCTCAATTTTCTAACGATTATTTTGTGCCCTTTGAAGGGCAAAAACTTTATACTAAAAAAGCTGTTAAACAGCTCGCCGCAATAAGTAAGAGGAATACATATGGATGTCATCGTTAATGGTTTTATGGACCAAAGGACTCTTCCCGTTATTCAGAAAATTATAAAGGAGTTGAATGTTAAAAGTTTCGTCTATACATACCATCTTTTCAAACCTGATTTTGGCCGGTTCAATTCAAAGGCCACTTTAATCGGCTGGCAAAAAATAAACTTTTTCGGCGATTATGGCGTTGATTTCAATAAACTGAAACCGCTTGACGAAGAAATTGTGGATTCGATGAGAAAATGTGAAGTGGTTTTTTTGAAGATGATGGATCGGCTTGAAACGCTAAAGAGTTATTCTTACAGAGAAAGAAAAGAGCTTTATTTGAAGCATCTTCGGTATTGGAATGATTTAATTGAAAGAAGAAAAATAGATCTTTTTATTTCGCAAAATATACCCCATGAAACATCGGATTTTGTTTGCTATTCGCTTTGCAAGCTAAAAAAAATCCCGACTTTGATGCTTTTCCAGACACACATTCCGGACACCTGTTTTATCTGTGACGACTGGGAAAATTCGGATTACGGCTTACCCAAGGAATATAAAAAACTCAAAGAGCAATTTTCGACTAAAAAAATAGACGAGATTAAACTCGCCAAGAGGTTTGAAGATTATTACAAGATGCAAACGGTATCAGAGGGTTATACGGCCCCTTTTTATATGGATAAGAAATCGTTGGCCAAAGAAGGGGTCCAAAAGGTTTTCTCGATTTCAAAAAAATTAAAAAATGATCCGATGGTTTATTTCCGCGAGGGAAAAATAATTGCCAGGGCTCTCTGGCGCCGCCTCCCGAATTTTTTACGGACTCGCTTCGCGATGAGCTATTACGAAAAAAATTGCAGCAAGTTTGATCCGAAAAAAAAATATATTTTTGTCGCTTTACATCTCCAGCCGGAAATGACCACCTCGCCTCGAGCGGATGTATATGTGGAACAACTTTTGGTTGTACAACTCATCTCTGCCTGCGCTCCAAAAGGCATAGAGATTTTTGTCAAAGAGCATCCCAGCCAAAAGTCATCGGTGAGGACAAAAAGCTATTACAGATCAATGCTCGATTTGCCGAATGTAAAATTAGTCAGTCGGAAAATTAACTCGCAAGATTTAATCAATAATTGCTTGGCGGTGGCGACTTGTGTCGGGTTGGCCGGTTTTGAAGGATTGTTTAAGACAAAACCGCTTTTAATGTTTGGCCATGATTTTTTTCAATATTCTCCCGGGGTTTTTTCTATCAGAACAAGAGCGGATCTAGAATTTGCCATTAAACAAATTTTAAAGAGTCCGACCTTTTCGGCTAAAGATTTTAAAGTATTTTTGAAAGCGATAGAAAATGTTAGTATCAATGGCACGACCGATAGCGATTACGCATCAACATCAACGCTCGACGATTCAGAAAGCGCAACGAATGTCGCGCAGGCAATTTTAGCCAAAATAAAAAAATAAAAAATATGCAAGTTCTTTGGATAACCGGTAAACAGGTCGACGGCGCAGTTTCAAGCCCTCACTATCCTGATTTTCTGAAAGGGGTCGAAGTTGAAATGGAGAAACTAGGGCATAAAATTCACTTCATATTTTTTTCTGACACGATGAAAAAAAGCGCTATGACAAAAAATAACTTTTTTTATGAGCCAGAAAAAATTGAGATAAAAAATACTGACAAGATCGCGGCAAAACTTGAAAATCTATATAAATTTACTTTCAAACAGGCCTATTTTCCTGACCAGATTCAGGTTTCGAAATATCAGGATTATCGGAAAATTCATCTTCCCGAAAAAGAATTCAGAAATTTGAGCCATCTCATTCCCCGGTTTCTTTATCTTGAAAAAGTTATTGAAAAATCAGCGGCAGATGTTGTTTTTTGCGATCAAAGCTCGGAAGTAGAGATGGAATTTGGTCGATCGATCTGCTTAAAGAAGAAGAAAATGTTTTTGCGCCAAGCCGAATTATTTTTAGGTCAGGGAGTTTTTTATCAACAATTTGAGTTTGGTAAGGAAGTAATGGCCCTGCCGGTTTTAAATAAAGGCGTAACAATGCCTCAAGCGAAGAAATTTGTTGATGACTTTGTAAAAAACAATCGGTCGTCGTATGCACGGAGGCCTCGCGTGCCGGTTGGCATTAAGAGTTATTATTTACCTCGGTTATTGCGATTTTATCGCTACCCGCAATTTGTTAAATTAGCATTAATAAGCCCCTTTCTATTTATTGAAGAAAAGGTTTTCAAAAAATTATACGAAGATAAATACGATTCCAGCAAGCCGTATCTATTTTTTGGCTTTCACCTGCCAACCGAGTCCACGATTTCTTTGCGAGGCCTTCCATATATGACGCAGTTGTCTTTGATAGAAAGTATCAGCCGGGTGCTGCCCATCGGATATTATTTGTATGTTAGAGAGCATCCTGACTGGAGAAAACATTTTCCATTTTCGTATTTGAAAAAAATTAAAGAGCTACCCTGTGTCAGAATAATTCCTCCCAAAATTCCAATTTCGACGGTCTTGAAAAATAGCCGAGGCGTCTTAGCATATGGTGCGACAACCGGAATCGAGGCGCTGCTTTATGGCAAACCGGTACTGTCTTTTGCGCCAAATGTCTATTATGGGTTGCATAAATCGGTTGGCTACTGCTCTAATTTATTCGAGCTTGGGGCAAAGCTGGTGAAACTTGTAAACACAAAAGTTGAAAAGGAGGATACCTATAAATATATCCATAAGATGTTGCGTTCAACTAGCGATATTTCACTTGATGCCGGTACATTTTTGTCCGGTGAAGATAGTAAAAACAAAGCCCAAATTTTCACTAAAGAGTTGCTTTCCTCTATTGATTATTTAAAAACGACAAAACATGAAAAATTTGAGAGTTGAAGATATTGCCAAGGAAATGATTTGTTTGGAGTGCGGCCGAGATGTCGAATTCCACCGGATAGATGAGGCATCGGGAATTTTGGTCTGCAAAAAATGTTTCAACATTTATACGCTGTCTGAAGGTATAATCACGGCCTTGCCTAAAAAATATCTAGACAAAGAGGCCTATTTGGATTTTTTTGTCTCCTTCAAAATCTTCTTTGATAAAAATGCAACCTTGAAATCGCGATTTACAAAATTTTTAAATCGCTTACCGAAGAAGACAAAAAAGTGGGAAGACGATGATGTTCTATTCTGGGACGAAAAATACGAGAAGGAATATCTTGAACTAAAAACAAAAGCCCTTGTTTCACGGGCCTATCTAAGAGATAAAATTTTGTTTAGACCCTTAAGGAATTTTGGATTTAAGAATCACTATATTCTAGAAGTGGGCTGCGGCGAGGCAATATCGGTGCAAAAATCGCTTTTGGCACATTCGAACGATTTTATTTATTTTGCCACGGATTATTCATACCAAGGCCTCAAGTTTTTAAAAAAGAAGCTGAAAAATAAAAAGAATATCATTTATATCCAATGTTTGGGTGATGCAATCCCATTTAAAGACGAGATGTTTGACGACATTATTTGTCTCGGGGTCATTCACCATATGCCCAAAAAAGAGGTCCATGTAGGCGAGCTATTCAAAAAACTAAAAACGGGCGGGTTTCTGCTAATTAACGAGCCCTACGAGAGGGATTATAAATTACCGAAGTCGCTCGAAAAAATTGTTCAGAGGATAATCGAACCAGACCAAAGCGCACACGAGGAAAGAATAAACAGGGATAGATTTATGAAAAATCTTCGCAAAGAAGGTAAAATTATTAGCGAATTCCACGGTCATACGCCGACCAAAACAGTTCTGATAAAAATAACCGGATCTTTGTACGAAAGGTCGGTCGGTTTTGTCAAACTGGTCATTCTACTAGACAAAACGACCGAAAAATCGCTTGGAAAAATTTGGCACTTGTTTGCCGCTGGCGAGTGTCTGGCTCTGGTTAAAAAAGAGTAACTTTAGTTGTCTTTTATATTGTCAAAAACGATAAAATCCCCGTTCTCGTAATATTTTTTGTATTTTTTAAAGTCCTCACTTGATTCGATTTGGGCGTTTATATTTTCTATCTTTTTTTCCTTATCCTCATACCGGCCATTAAACTCATCCAAATTACTATCTGTTGAAATAGCACTTTGCGACAAAACGGGGTTGGGGATAAGCATCTTTTTATCGATGATGAGAAAAGCGTTGGTATTACCCAGATTTGCCGGATCTAAATCGAGGGTACTAATGTTTGAGGCGACGATTTTGAGTTGGGAATTTGTAGCAACCAGCAAAATTGCTGTATCGGGAAACTGTTTGACGATCTGACTGGCGATTTTGAACTCGTCGTCGTAATAAGATCGGTAAAATACCGGAGGTAGAAAAAATCCAGTTATTGAAATTGCGACGCACGCAGCCAGAAACCATCGAGATAGCTTGCTTGAATATACTTGATCTAAGAATAGGACAATTCCCAAAATGGAAAGCAAAAGTAAATACCAGCCGCTGCGTCCTCTGTAATAGCTCATCTCAAACAAACCGGTTTGGGTGTGCACTCCAAAAATTATACTAAAGGTCGCCACGACAACCAGCGCGGAGTTTTTTTTGCGGATTGCATAAACAAGTAGATATATCGAAAATGCTATCCATAAATACGCCCCAAGGCCCAAAACACTATTGATGGGTCTCAATTTTTTTATTTTTATTAAGTCAATCCCGGTGCCGAACATTGGTTTTAAAAAACTGTTTGCGGATATAAAATTTGGCAGATGATATTGATTTGCCACCTCATTATTTGATGTCAGCGTTGTTTCCCCGTTATCTTCAGTTGCTACGGGAATCCCCGGGAAACCGGCATAGTGTTTTAGGATGTTGGACTGAATAAAAAGATGACCGAAGGAGAAAGCGAATCCAATGAATAAAATCAAAATTAGCTGGAGAAGGTAACGGGAATATTTTTTTTCAAAACTACTCTTAAAAATTAAAACAATAATAAAAACAGTCAAAAATGCCGGAATGAGCGTAACAAAAAGGTAGGGCACGGTTACGGCCAGCGCGATGCCGCAAAAAATAAAAAACAAATACTGGGGGATTTTCCTTTGCTCGCCGCTTTTGTCCGATAAAAGGAAAATAAATGATGCAAAATATATAAAAGTTAATGATGAGGAAAAGAAACTGATTGTCTGTAGGGTAAGCTGGTTATAAATTGGCGAAGCCAACAGAGCCAACAGGAGAATAAGTAAAGACCTGTTTTTTAGATAGTCCTTAATCAGAAGAACGATCGCAATAACACTAATAATGCCAATTGCAGGTCCGGTAAATCTATATAAATAATATGAAGGAATAATTTTGGCAATTGGCATCAAGAACAAATGAAATCCGGGGGCATAATAGCCGTTTGATAAATACCCCGTTTCAAGCAGATTTTTTACAAACAGTAAGTGGCTGTATGTGTCATTTCCGCCAGGCCCGACGAATTTAAATGAATCAAAGTAACGGGTATATAAAATGGCAGCCAAAATCACTATCAGGGATAATGTTTTCAAAAGGTCAATTTTTGGTTTCCTTATGACAATGGGTCTTAACCGATAATAACCCCAAATATTAGCCAAGATGACGATTATCAAATAAGAAATCGGAAAATATTTAACAGCGCTTGTGCAATAAAAGATATATCCAATTATAATTTCAACCGAGATTGAAAAGGGGATGGCGTATCTTAAGCCGATTAATTTATCTTTTGTTAGTGCGCAAAGAGGGAGATACAGCGCGAATGAACTCAAAAGGACTAACAAAAGAATTGAAATAGCAATCAGAATATTAAAAATCATGATATGGATTCATAAATTTTATTCAATGTTTGGGTGCATTTTTGAAGATTAAAGCTATCTGCTAACTTTAAGGCATTTTGCGACAATTTTTCTCGCAGCCGATCATCCTTCAAAACAAGCTTTATTTTTTGTGCGGTTTGCTGCGTGCTGTCAACCACGAATCCCGCTTCAAATTGTTCAACTTCCGGGAAATTTGATCCGCAGGAGCAGATTATCGGAAGAGCCAGCGCGGCCGATTCAAGCAGCGTTGTTGGTAGTCCTTCAGACCTTGAGTTTAAAAGCGAAAGATCGGCGCTTTTTAGGGTCTCGAGTTTTTTGTTACCGGACATTAATCCCGCAAAAACAATGCGGTTTTTTATGCCAAGATTTTCTGCAAGATTTTCTAGATTTTCCTTTTCACCCTCATCAGGACCAATAATCAAAAATGTAAAATCTAGCTCGTCTTTAATGCGTGCCAGCGCTTTAAGAGATATATCCAGACCTTTTTTGAAGTGAAGTCGTCCGATAAAGGCAATAATTTTATTACTCTTTGGAATATTGTAAGTCCTGTGTAAGTCATTTTTTTTAATGTTTTTAAATTCTGTGAGATCGAGTCCGTTTGGCGCAATTTTAATTTTTGCTTTTGCTTGTGGGTAAATTTGGGCGATATCTTTTTTCTCCTCTTCGTTTAAAGCGATAATTGCGCTGCTCGAAACCACCAAGGGTGTAAATTTTTTGACTAAACAATTTTTAATAAAATAAAACCGTGATTTTCTACAAAATTGAGATAAAGATCCATGGGGTTGAATGATGTACGGCTTTTTTGCTTTGTGGCAGATTTTGCTTGTAATAAATGATTGATAGGTAAAAAATTCGTGAATATGAACAATATCGTAATTTTGGATATTTGTTTTGAGCCATTTTCTAAAGCCGACCGGAGTGTAAAAATTTAAATTTCTTGCGAATATGTTGTTTAAATTTTTGAACCTGCAGACCTTAATGCCATCAACTGTTTCGAAAAGTTTTTTGTTTCTTGATCTAGCGTCTAGGACATCAGTTGTGGCAACAGTAACGCGATTGCCAAGTTTGGTTAGTTCTTTGGCAAAATCAAATGCCACCTTAACAGGGCCGCCGTAACTCCACGCGGGTACAAAATAAGGGATGACATATAATATTTTCTTTTTAGGGAAGGGCATTTTATTTTTCAAAATTAACCTTGAGATGCAGTTTTTTGCAAATTTTAGATGGTTTTTGACTTGGTTTATTTTTACATTATTACGATAGAATATAAACCAAACAAAAGCAATTTCTTATCTTGATAAAAAGAGAGGAAATTTCTGTTTTGCACAAGGTTATGACTTGGCTTGCCAAAGAGGTTATTAAATGATATTCTGGATTCTATGCCAAGCGTGATATTATTTTTATGAAAAATAATTCAAACGAACACATAATCAGACCGCCCAAAGGGCTGGTAGATATTGATTTACCGGAGATCTGGCGATTTCGGGAATTATTGTATGTTTTCGCCTGGCGTGATATTAAAGTTCGTTACAAGCAGACCTTCGTTGGAGTAGCTTGGGCAATCTTTCAGCCATTTATTACGATGGTGATCTTTACGGTCATCTTTGGCCGGTTGGCCAAAGTTCCATCAGAGGGAGCCCCTTACCCAATCTTTGTCTACTCGGGGCTATTGTTTTGGAACTACTTTTCCGGCGCTCTAACCGCCGCCAGCGATTGCTTGGTCGCAAATGAAAGTATCGTTAAAAAAGTTTATTTTCCGCGGTTACTACTTCCGGTTTCCACCGCTGTTACTCCGCTCATTGATTTTGCCTTTGCCTTTTTAATTTTAGTCGGAATGATGATTTATTATCATTTTACTCCATCACTTCTCGGGGTAGTTATGATTCCCGTTCTTCTCCTTATTTCGCTCGTTGCATCTTCAGGATTGGGTCTATTCTTAGCTGCCGTAAATGCTAAATTTAGAGATGTGCGATATGTTCTGCCGTTTTCTATTCAAATACTAATGTATGTTACACCGGTGATCTATCCGGTCAGCATTATCCCTCCCAAATATCAGTGGCTAATTTTCTTAAATCCGATGACCGGCGTAATTAATTGTGCTCGATCTCTTCTACTCCATACCGGAGCGATGGACTGGACGCAGTTTTTGATCTCAACGGCGGTCGGATTTGGACTTTTGATTCTTGGCGTCACCTATTTTAGAAAAACAGAACGCTTCTTCGCAGATATACTCTAAAAAACCATGGACAAACCTATCATAGAAATTAACGGTTTAAGCAAAAAATATCAATTGGGCGAAAGAGAACCATACTATTCCTTGCGAGATGAAATTACCCGGATTCTGAAATTTAAAAGGCCGACAAAATCTCGCGAGGATTTCTGGGCCTTAAAAGACATCAACTTATCAATCAAACAAGGCGAAGCAATTGGTATTATCGGGCGAAACGGAGCAGGCAAAAGCACTTTACTAAAAGTGCTATCGCAAATTACTCCGCCGACCACGGGGACTATCACTATGAGGGGTCGCGTTGCTTCTTTGCTTGAGGTTGGAACCGGTTTTCATCCGGAGTTAACCGGCCGAGAGAATATCTTTCTCAATGGGGCTATCTTGGGTATGGGGCGCAAGGAAATTAAACGCAATTTCGATAGTATCGTTGATTTTGCCGAGATGGGCCAATTTATCGACACACCAGTTAAGCGGTATTCTAGCGGTATGTATGTTCGCCTCGCCTTTGCCGTGGCAGCCCATTTGGAGCCGGAGATTTTAATTGTGGATGAGGTCTTAGCGGTGGGCGACGCGGCTTTTCAAAAGAAGTCATTGGGTAAGATGGAAGACATCGGCAAACAAGGCCGGACCGTGATATTCGTTAGCCATAATATGACTTCAATTCAGGCCTTGTGCAAAAAAGGGGTGTGGTTGGACAAAGGACGAATTGTCGAAATCGGTGATATGAGCACGCTTGTCGCCAATTACATTGAACACACAGTCAACAATCCAAATGCTCATGGAGGGGATAATGGTCCGCTGGTTATTAAAGATGTCTGCTTAAAAAATTCTGCCGGTCATAAAACGACTGACTACCGGCCTGGAGACGACCTGACAGTCGAGATTCATTACAACGCTCGAGAAAAAGTGGTATACCCGTCGTTTTGGATCGCTGTTACCTCGCATTATGGTCCGATGTTTATGGCCAGCATGCTTTACGACGGGTCTACTCCAACTCATTTGCAAGGCAAGGGTATTATCACCTGTACCTTCCCGAAAATGCCGCTCTTACCAGGTCTGTACGGCCTACAAATGGGGGTCCGTGCCCAAGATATCTCCGAGGACATTGTACCCACACGAGAGATCGGTCTGTTTAATATCATCGGCGATATGAAAGACGCGGGTTTTGCTGGCGCGAACGCCGATCAAATGTTAGGCAATTCTACCAAGCTAGTTATACCCTATCAATGGTCGCTGCCAAACGGGGAACCCCGCCGGTTTCAAATTCGTTCCCGCACTATCAAATAACGGTAAGACAACCCTCATGATAAATATTATTTTTAATGGTTTTTACCGCGATATAATGGACAAAGTTCTTGTAGAGGTCTGTCGCAACATCTCGATTGACTATATTGATGTGGTCTATTGCGACAAGATAATTGAAAATCTGCCTGTTAAAGAAGCTCAATTTGTCGAATATCGTTCTTTGTTGCAATTAGAGAAGTCGCTTGGCGATCCGAATGATTTAATTCCTTTAGATGAAGAACTGATAACAAAAATGGCGAACTGTGAACGGATGGTGCTTAAAATGATGGATCGGATGGAAGTTGATCGTCGCTATTCTTATCGAGAGCGTCAGAAAATGTATTACTTTTATCTTCGTTATTGGAACACGATTATCGAAACGCATCGAGTTAATTTGTTCGTCTCTAGTAATGTGCCCCACGAAATTTTCGACTATGTCATTTATGAGCTATGTAAATTAAAAAAAATCCCGACTATTTTTCTCTTTCACCAGTCCCAAATTGAGGATATGGGCATAATTATGCATGACTGGAGGGATAACTGTCTCAAGTTAAAATCTCGTTTTATTGAACTAAAGAAACAGTTTAAAAACAAAAGCGAAGCGGAAATTAATCTATCTGATAAGCTGCAGCGTCATTTTGATGCTCAAATATCAGATAGCGAGGACGCGGTGCCTTTTTATATGAAAAGCGATTGGCGCATCCGTTTTAAATTTATTACTGATCAGATTAAGTTTATACACAATCTCTATTTGAAAGGTCCGAAGGTCTTTTTATTCTATTTTAAAAAGATAAACTGGGGCAGCTTGGTTAGTTATAACTGGAAACAGTTGGCAATCGGTAGAAATGTCACTAATATATATCATAACTTTTATTACAGGCGGCATTCAGTGTATCCCGACCTTGATAAAAAATATATATATGTGCCATTGCATTATCAACCCGAGTTGACTACCTCTCCGCTAGCTGATGTCTTTGTTGACCAACGCTTAATTGTTCAAATGCTTTCTAAATACTTACCGGATAATATGTATTTATATGTTAAAGAACATCCCATCCAAAATTCTTTTTGTCGAAGTATCGAATTCTATAAAGACATTCTCCAGACAAAAAATGTTGTGTTAGTACGCAAAGATAGTGATAGTTTTGATTTAATTAAACATTGTGTGGCGGTAGCTACCTCCACCGGTACCCCCGGGTGGGAGGCATTATTTAGGGGTATACCGGTTTTGATGTTTGGTTCCTACATTTATCAGTTTGCCGACGGTGTCTATAAAATTAAAACTAATTCTGATTGTCAACAAGCACTGGATCAGATATTGAACCATCGTGTCTCACCATCTCTTAAGAGTATTAAACTCTATCTTAAGGCCTTGGGCGAAGTGTCTATCTCGGCTGTAATCGATCCAAATTATTTACGGGTTTCTAAGTTGAGTAAAAAGGAGAATATCCGCAATATTTCAGAAGCTCTAATCCAAGAAATCAATCAGACAATAAAAGCTCGTAGGTGACATCGTCGGTTATTGTCTCGTAGATCGTCCTTCTGATTCTTTACCTTTAGATAAATTTTTGCTACCTTAGAGCTAATCATGAAACAAAAAGTTCTTATTTTAGGCGCAAATGGCATGGTTGGCCATAAATTGTTTGGGGAATTATCCAAGCAGGCCGATTTAGATGTTTGGGCGACATTCAGAGAACAAAAAACAGATCAAAAAATTGCAAAATATTTTGGTCCAAAATTGATGCAAAAAGTGGTCAACGGGATCGAAGCAAATAATTTTATTTCAATTGCCCACTTGCTTAAAAAACTTAAACCGACCGTTTTAATAAATTGTATCGGTATCACCAAGCAATTATCAAAAGAGGAAGACCCGCTTGAAGCAGTCGAAATAAACGCGGCCTTGCCCCATCGCTTGGCCAAAGAGTGTAGAAAAACCAAAACAAGGATGATTCAACTGGCGACCGACTGTGTTTTTAGTGGGTTAAAAGGCAATTACAGCGAGTCAGATTTATCCGACGCAACTGATTTATATGGTCGGACTAAATTTTTGGGCGAGGTAAATTATCCACATTGTTTGACGATTAGAACTTCTTTTATCGGACACGAACTGGGGACAAAGCACGGACTTTTAGAATGGTTTTTATCGCAAAAGGTTCAAACCAAGGGATTCAAGAAAGCGATTTATTCGGGGATGCCGACGGTCTTAATCGCCAAAGTCATGTCTGAACATATTTTTAAAAATCCCAAATTGAGTGGACTTTATCAGATTTCGACCTCGCCGATTTCAAAATATGATTTGTTAAAATTGATGGCCAGCGCTTATTTGAAAAAAATCAAGATAGTTCCAGATAGCTCGGTCAAAATTGACCGCTCCTTAAATTCGACTTGTTTTCGCAAAGCAACGGGTTATAAACCCTTGTCTTGGCCAAAAATGATCGAAATAATGTATGATGATTATCTTGAGTGCAATTACAAAAAATACAATCAATAAACCGGAGAGGAAAATATGCCGCTAAAGATTATGACAATCGTTGGGACAAGGCCGGAGATCATAAAACTAAGCCGAGTAATGTTTGAGCTCGACCGTCATTTTGAACATATCTTGGTTCATACCGGCCAAAATTATGATTACGAACTTAACGAAATATTTTTTAAGCAACTCGAAATCAGGAAACCCGATTATTTTTTAAACGCAGCTTGTGATAGTCCTGCCGGAACGATTGGGAATGTCATTTCTCTTTCCGATAAATTATTTGCGAAAGTTAAGCCGGACGCGGTTTTGCTTTATGGAGATACAAACAGTTGTTTGGCAATTATTTCGGCCAAAAGAAGAAAAATCCCCGTTTTCCACATGGAAGCGGGAAACCGCGCGTTTGACCAGCGAGTCCCAGAGGATATTAATCGAAAAATTGTGGATCATTTAAGCGATATCAATATGCCTCTAACCGAACACGCCAGACGATATCTTCTGGCCGAAGGAATCAAGCCCGAAACAGTTATCAAAACCGGCTCGGCGATGAAGGAGGTTTTAAACTATTACGCACCGAAAATTAAGGCGAGTAAGGTGTTAACAAGCTTAAAATTAAACAAAGGAAAATATTTTGTCGTGAGCGCACACAGGGAGGAAAATATTGACGATAAAGAAAATTTTAACCGGTTGCTAGAGTCGCTAAACGCGGTTGCAACAAAATACAAAATGCCGGTTGTTGTTTCGACTCATCCTCGAACTCGCCAAAAACTGGAGCAGATGGGCAAAAAGGATCTGGACAAAAAAATTAGATTTATGAAGCCACTCGGTTTTTTTGATTATGTCAAACTCCAGCAAAATGCACACTGTGTTATTTCAGACAGTGGTACGATTTCCGAAGAATCGTCCA
This sequence comes from Candidatus Berkelbacteria bacterium, assembly GCA_026397175.1. GTDB lineage: Bacteria > Patescibacteriota > UBA1384 > UBA1384 > DTJR01 > JAPLVK01. The sequence continues at coordinate 24,945 of JAPLVK010000020.1, read as the reverse complement.
TTTTAAATTTTCCGGCAATTATGATTAGACAAGCGCACGAACGGCCCGAAGGAATGGACGAAGGAACTTTAATTATGTCGGGGTTAAACCCGGATAGAGTTCTGCAGTCCATTGAAATTATAACGACTGATTTTTCTCCCAAAAAACGCCTAACCAAAATCGTTGCCGATTATGATGTTGATAATGTATCAAAAAAAGTCGTCCGCATAATTGCAAGTTATACGGACTATGTCAACCGCACTATCTGGCACAAAAAGAGTTAAACCTGATATTGTCTATCCCAGTACCAAGAGAACCACGGACTTGTGTCCGTGGGTGAATTGGTTCTCTGGTACGGGATGTTCGCCCCGACAGGGCGTTAGCTAGGTACCACGGCTTTAGCCGCGGGGCTCCATATTATTTAGCAACCAATACCGCGCTGTTATCTTTTTTCTGTACCCGGAAAAGCTGTTTGGATTTTGCCCCGATTGGGTCTTCAAACAATCCCTCGTAATGAGTCCAAAAGTTGTCATCGACTTTAGCCAAAAAGACATAGTCGTATTTTTCGTCTAGGAGTTGTGTGCTCCAAGTTTCTTTAGGCATCCCATTGGTCCAAACATCTTGCGGACCATATTTTTCGCCCAGCGACCAATTGCCGCTGCCACCGTTCATTCTTCTTGGAACAATGTCATATCTGACCATCATACACTCCCAACCGTTTGTGTTTTGATAGATTAGCCAAACCTTACTTCCTGCTTCGGTGTTGGCGTTAATGTAATCGGAAAATTTCTTTGTTTTTTCGCGGGTTAAATTTGTAGGGGCCGCTATCATTTGTGGAGGTGCAATTAATTCGATTAAAGGAGGAGTGTGAAAAATAAGCAGATACAAGAAAATTACACCAGCAACCGTTTTTAATGGTCTCGATTTATCCGGCTTTTCTTTTATAAAAATAGCGATAGAGCCAATTGTAATTATAGCTAAACCCAAGAAATATGAACTGATATATCTGCTCATCGAAGCTAAGTTCGGTCCCTCATAATCAGAGAAATAAAGCATATATGCCAGAAGATGAAAAAATAAATATGTCAATAACCCCACGGTTAGCGATAAATAAAGAGCCACCCAAGCGACCCTTTTTTTCGGTTGTTGAAGGTAAAAAATAAACCCGAACAAAATTGTGAAAATCGAAAACCATGTCACTATAGATAATCCGGGACGATTAATTTTGTTGATTAGATTAAAATATATTCTAACAGCCGTATAATTAGATCCCAACACCCCTTCTTGTTGATTTAAGGGAAGCGAAATAATTGCCTTCTTAAAGTTCATAAGTGTTAACTTTTCTCGATCAGACGCTTGAGGTGAAAATGATTTTCTGACTTTAGGCAAGCTAGGCAGGGTGGATGTGGCTGCAACACCCTGTCCTTTAAGGTAAAAATCCCAACTTTTTATGGATACTAAAGCGGAAAATCCCAGAATGAATATTAATAATACGGGGATTAAAATGTTTATCTTTGTCTGCTTTTTTTGTTTCCCCAAACTAAGGTTTAAAATTAACAAATCCACTGACGCTACCAGCACGACTGTCAACGACAAAACAATGCCCGTGGTTTTTATCAACGGCAGAGCAAAAATTGCCGGAATAAGAAGCAGCTTCGATTTATTCGAGCGCAAAATATATAAAGATGATAATATGGCGCTACCAAAAATCGCTCCTACAATATGGTCATTCGTCATCGAAAGGATTCCACGACTAAAGTAGATAAGTGCCGAGCTGACGATTAGCACAAAAATAAATAATCTTTTTTTACTTCGACCAACAAAGTCAAAAATGATTGAAATAGTAGACAGGATGATTATGCCTTGAGAAAAATAGAGTGCTGCTTCCGAATAGCGGTTAAAAGGCAAAAAATAATACTGAAAAAGCGAGATGCCGGGAGGGTAATTCATTTTACCTTCAAAAATCGCGCTGTTTACTGTATAGATATGGTTAGTGCTAAAAATGACTTTTGTGAACTGTCCCCAACAAAACTCGTCCCAGCCGAATATAACGGCATGTCTGGTAAAAAAATACCAAATCACACCGGAGATCGCCAAGAAAAAGAAACTTATCGGTAGATTTTTTAATTCCTTTAGAGTCAATTTAAATTTAAAAATTGCGTAGATCGGTAGCAATAATCCCAAATAAAATAATAATCTGTTGGCGACTAGCAATGTTCCTGTCAGCCCGGCTAAGTATAAGATAAAAATTATTGCTGTAACAACAAAAAAAGGGAAAAAGGAAGCATACTTTTTAAATTTAACGGATAGAAAAAATATCCACCCCAATATCGAAATAAAACTCAATAAATACATGTTCTATCTTGTTCTAGTAATTTCATCTAGATTGATATCGCCTTCCGAATGTTTTTTGATTCTGCTTTTGATATGATGTTACTCAAAACGGGCAAAATAGTAAACACTTAAATTTCAATGTACAAACAATTTGTCAAATATGCCGTAATCGGCATTATGAGTATTTTGATAGATTTTGTTGTTTATTTGTTTTTAACGAGAAAAATTTTCTTTTTCCATTCTCGTCTTATCGAAGCTAAAGCCATAAGTTTTTTCTTGTCATCGATTTTTAACTTTAATTTTAATAAAAAGTGGACCTTTGGTAGACAGTCCCGCTACAATCTTCGAGAAGTTGCTAAATATTATTCTGTCGCCTTAACTGCATTGGCGATAAACGCACTACTCATGTCGGCCTTTCTGAAAATATTTATGGATTTGATTGCTTGGTTGTTTGCAGCAGTTATCACCGCACTTATTAATTTTACCCTCTCGCGCTTGTGGGTGTTTAAACCCAATAAAGAAACATGATTTCACCTGTAAATCTTTATGTTATAATTGGCTATCGGTTAAAAAATGTTAATCTTTGTATGGTTTAAGTATTAAAGAGTCAACTATGAATATATTAGTTATTCATGAGACAGAATATATTGAAAAAGTCATTTTTGAGTACCAGATTATCCCGGAGATTTGGGCATCAAGGGGGCACAGGGTTTTTATGGTTGACTTCGAGACGGATTGGCAAAAATCAGGACTTTTGGATTTTTTGAGCAAAACCAAAATAATAAGAAATGTCAAGAAGGCTAACAAAAAAAATGGTGTAATCTTGATCCGCCCAGGTTTTATTAAAATCCCGATCGTGAGCCGCATATCAGCCGCAATTAATCATTATTTTGTTATCAAAAACGCAATTAGAAAATATAAAATTGATGTCATGTTTTTATATTCCGTGCCGACTAATGGATTGCAAGCAATCCGGGCGGCGAAGGTCTGCAAAATCCCTGTTTACTTTCGCCTACTTGATGTTTTGCACCAACTTGTTCCATATAAAATTTTAATCTGGCCGGCTTATTTGATGGAGCGTTTGGCGTACAGGAGGGTGGATAAACTAACTGCCATCACGCCGAAATTAACCGAATATGCCATTGATCTTGGGGCAAATCCTGGAACAACCTCGTATTTGCCAACGGGCTATGACGCCGATTTATTTTTTCCAAAACAGAAAAGCAAAACTCTGATGGAAAAATTTAAAATTAAAAGTTCCGATCAAGTTGTCGTTTTTGCCGGCACACTCTACAATTTTTCCGGACTTGATTTAATCTTAAAATATCTTGCTTGCCATAAATCTGGCTTCACGCGCACAAAATTTTTAATTATTGGCCATGGCCAGCAAGAAGAAGAGCTTAAAAAAATAATTAAAAAAAATCAATTGCAAGAAAATGTCATTATGACCGGTTTTATTGATTACAAATTGCTAAATGATTATTTGAATTTGGCGGATATTTGCATCAATCCTTTTGCCATCAACAAGGTTACCAGCATAATTTTTCCAAGCAAAATTTATCAATATTTGGCCTGCCGAAAACCGGTGATTGCCACCAAACTCCCGGGCTTGATTGATATTTTCCCCGATAATCATGGTAAAAATAATATTTATTATTATAACGAAAAGAATATTTCTGAATTTTTTGCCCTTATCAAGTCAATAAAATCAAAAAACATTAAAAATTTAGAACCATCACTTCAAGACATTGCCGGGATTATTTTGGACGATTTGAAGAAACTCTCTTAGTCCTTGCTCTTGGCTTGTCGAGTGATAAAAGCGCAAACTGTCTTGAGATCTCGTTTAATTTTTTTTCAACTCTATTTGCTTTGATATAAATTCTATAGCTGACAAACATTATAAAAACAAGTCCCATGCCAAAAACAGTGCCAAGCCCCGATCTATTTCCGCCAAGCACTCTGATGGCGGTTTCAACCAGAGATGGGAAAAAAGCAATCCCAGCAATTACGAGCCATACAATCACCCAAAAAATCGTCATCTGGGGCGATTCTTTTTTGTTTTTATAATCGGCCATGGATCGTGATACAACGATCAGAGCAAAAATGGTAGCCAAAATTCTTGCGACAATAATCATATTATTTTAGTGATCTTTCCGATAATTAATTTGATGACGATATTCATTCCGTTAAATATACTCTGCCCTTTCTGCTTTGAATAGTGGGTGTAAATAACCCGAACTGGTACTTCAGCGATTTTGAGTTTTTGCCGTTTTGCTTCAACTAAGACCTCGGAACAAAATTCATAACCAAGCGATTCGATGTCGAGGGCAGAAATTGCTTTTTTTGAAAATGCGCGAAAGCCGGACTGCGAGTCACTGGTCCACATTCTTGAAAGTGCGTAAGTTATGATATTTAAACCCCAATTGCCAACTTTCTTGATATTTGGCATACCCTTTGATTTTTTAAGGCGCGTGCCAATGACGATATCCGCTTTATTTTGCAAAATCGGTTTGATGATTTTTGCAATATCTTTTGGATCGTGTTGGCCGTCTCCGTCAATCGTTACAGCAATATCGGCTTTTATTTTTTCAGCACCTTTGAGCCCCGTAACCGTTGCCGAGCCGGCGCCGAGATTGATAGGATGAGAAACTAAAACCGCCTTAGTTTTTTTGATTTCTTTGGCCGAATTGTCGGTTGAGCCGTCGTTAACGGCTAAAACGGTGATTTTATCAACACCGGAGATTTGTTTGGGCAGTGAGTTAATAACACTGCGAATAACCGGCCCTTCATTATAGACCGGAATGACGATTGCAAGATGGATTTTATGTTTAGGCATAAATTAATTAAACAATTAATCAATTAGACAATTTGACAATTAATATCATTGATTAATTGCTAAATTGAGAAATTGTCTAATTACTTTCTAAACCACTCGATCGTCTTTTGCAACCCATCCGAAAGGGAATATTGCGGTTCAAAACCAAGCTCGAGGCGGGCTTTTTCGGCGCTTAGAGCGCTATACATTTGCTCACCCTGTTTGGCCTCGACATGTTCAACCGGACTCTTGGAAGAGGAGACATCGAGCATTTTTTGGGCAAGTTCGTTGATTGAAATTTCTTTACCCATACCGATATTGAAAGTTCCGGTAACGGATGAATTTAAAGCGTTCAAATTAGCCGCACAGACATCCTTAACAAAGACAAAGTCGCGGGTCTGCTCTCCGGTTCCATTAATTTGAACCGGCTCGTTCTTAAGCATTTGAGAAGCGAATATGGCCACCACGCCCGCCTCGCCTTTGGGATTTTGGCGCGGCCCGTAAACATTGGCGTAGCGCAGACAAGTTGCTTTTATCGAGGAATTTCGCTCGAAATAGCGGATAAATTTTTCTCCTGCCAGTTTATCTAAACCATATGGCGAAACCGGATCTTCGTTGGCATCTTCGGTCGTGGGCCGCTCGACATTATCGCCATAAATTGCGCCGCCGGTTGAGGAAAAAATAAACTTTTTGACATCGTTTTTGACGGCGCACTCGAGCAAGTTAATTGTTCCGATCACATTTACTTTGACATCGTTTTGCGGATTGTCCGCTGAATTGCGCACGCTGGCTTGCGCGGCAAGATGATATACGGCCTCGGGTTTTTCTTTTTCAAAAACATCCTCGAGAGCGGATTTCGAAGTAATATCAACCTCGTAAAATTTGGCTTTTTTGTTGACATTTGCCCTTAGTCCCGTCGAGAGATTATCAACAACCACAACATCGTGATTTTGCTCAATTAGAGCATCAACCAAATTTGAACCAATGAAACCTGCACCACCAGTGACCAGAATTTTTCGCCGTTGGCCGTTCGCCGTTGGCTGATTAGAATCATTCATTGCATACTCCTTTTTAAGCCGTTAATTATCATTTGTAGTCACGGCATCCGGCAATCGGCTGCCTGCAGACCCTTTAGAACATTTAACCTGAAAAATTACCATATTTCAAGAGTGGCGCGCGCGGCGAAATTGTATGGACTAATTTAGTGAGACCTAGGCCTATAGATCCAAACTTGGTTTTCCTAGTGGGACGGGTTCTTCGGCTGCCGAGTTATCGGTATCCCCGCAGGTGTTGTTTCCGAAATCGGCAAGACCTTTTTTGTGGGCCAAATCGCACTCTTGACTATTCTTCAGCAGAAACTCCTGAATGCTGTTAGCCGCATTGTTGCTAATCGTACTATTGCCCCATTTATCACCAAGATCACCCATATTTTCGCATTCCTCCATCGTTGCACACTCTTTGGCGCAAGAATTTATAATTCCACTAAAACTGTTATAATCGCTTCCTTTCATTCGCCCAAGAGCGACAACCGTGCGAATGGCTTGGGCTTTTTCGCAGGCAGTGGTGTTTTTGCTGTTGATTTCATCTCGGCAATTTTTTTCTAACTCGTCATCGGCTTTCTTTTGGGCGGCAGCGTCGGCTACGGCATCTAACCAATCTTGGAGTTCTGGCGGAGTGGTGCCTGGCGGAGCAAGTTCGTTCCAAATATCCTGCCAGGTTCGAGGTGGCTGGCCGTCGCCATAATCAACCCCGTTATCACCTTCGAAATTTGGCAGAGGCGAGTCGTAATTTTCATCTCCGCCGTTTCCGGTTGGAACAAAGTCGTCCAGAGCAAGCTTGACTGGTTCGGCTGCATAAGCAATATTCGATTTGCCACTTTGAGCAAACCGGTGTTTTTTGGCGGCCGAACTATTTACCTGGCGAATCACTCCGGCATATCTAATCACTGGGACGAAGGATGAACGGATATTTTTGCTTCTCTTGGAAATCGTATTGTAGTAGTCATCGATGCGTTTCGTAGCGATTTCTTTGTTGCCGATGGCCCGAGCCAGAATAGCTGACTTAAGAACCTCTCTGGGATAATCCGTTTTTTGCCTTTCAAAGCGCTTAATCTCGGCTTTGTATGGATCAATTTTTCCTCCAAGCGCTACTAGATGCATTAGAACTTCGGTTTTATTGGTAAAGTCGGCACCGAGAGCAAAAGTCGTCTGGGCAAACTTTTCGACATCGGCCTTGTTGGCATTGTCTGCAAAATAAGCCCCCGGATACAAAACCTGGGCGGTATAAGTGTCTTTTATACCAGTGTAAATTGTCGGTTCGAGGAAGGCCTGCGCATCTTCCTTGCCGCTTTGCGAAGCAAAGGCGACGATCTTTCCCGGAGCAACTCCGGAAGTAAAGGGAATTCCGGCTGCTCCGGCGCAAACCTCGGGATCAAACCCTCTCGAGCCAACAACACAATAGCTAAACGCCGGCTTTTTTTCCGGTTTCGTTCTGTTTGGCTGGATAGATAAATATGTCGGGCGGATAAAATCAAAACCACCCGTAAGTACGACCCCTCCAACGACTTTGTCTTTGTAGCCGCTGACGGGGACATTAGTCAGAGGTGTCATCGTCACTTCGGAAGGCAGAATAATCGCATCAACCGGAACATTCAAGGTGTAAAGCGTCCCGTCTGCGCCTTGGGTTTGTAAAACCGCACCGGCCGACGAAACGGTTTTGGTAACACTTCTGGCTTTGTCGGTATCGGTTTGAGCTTTGATCGGTTTGAGCGAGGCCTTATACTCTCCTTCCTCGACACTCTCGTTGCTTTGAGAGGTATTGATAGAGCCCTTGAAGACATTGGCAATTTTTCGATAGAGGTAAAAACCGCCGACTCCCAGCAGAATGAGTAACAGGAGAACAACAATAACAATAATAAGACCGGTTTTTTTCTTGCCATCTTTCTTTGGTTTTTGGGTGATTGTTTTTGTCTCGGTCGGCTTTGCTTCTTTAAGCTCCGCTTTACTTGCTGGTGGCTCTTCGGGCTCCTTCTCCTTTTCGACCGGCTTTGTTTCCGGTTTTGGTTCCTCCGGCTTTTCTTCCGGTTTTGGCGCTTGAACTTGAGCTGGCTGAACGGGAACTGCTGCCGCGTTGCTTTGGTTGCTTTTACGCCGAGAGATAATAATCAAAACCACTATCCCGATAGGGACTATTATAATTACAAAAAAAATAAGAACCCATGCAATGAGTCCACCCAACATATTGAAAATCATGCCCCCTCCTTTAAAACTATTGTTCGTTCCTTAAAGCTTGAAAATCCTAATCAATTTATCCGAAAACATTTCGCCGCGTTCGTGTTTTTCGGGCAAATAGCGTAAAAGAAAATTTCGAATTTCAAATTGGCTTTCTTGGCCGAAAGGAATGGCGATCGGCGCTTTTAAAAGCCCGACCGGCTCGATATATAAAATTGATTTTGGCCCGTGTTTGGCGACCCAAAATGATTTTAGTTCGATATAGGGCAAGTATTCATTTCTGGATAAAATTCCGCCTTCATCAATCGCAAATTCCTGGGATTTGGGTTTTTCGTGTGCAACTTGAAAAGTAACAATCACGGCCAAAATAACGATAATAACCGGAAAATAATTTCCGGTTAAAATTAAAACCTCGGCGAGCACAATAGCCAAAGCCCCGACACCGAGCGACCAATAAGGGCTCTTTTCGAAAGTATAATAATCCGGCGCATGCCAGCGAATTAGATTTGGTGCGGGCTTTGGCGCTTCAAATTTCGCAACCGGCTTTAGAGCCGGTTTTGCTTGCGTTTTGACAACCTTTTTTACAACCGGTTTCTTAACCTGTTTGGGTTTTATTGCTGGTTTCTTTGTTTTCTTTTTTTCCGCCATATTTATATTTTACCCCCACACCAATAATGTTGCAATATTGCAAACGATCATTTTTAAAATCATGCAATTCAAGATATAGACCAATTGGTGTGGGGGTGTAGCATAAAAGAGTTTGTAAAGTTCACCCGCCTGCAGAAGCTATCACTTCAGCGATTGCGGGCAGGTAAAGTTCATAAAGCGAGGGATCTCAAAATGTCTATTGACGGCACACCAAACTTAATGTATATTCAAAATACAAAGATCCACTTTCCGAATTGTCACCGTATGGTGGCGTGCTCGGGACACCCGAGCTAGGAAGTGGATCGTTTTATTTAAATTTCCAAACATCTTCCTTTCTGGCTTTTATCAAATTCCAATATAAATCTTTATCTGTCTTTTCTTCTTGGGTAGTTCGATTAATCGAGCCAACAACCATATCGGCGAGTTGGATCAGAACATCTTTACTAGAGTCCCTGAATCGCAAATCTTTGATCATACTTTTATCTGCGTCGTTCAAACTTCTACGAAGATAGCCAACAAGTTCTCGACGAAAAATTTTGTCTCCGTGACCATCGAGTCGAATCTTTGCGTTTTTGATTTTACCCGAGCTATGTTTCAATACGGTTTTAATTGTGTAATTGTAAAACGACACTTTCGAATTTCTAAGTTCCTCACTATAAATTGCTTCCTTCGTCATTATAATTGCACGAATCCTAAAATCGAATTTTTTTATTGCCTGCAAAAAACTAGTTCTATATATTTTCGAGCATTTGTTGAACTTAAATTCAAAAGTGTCTGACTTATTCAGTTCTCTGCGTAATTCTTTAATCGCAATAGCACATTTTTCTGCCTCTAGCTCATCATTAAAAATAACACAGCAAATCACAAAAGCACGACTCGAACCTTGTTTAATTTTGAACCCCGGATCACCAGAATCATCAATAAATACTAGCATTTTGAGGATTAACTTTTTATTTTTTCAGTGCTCTTCTTATAATTTTCCCCGACCTGGTTTTTGGGAGTTCGGTAACAAAATTGACCGCGGCTGGGGTTCCGATGGCGCCGAATTTCTGGCGGAGGCCGAGAGATATTTCTTCGGCGAGACCTTCTTTTTTCGCGCCTTTTTTCATGACGACAAACAGCACGATTTTTTCGCCCTTAATTTCGTCTTTTTGCCCAACCGCCGCCGCTTCCATAACACGATCATTTTCCAAGACAATGCTTTCAAGTTCAATCGGCGAAATTCTGTGGCCGGCCGAGCTGATCGTGTCGTCCGTTCGTCCCAAAATATAAACGAAACCATTTTTATCAATTTTGGCCGCGTCGCCGGTTTGATAAATACTGCCGGCCTTTAAAGTCGTTCCCCAAATTCGGATAAATTTTCCGGGCCACGGATCAACTATTACCAGCTCGCCATCTTTTGAAATTTTAGCCGAAATGCCCTCCATCGGTTTTTTGCGGCCATTTGATTTTTTATCAGATGCGATCATAAAGCCACCGGTCTCTGTCTGCCACCAAGTGTCAATAATCGGGCATTTGTTATGACCAATCACTCTTGAATACCATTTTCTGGTCGGCTCGTTTAATACCTCGCCGACTGATCCCAAAATTTTCAAAGATGAAAGGTCATATTTCTTGATAAATTTCTCGCCCAGTGATTTGACCATTCTAATTAAGGTTGGAGCGGTATAAAAGGCGCTAACTTTGTGTTTTTCGATCAATCGCCAGAGTTGGCCCGCGTCTGGATAGTCCGGCGCGCCTTCGTAAATTAAAACCGTTGAGCCGTGCATCAATGGGCCATAAACCAGATACGAATGCCCGGTGATCCAGCCGATGTCCGCGGTACACCAATAGGTCCCGAGCTTAGCTGCTTCGGCAAAAGTCCGCTCAAAAGTCGAATAGACCTGTGTTAAATAGCCGCCGGTTGAGTGCACGACACCTTTGGGTTTTTTGGTCGTGCCGGAAGTGTAAAGCACAAAAAGCGGGTGGTTGGACTCGACAAAAACCGGAGGAATATTTTTTGCTTTTGGAATTTTCTCGTTTCTCTTAATCGAGACAACTTTAACTTTATTGTTTAAGGTTTTTACGGCCTTTTCGACAACTGATTCAAGCGGAATTTGTTTGCCCCGGCGCAAAGTGTATTCGGTCGTGATAACCAATTTTGCACCAGTTTCTTGAATTCGCTCGGCAATTGATTCATATCCGAGCCCGGCAAAAATAACGGCGTGAATTGCCCCGATTCGAGCGCACGCGAGCATTATGGCGACGGCCTCTGGAATCAAAGGCAAATACAAAATTACGACATCACCTTTTTTGACATTTAATTTTGTAAGTTTTGCCGCCCAATAATTGACTTGACTTAGAAGTTCGCCATAAGTTAATTCGATTGTTTTCCCGAGCTCATTTTCGTAAATAAGCGCTAATTTTTCCGGATCATTTTTATCCAGACAAAGATAAGAGGCGTTAATTTTACCGCCCAAAAACCAGTGGGGTTTTGTCATTGTGCCGGAAAATGACCTTGTCCATTTTTTCTTCCACTCGAGCTTTTCTGCCTCTTTTTCCCAAAATTTGATGGTTTTTTTATTCATGCTATTTATTTAATAACTTTTTTGCGATTTTGTCCAGTTCTTTTTTACTGGCGTTTTTTCCCGGCCAAAGCTTGAGGTTATCGTCCGAATATCGAGGCATAATGTGCAGATGAACATGCTCGACAATTTGCCCGGCGGCCGGCTTGTTGTTAAGCTCCAAATTATATCCATCCGCACCAAGTTTATCCATAATTTTGCCCCCGATCATTTTAGCGGCTAAAATCATTTTGCACAAAATTTCCTCCGGCGTATCAGACATGTCCACAAAGTGTTTTTTTGGAACAATCAGCGTGTGTCCGGGATTTACCGGATTTATATCTAAAAAAGCGAAAATATCATCGTTTTCGAAGATTTTATTTGTGGGAATTTCGCCGCTAACTATTTTGCAAAAGAGACAAGTGGTCATAATTTAATACTTATCAATTTTCCCGCCTGCAAAAGCTATGCTTTAGCATTGCGGGCAGGCAATATTTATCAATACTTATCATTAAATGTTTTTAAATTTTTATAATTTTAAAATTAAATGCCCCGAAGGGGTCCCGAGTCCGCCATACGGCGGATCGAGGGAAAAATTGGACTTTGATGAGTATTGATAAGTATTTGTTATGCTGTATGTTTTAGTGTTTCCGCCCATTGACCGGCAAATTTGGTAACTATGATCACAATAACTGTTATGAGGATATGACTCGCAACCATTTTAAAAACATTTCTTTTCTCGATTTTGGCAATTATAAAACTCAAAATTGTAATCAGTACAAGACCGAGTATCACATTAAAAACAATTGCAATATTTAGATCGAGAAATTTTACCGGCAAAACGAACAGCAGCGCAACTAAAAATTTCGAAGAAAATGAGGCGATTGTTTCCGGCCAAATCGTGGATTCCGCCTCGTTTTCATCGGTTTCTTCCGACATATGAATAGCAACGGCATCGCTCATCGAGTCGGCAATTGCAATTACAATGATACCCGCCAAAACAACATCAGAAGAATGGGTCCCTGCATCAAGCCCAACCATAAGTCCCATCGTGGCAATAACCCCCGATGTCAGCCCAAACCCAAAGCCCTTTCTAACTGCAAGTTTCATTGTCTAAATTGTACGACAAAGCGGGAGATAATCAAGGACAAAAAAGTTTATAAAGTTCACCCGCCTGCAAAAGCTATCGCTTTAGCGATTGCGGGCAGGTAAAGTAAAAAGTTCTTAAAGATGGAACTGCGAGGGTTTAACCCTCGCAAGGCAAATAATTTATTTGAATGTAGACAGATCCTCGGGCAGAATGCGGCATCGTCCATTGGCAGTTAGTCTTTTGGCTTTTATTCCCTCGAGCTGTTCCGATACGGTTGCTTTACTAACTAATTCTAAAATTCTGGTTGCAGTTTGGGTTTCGCCTAATTCTTGCGCTTGTTCCGCTAGTCCGTGCAAGAAACTTATATTAGCATAAAATAATTTATTCGCGACAGTAAGCATATTAGCTTCTGACTCAGTCAAGTTAGTTTTATCCAAACATTTTAACTTTGCCTCTGCGGCAAGCTGATGCAGAAAATCAACAATTGATTTAGCAAATTGCTCGGGATTTTGATGAGACTGCATTCCGACATATTTGCCACTAAATATTCTGACCGCATCAGATTGATTAATGGGAAGATAATGAGTCGCTTCTGTAAATTGAGCACGACCGTCTCGAACTACTTTATAATTTTCGATCCGCACTACGACTTCCCCAGAGTCAGTCATAAAATATTGGCGAATTTCTCCGTCATTATTAAGGGTTGCAACTAGTTTACCGTCTACGCTGTCATTGCCAATTTTTAATGCTTCGGGCTGGGCTTCTCCTACTCTATCTAGAATCTGTGTGGCCTCTTGGCTTAAGCCGTTGCGAATTTCCCTTTTTCTGGCAAGCCGGTAAGTCATAGCCATTCGCGGCAGGATAAAGTCCAGAAAAGCTTGCTTGCCATTGACATACCCTTCGATAGCAGCAAATTCGGGAGATTTAAAGTACTCTGTCTTAAAAGATTCCCTAGTCAAAAGATCTAAAATTATTGTCTCTCTCTTATTTGCATCTGGTTCTGTGGTGGTAATTTGATCTGGGACAAGTGGCTCACCGTCTTTAACTAATGTTTTTGCTTCTGGGTCATAGATGCTAGCATACGCCCGACCTTGCTCTATTATGTAAATTGGTAAGCCCAGTTCGAGTGACAAATTTTGAACATCCTCGGGATTGGCACGGTCACTGTTGACACTTGATTGGGTGTATTGATCAGTGCAGTAGTAAATCCCGGCAAAGGATGGTTGTTGAATTGCTATTTCATTTTGCTTGCCGCTGATAGGCATGAAATTTACTGTTTGTTGGATCTGTCGGCTTATCCTTTCACCTCGTCTGATAATAGAGGTCAGTGAAGCTCGACTGTCTAAATCTGCGGCGCCTGAGGCAGCATCCTCGTTGTTCGCCGACTCAATCCGACCTTGGCTGACCAAGAGGCCCATTCTTCCAAACATTTGCTGCGGCCCCCATCCTGGTTTGATCGAAGAGGCGCAAAGTGTCGGCTGCAACGCGTAAGCAATTCGGACTTTATCCTGCCAGAGAAGGCCGTCTTCCACTGGGGTATTTCGTGCGCTGAAGTCCGGGCGGGTAGAGTGCACGATCAAAATGCCGTGTTCTTTCATAACATTTTCTACCTGTCGTTTGGGTTCATCTTCTATTGCTTCTTGGGCGAGACATTCTGTTTCTTGTTGAGCTTGAAGTTCCTCTTGTTCTTTTTGCTGAACGAACTGGTCACGCAAAGTTTTCTGACTCTCGTAAAAATCCACTAGGGTTTGCCGGCAATGCATTATGGTGCTCTCATCGGTCAATTGTTCTTCGAGCTCTGCTAAGGTTGTTCGAACCTCGTCGAGATGTTGTTGAAATTTGGATATTTCCACACTGCTTCGACTAGCTAAATCTAAGTATGATTCTTCAATTTGGTCGCCTTTCCCCATCCAATTTTTAAATCTAACAACCAGCACATTTCTTCTCTGCTCAATTTCGTTGTGGAGATAATCCAGCCGTTCTTGCTCGCTAGCGACTCTAGTTTCGTAGCTTTCTCTAACATTTTGCAGGTTTTCTATTCTGGAAATTAAAGCGATTCGGTCTTCTTGTGCCTTTTTGCGCAAACTTAAAATACTGGCGGCCGTATCATCTCGCTCGCTCTGGTGTTGTTCTTTGGAAAATTGTCTTACCTCTTGATCGGCATCAACAAGCGGCTCAAATTCGCTCTCTGTTGGCATGAATTTATTCTAGGCCAGTTTTGGTTGTGGTTCAAGTCTTGGTTGCGGTGAGCGCTATTTCACCCCCGTTCCGCATATTCACCGGTTTTGGTATTCACTTTTATTAAATCGCCGGCCTTTTCTTAGTGCAAGGGTTAAACCCTCGCAAATAAAATTCGAGTCAACCTCTTGATTTTTTTAAATTTTAAGTTAATCTGTTAGGATCGGTCTAATCGAAAAATCGAAGCACCTTGAAAGGGTGAGAAAATGTTTTACTCGGATTATGTCTGGCAGCTGATTTCGTTGGTGTTGCTCGGGTATTTCTGGGGAGGATTCCCCTGGGGCCTGATGATCGTTCGGGCGAAAACGGGCATTGACTTGCTCGAGGTTGGCTCCGGCTCAATCGGGGCCACCAATGTCGAACGCGTGCTCGGCAAAAAGTGGGGGTACATCGTGCAGGCGGTGGATGCTCTTTTCAAAGGAGCGCTACCGATTTTTCTCCTGCAGAATCTTCCCCACAGCAATTCCGTGCCGATCGCGTTATTTGGAGCGGGCATTTTGCTCGGGCATAGCTATTCGCCCTATATCGGCCTTCGTGGCGGTAAGAGTGCGGCCACGACAGTGGGGATTATCTTAACGGTTTCTCCGCTGATCGCAGTTGCCTGCTATTTGTTCTGGTTCAAAACCAAGCGAAAGATGGTCAAGAAGGAGAAGCCCGAAGCGACAGCAATCGCCTCAATTCGCACGGCCATCTTGATGGCGGTTCTTTGCGCCATCTTCCTGCACGACCCGGTTTTCAAGATTTTCTTCGTGCTGGTTGCCTGCCATGTGATTTTTGCGCATCGCGCAAATATCCACCGAATCAAGTATGAGCCGCTTGCGACTGACAACATCCCGACGGGATGTTTTATGACCGATGCGGCTTCAAACGATCCAGTCAAGATCCGCGAACACCTTGCGCGCAAGTACGGCTTTGCCAAGCATATCCCGCTGGGGTTTTTCACCTCGTCGCTGTTTCATCTACTGCCGCTTTCCAAGCTCAAGTTGGGCGAGGAAGTAGTGACGGGAGCAAATGGCAAGAAGGCGAGGGTGATAATCTGGGGATTCCCGTGGACGCCCAAGCAGATGCAAGAGAACCCGAAGAAGGCGATTAAGCATCTGGTCAAGTTGGCGCGGTATCTGGAGAAGCGAGGGGCGCAAGCGCTCGGCCTCGGCGCCTTCACGGCCATCGTTTACGACAAGGGTTTAACCCTCGCAGAGTCCGTCGCAATTCCGGTGACGAATGGAAACCGGTTGACGGGCGGGTTGGCCGCGATATCTTCGCTTGTGGCCGCCGAGAAAATGGGCTGGGGAAAGCCCGATCAGATAACTGCCACCGTAATTGGTGCAGGCGGATCAGTTGGTCGCGCCTGTTGCGAGATCTTGCTCAAAAACGGCATCGAATACCTGTTTGTTGTGGGCAGGAGGCCTAACTCGCTTACGAAACTGGTTACCGACCTAAACATCCGCTACAATGCTCTAAATTCACCAGATGGGTTCCATGTTCAAGAGGTCTCGCTCGAGGAAGCGGTCCGACAATCACATGTCATTATCGCTGCCACAAGTTCGGATCGCGAACTTACGATTGACCCATCATGGCTAATAGATGGGGCGGTCATCACCGATATGGCGAGACCGCGCAACATCTCCAAGGAGCTCGCAGATATCATGCGGCTTTTGCCAAATGATGGTGCGACGGCCCACTTCGATGCGGAAGGCAAAGAAGGTCTGGGCTTGCCGGAAGGGATTCACTTTCCCTGTCTTAGCGAGCTAGTACTCTTCTTGCTCGAGGGCTGGGATTTTGATTGGGTAACAGCTCCCAAGCTTGAAGAAATTGAGCTGGCGCTTGAGGCCTTCGATCGAAACGGCTTTGAGATCGCCGGATTGCGCCTCCAAGAACAGCCGTTGAGCTGGGAAGAAGCTGCCCGGCGCTGCAGATTTGCAGACAGAATAAGAGAAGGAAGGAAACAGGTAAGATGAAATTCAAAGTCGCTTTTCTGGGGGCGGGTCATTTCGGCTATGCGCTGGCTTATCGCTTTGCGCGAGCCGAGATCGAAACGATGATCTGGGGGCGAAGTGCGATGACTTTTGCTTATCCAATGGGGGCTAATCGTGATTTTCCTGCTCGTCCAACCCCACTTTGTCTTCGCTGTATGGTTGGCGATTTTCCGGACAACCTGAAGGAGTTTGGTCTGATTTTTGTCACGACTGATTCCAGCGGAGTAGAAGATGTACTGGACCAGGTCTCCAAGCAAGAGGTAACGGCACCGGTTTTACTGGTCCAGAAGGGGCTTATTAACGGAAAATCGCCGGTTTCTCTTGCTCAAGATAGAGGTCTAAACGCCGGTTCGTTTACCGGCGCGGCGTTCGCTCTTGATGTTTTTAACGGGGCAGAGGCGATGATGATCGTTGCCTCACAGTCGGAGTCAGTTCGCGAAACAGTGATGCAGACCGTTCGGCCGTTGAAGTTCTGGACAGCTCCCTGTGACAGACCTGATGCGATTTGTGCAGTCAATGTTGCGCGCACAATCGCTTCGGTTGAAATGGGCATGCTGCTTGGATATGCCAAGCGCGTTAAGGAGGCAGAGCAGGTTCCAGCCGGGGACTTTTCCCCAACCGAACTGGCGGCTGCGGCCTCGAGCATCGAATACGAATGCCAAGTAGTCGCATGTGTACTTGACAAGGGCTGTTATGACCTGTTTCTGTCGCCAAGGGAAGCTGATTCTATCCCGGGGAGAAGTAGAATCACTCGTGTTCTAAGAGCAGACCAGCTGCTTTGTTCCGGTATGATTGGCGAGAGCAAAAGCCGGAACTGGCGATACGGGTATGCGCAGGGCCAAAGGCGTGAACCAGAGATCTGCGACGGTGTTGTCGAGGGGGTCGGGAGTATCATTGATCTGGCGAAGCGTTGGAAGGAGGAGATACTGCCCCCATTCTTTGCTTCGGCAGCGCGGGTTATTGCCGGTGAGACCACAGTCCATGAAGAAATCACCGTAATTCGCGCCCGACGCGATGCATGGTATCAGCAGTAAATCAAACTGTATTTGCCTAATATGGGCCGGCTCGTCAAACGAGCCGGCCCTTTTTCTTTTTTAAAACTTCTGCTACTTTGGAGGTGGCAAAGATCGTTGACAACAAGATGAATATAAAGGAGGACTCCTGATGGGAGACATCGCGATCGGTGGAGTTCCCTATCGCAGGATTTTCTGCGCATCGGGAGCAGCCAACATTGACGGTGGCGGTTATCCCTACCATAAACACTGGTGGTGGCGAGGTGTCCGCGGCTGGTACAACGACGATCGGGTAACGAAGCAGATGAAGACGATCACGGATGGCAGCAAAGGCAACATGCCGCTTCGGGCAGACGGTGTAACGCCGATCGAGTTTTTACCGCGCTGTATCGTGGCTGATCCTATCACGGCTCACGCCCAAAACGCAGTCGGACTGTCTTGCTGGTCTTACGAGAAGTATTTCGATGGCGGCATTTGGCGAGGCGAAGAGAACAATTTCTGGATCTCGTATTTGGCTAACGCCGACACGCCCGAGGGTAGAATCGCGCAGACCGAGAAGTTTGCTAGCGCTTGCCAGCAGTACTTTCCGACTCTTCGGATCAAGCCCGGGGTGATGTTGAATGGTGGCTGTCCGAATGTGAAGCATCGCTCGACTTTCACCCAAGAGATCATCGAGGAGGCGCGAATTTTGCGCCGAATCGGCGGTCCAATCGGCTTCAACTGCTCTCCGGTCACCGAACTTGAGTTTGTACTGACACTTGCGGGATACTTTGATCTAGTTGCGCCGTGCAATGCCATCCCTCACGCCTTTATGGCCGAAAACGACGAGGTGTGGTTGAGCTATTGGTGGAGCAAGGAATCAATCCTCAAAAAGCGAGGATTTACCGAAGGAGGTTGGTCCGGAAACCGCTGCCGCAAATATGCGCTGCGCATAGTCAGGCAGATCAGAGAGGCGGACAAAAAAGTCATCCTGATGGGCGGAAACGGGATTCTGGCTCCATGGGACATAGATCGGTTTCGCAACGCCGGAGCCGACCTTGTCTCAATCGGGATTTTGCCGACTCTCTATCCGTTTAGATGGTGGCTAAACCAAGTCATTTCTCGTGCCGACAAAATCGAGTGGGAGGTCCGTTAAGGACTTGCCGGAAAGGACAGATATGCCTCACAAAGGTCACATAGAGGTCCCGCGTTTTTGCCAAATGCACGACCACTGGCGCGAGGGGGAGATGTTCGAGTCGGTTGCGCCGCATATGGGACTTTGTCTCTATACGGTACCAATGCCGAAT
Organism: Candidatus Berkelbacteria bacterium; assembly: GCA_026397175.1. Classification (GTDB taxonomy): domain Bacteria; phylum Patescibacteriota; class UBA1384; order UBA1384; family DTJR01; genus JAPLVK01. The sequence goes on along the minus strand of JAPLVK010000020.1, from coordinate 5,793 downwards.
CTGAAAGAGCCAATCACCAGTCGTGATATGGCGTCTTTGTACGAGAAGCAACTAGTAGCAACAAAAAGTAAGAGTGGTCCTCGGTATCTTATGACCATTCAGGTCACGCCTGACACCGATTCAAAGGAAATCAGATTAGCCCGGGACCATTTCTGGGCTCTCAAGATTCTTCCTCTCGGCGTAACGACCAACAGCAAGCACGGTATCGAGGATTTCAGCGACCAAAACTTCCTGAAAGTCATCAAAATGGCCGGTAAGTGCGATAAAGCCACTTTGATCCACTGCCAGGGAAAAACCCCCAACCCGCTTGATGGGGAGGAGGCGATGTTGGGAATTGTCGAGAAGCTGATTACTCGATATCCCAAGGATCAACGCTTTGTTCTGGAGCATTTTTCGACCGAAGCCGGCATCGCGATGGTCAAGCGGCTTCGGAAGCAGGGGTTTAGTGTCGGAATGACGCTAACTCTGCATGGCGCACTTAAGACAATCTGCGACACCTTTGGTTCGGATGGTCAAAGAGATCCATTCCTCAAGGTTCAGCCACCCCTTCAGATATCGAAAAACCGCGATGCGGTTTTTGAGGCAATGATGGAAGCGGAGGCAGGGACGATGAAGGGGCGCGACTGTGCGGCGCATCCGGAAGAAGCGAAGCTTAAGGGTTGGGATGAAGCGCCGTCCGGCATTTTTACGCCGGATGAGGTGGATATTCCGCTGACATATTGGCTTTTCCAAGAGTATGGGGGAAAGAAGTGGCGCGAACGCTTTGAACGATTCGTTCGGGGTAACGCCATCAAGTTTCACACTCTTGCCAATATACCAAGCAAACCGGTGCGTCTGGTCAAGGAGGATTGGGAGGTTTGCGTCCCAACTTTCCCAATCGTCGTTAGGCCGTTCATGCAAGGCGAGATTTTGCACTATCGTCTCGCCTCGTAACGAGCCAATCAACAAAACACGGGCCTTTCCCTGATGGGAAAGGCCCGTTTGCTTAACTTTTCAAATTGTCCTAATCACTGTCCCGTTCAAATCGAGTTCGATGAAGTGCTTAAGTTTGCCGCTTGCATAATCCGCGCATTGGTTTTGCGCTTGATCATCAATCGCTTCGCGGGGATTGTGGGCGATATCAACGGCATAATCACCAGTTGCTCCGAGGCATGGGCCATTTGATAAATCCTGATTGTTATCTTGTGCTTCATAAAATAAATGTTGTGCTTCCCCAATCAATTGCTGCTGATCTTGGACTTCTTGCGGCGTGTTGGCGGGGTTGCCATGTTTTACCCAAACGCCGTTTAAGTCCTTAATCCAATCGTCCTCATTTCCCCTCAAGACCAAAATAATACCTGCGAGAATTACAACTGCCAGTACAATTCCAACAATTAGTTTTCGATTCATATTTTTATTGTAGTACTTATTTTTTGAAAAACAAAAGTCCTTTAGCACTTTATCAATGTGATTGAATCAAGACATTTTCCTGCTACAATCAAATCACAATGGAAAATACCAAAAGACAGGGACAGTTTAGATTTGTTATTTACAGACGGGCGCGGGATAAAAATTATACCGGCGTTTGTTTAGATTTGGATATTGTCGAGGAAGGAAAAGATCCGGTCGCTTTAAGAAAAAGTTTGGAGGAAGCGGCACGGGGACTTTTAGAAACGGTCTGTAGGGGGAATCTCTCCGATAAACTTTTAAACCAGCCGGCACAATCGTGGCAATCATCCGCCAGTCCGGTTTAAAAAGAGAAGAATTTTATAAATAAAATAATCTAGAGTTGGATTTTACTCGCAGACCTGTGAAATTCGGTCACGGCATAGTTTAGATTCTTGGCGGTGTTTTTTGATTGATGTTCGAACTTTTTTTGATGAAAATCCGAATTCCGAATTTTAAAATCCAATCGCTCGGGCGGGCAAAAAGGAAGGGGGTTGGGGGGAAGGAATTTTTGCCTGCCCTCGCTTTCCGATTCCAATTTTTTTCCGCCGCCGCCGAATTTCGTGCCAGTGAAACTGGCGCGCCGCTTATTTAAAAATTTCTTTAAATACAACTTCTAATTCTTTGTCTATATTGCTTGGTAATTTTGTATGTGGAATTTTCAAGTTTTTTAACACTGTATCAAATCTCTCAAATCCACCATTACTTCTTAGCTCAACCCATTCAACTTTCCGGCTATTTAGTTGTTTTTTGTTCGTATCTGAAAGTTTATCAGCCACAAAAACCCTACTATCTCTAGCTATAACTGCATCAGCACTTTCAGGATTACCCCGCCCCATTAATTTAACTTCACACTTGTGCTGATTTTTACCTTCAATTAAATAGAAATCTATTTCTCTTTCAAAATCATCTTCTTCTATCTCTTTACCCTTTATCTTTAAAGCATAATTTTGTTCAGGCACACCATACAACTTGCACAGTGTTTGCATTAACGGCTTTTCGACTCTTTTTCCGGCAGTACTCCAAAGGCCACCTCTCAATGCAGATCTTTTTACCGCCAATGTATTTATTACAATTAAACTTTCACTAACATTAAGATCAACGCTAACACCTTTAAATTTAATCGTTAAAGTTAACTCAAGATCGTGTTCGGTATCAACTAAGTTTTTAATTGATTCGTATAAAAGATCATAATGCTCATTTGAAGCGTCAATTACAATTTCTTTGGTTGAAGAATTAAACATGTTATGAATTGTTTTTGTGTTCAAACCAGAGTTGATTGCTATTTCATTTGCGGGTAAATTCGGATCTAAAAATGCTTTTTTATACCAATCAACAGTAATATCTTTACTTTTCAATTTTGCATCAACGATATGTTTGAAAAAACCAATCGCAAACTGCAAAAATTCAGCATTAATAAGAGTAACAACTTCAATTCTGTAATCCTCGCCCTTTAGTAACTTTCTTATTATATTTTTTGCTACTTGTTCAGTTATTGTCATATTGTTCCTTTAATTAGTGTTATAAAATTTTTAATATCAACAAAATTTGGTTGCGAATTCTTTACATTAAATAGATTATCTTTTTTAATCAAATCTTCTTTCATGCGGCTTACATATTTTGGCTCTTTTTCTGTTAGAAAGAAATGCCGATCTAAATTAGCTGCTGCTCGACCAAGTGTTCCGCTTCCTGCAAATGGGTCGAAAATTAAATCGTCAACAAATGAATAATATTTAATAACCCGGTTGCATAATTCTATAGGGAAAACTGCACTATGTATCCGATCAAATGTAGGATCAATTCGCCAAACATTTGTCGTTTCATATTTATCTAAAACTTTACTTTTTTTAACCTTGTCCCACTCATACTGTTGTATATTCCAATCAATTAGTTTATCGGTTTTCTTTCTGTACACCATCAGCATTTCAGAAATAGCATTTGGTTTATAACCCAAAGGCTTCCTGTGCTGTAAAAATCCTGCATTTCTATTTTTAACGCTTGCTTCCGGTTTAACCCATACTATGTCATCAATAAATTCCCAACCCATTTTTACTAATAACGGATGTATATCGTATGGTATGGGATAGCGTTTGCTGGAGTGAGCCCTGCTTATTCTTGGAATAATAATTGGAGAGGTATTAAGTACAAAAAATCTACCCTCTTTTGTGATTCGATGAACTTCCTTAAATACTTCTTCTAAAAATTTCAAATACTCATCATAACTCTGATATATTGAATAATCTCTAGCATTATAATAAGGTGGCGAAGTAAAGGTTAGATGAATAGATTCATCGGGGACATGTTTTAATGTTTCAACAACATCGCCTTGAACAATAGTATTTTTTAGAAAGGCCGGAAATTCATCGTGTTTTCCACTGTCTTTTGAACCATAACTCACCCCGTTTATTTCTTTGCTAATAACTTCTTTGATCAATTCATTAGGATGATCGAGTAGCTTTGCCAACTCTTTTTTAATTTGATTATTATTTGAAAAAACAAGCAATCCTCTTATGGCTTGCATTACAACTTTTGGATCTCTATCTGCTAATAGTTTAATTAAGGTCGGGATTGTTTTTTCATTTCTTAATCTTCCAATAGCGGAAACTGATTCGCGTCTAACCTCAGTGCTTTCATCTTGTTTAGCAAAATTTACAAAAGTATCTAGTAAAGAAACATCGCCTATTTTTGCAAGATTTTTTATAGCTAGCGATCTGATTGTTTCGTTATTATTGTTTAATAGATTTAATAATGGTTGCTTACTATATCCATTTTCTAATCGTCCTAATTTCTCTAATACATAAACAATCGTGCCATCGTTTTGATCTTGTAGAAATGACAAAAGAGCTTTTGTGTCATTTTTCAAGCTATCAATCTGTTCTCTGTTTATTTGTTTGCTTAACGCTGATCTATTCATAATTTTTATTTCATTAAACTATCAATTGTAATTCCTAAGCCTTGTGCAATTTTTGAAACAGTTTGAATTGACGGCTTAGTAATGACATTTGTTTCAATTTTAGTCAGCGTTGTGTAGGGAAGATCGGATTTTCTCGCCAATTCATCCTGCGTTATACCTTGCTTATTTCTAAGCTGTTTTATCTTATCCCCAATTGTCTCGCTATTGTTTTGACTTTTCATAGTCTCCTAAGTATGATAGTACTAGTATGGGTGCTTGTTTAACCCTTCATAAATATGATAACAAATATAATGAATTTAATCAAACAAATTTCTTGGCGGCGCATTTCGCAAAGCGAAATACGAAATTCGGCGGCGGCGGAAAAAAATTGGAATCGGAAAGCGAGGGCGGGCAAAAATTCCTTCCCCCCAACCCCCTTCCTTTTTGCCCGCCCGAGCGATTGGATTTTAAAATTCGGAATTCGGATTTTCGTCAAAAAAAGTTCGAACTTCGTTCAAAAAACACCGCCAATTTTCACTTTTTGTGAAATCGTAAGGATTTGCCTCGGCGCAAAGCGCCGCCTCGGCGCAAAGCGCCTCGGCATGGTATTTTTCCGCAATTTTAAAGGCATTTTTGAAATCCAAAACCAAAGTGCGGTCGGCAATGCGGAAGTTCGCCGTGCAAAGCACGGGCAAAATGAAATTTTGCAAACCAATCTTTTTTCTTTCGCTTTCAGCGAAAGGTTGAGCGTATTTTTCTTTGATTGCCCAAAAACTAATTTCAAAACAATATGGAGGCGAAAGGTTGAGCGTATTTTTCTTTGATTGCCCAAAAACTAATCTAAAAACAATATGGACAACATAAATTTACAAACCAAAAAGATTTTTCTCTATGCCCGCAAATCCACGGACGAACCCGAAAGGCAGGTTTTGAGTATTGAGACGCAAATGTTTGAGTTGCGAGAATATGCCAAAAAAGAAAACCTGAATATCGTCCGTGAATTTGTGGAAAGCAAAACCGCCAAAGAGCCGGGGCGAGATATTTTTAACGATATGGTGGCAAGCATAGAGAAAAATGAAGCCGAGGGAATTTTAGCGTGGCACCCTGATAGGTTGGCGAGAAATAGCATAGACGGTGGACGGATAATTTATCTGGTAGATACTGGCAAAATAACCACGCTAAAATTTCCTACTTTTTGGTTTGATCCGACACCACAAGGAAAATTTATGTTGTCTATAGCTTTTGGGCAATCAAAGTATTATGTGGATAATCTTTCGGAAAACATAAAGAGGGGTATTCGCCAGAAATTACGAAATGGAATATGGCCCGCTTGGGCGCCATTGGGCTACATAAACGACAAAAACGCCCGTCGTATCGCCGTGGACAAGGAAAAGGCAAAATATATCAAGCGGGCTTTTGAGATGTACTCAACTGGCGAATATCCCCTCGCTCAAATCCGAAAGATTATCAATTCC
>JAPLVK010000016.1 GCA_026397175.1 Candidatus Berkelbacteria bacterium | reverse complement strand
GTGTGCGCGATTTGTCCCCGCTTCATGCCGACGCGATTCTGAAAACCAGGCTGGAGTCCTTACTCGAATCGGGCATCTGGCCCCGGATGCAGCATGGCGGCATGTCCGCGGCCCTGCAGCCGATGCCGCCACCGAAAGACGTGGCCGCCGAGCGGCTCCTTCTCACAAGCACCTTGGACCGGCTGGCGGGTTACCGAAGACGGCGATCGGTTTTTCGACCAAGCCACCACGGAAGAGCTCCAATGTGACGGCCTGGCAATCTACATCTCCGGCCACAGGACTGCCCGAAATATGAAAATCGGTAGCATCGGAGGTCAGGGAATGCTGATTGCCAGCATAACCATGTCTGCAACACCGGAAGGTAAGAACTTTCAAGAGCTAGCGAGTAACCTTGAAAAAGCAGTACCCGACGGAGCACAAGCAGTCCTTGCTCAACTGCAGAATCACGCTCGATGGTATATAAAGCAACCACTCGAGGGTTTTACGCGCGAGCTGCATAGGAGCAACCCCGATATCAGGTTCGCTCTGACATTCGCGTTCGAGCAAGCACCCGAGTTAGTATGCTGGGAGCAAAAACCAACCTAGCCCAGCGGTTTCGGTCCATCGCTCACTAAGGGCGAGGGTCCTACGGACCCCCGCCCTATTTCTTTATCTCGAGCGCAGTCGAGTGTTTAGGATTTGTTACCATTCATAATTCATAATTCGCCATTCGTAATTCAACTCATCATACTGGATAATATCCGAGGTGAAACAAAATCACACCCCAAAGATTTATCAAAATTGACAAAATTATCAGTGTCCAAATGTAGGCCGGTTTAGTCCGCTCCAAAACAAATCCGAGCGGAATCAAAAGAAAAATCATAAAATCAAGCGAGTATCGCATCCCGAATTGCCGCCAGCCGTTTTCGCCATGAGCTAGATCAAAAATAAAAATCAAAAGTGCCGTCAGCAAAAAAGCAATCAAGTAAGGATCTTTCTTTTTGACCCAAAATAAAAGCAATAGCGCTGGCGTCGTCAGCCATACGGCCATACCGGAATCGGTCGGAAAAATATATGGAAATTTATGCAAAAATTGAGGCATCAATCCGACATATTCCATAAAACTTCGGGGGATATAGCTCAAGGAAAAAATCCCTTGTTGATAACGAGGCAAATTTAAAACGCCGGGAATTAAAGAATATCCGGTTTCAAAAAACGAACCAAATCGTAGAAAATTGTAATATCCATAAAATAAAAACGCTGCGATTATCGGCACAAAAAACCACAATGAAATCTTAAGCCATGATTTTTTATTATCCTTAATTAGGACATATAAAATCGCGGGGAATGCCAAGAATAGTGGTAAACGCGACAGAAGCGATAATCCTAGAAAAACCCCCGCAGCAAATGGTTTTTTCTTAAGCGCGGCCAAAAGCGACAAAAGCAGAAAAAATATTCCGACCACTTGAGCTAAATACCAGCCATTTCCGATTATTGCTAAAAAGAAAAAGTTAGTGCCAAAGGCAAATAATAGCGTCAGCCAAACTGTCGTTGATGATTTTTTGAAAATATGGCTCGCAATTGCGGCGAAAACGGCCACTGCCGTGGCCCCCCAAAAAACCGACGCGATCGCCTGATTAAATTTCATCCCCCAAATTGCCGCTGCCGGAGTTAGCAACAACGCCGGAACGGGTGGAAAAACCACAAAATATTTGCCGTTTATGGGAATAAGTTCACTTAAAACCGCAGCGCCGGCGACATCAATTTTGCCTTTTAACATCGCATTGGCTAAAGGCAAAAAATAATTGTAGGGCTGAAATCCTCTTCTCATAAAAATCGCGTAAACGACTAGAGCCAGAACAAAAAATCCGAAAATAAACAAATAATTTTTTCTCATTTTATGTCTTAAAAATTCCCAACTGAAATAATATCAAAACCCAAACATTTATCGCAATACTCAAGCCGACCAAGGCAGATGCAATTTTATATCCGACTTTATCGAAAGCAAAAACCAGTGGAATCAAAAGAAAGACGATATAATCAAGCGAAAACCGATAGCCAAATTGGGTAAAACCAACCGTGCCGTGAATTAAGCTGGGGAATGCAACGAGCAGCGCGGATAAAAGAGAAAACAAAACGATTTTGTTTTTAAATTTGGTGAAAAAAAGCAAAATTAAGGCCGGGGTCGTCAGCCACAAAGCCATTGCGTTTGGTGATGGCAGAAAAAACGGCCACGAAAGTGAAAATTTTGGCATTGCTAAAAAAATTGCCTGAAGCTGTCGCGGGATATAAGTTAAACTAAAAACCCCTTCTCGGTACCACGGCTCGATTGATACATTCGGGATCAAGCTATAGCCGGTTTGCAAAAACGAGCCGAAACGGAGGTAATTGTACAAACCAAACAAAAACACGGCGGCTAAGATAGGAGCGAAAAATATGATGACTTGATTTAATTTGCGTTCTTTTTTTTCCGATTCGGTCAATAAATATAGAAACAACGGAAAAGCCAAAATCGTTGGAAGCCGAGACAAAAAGGCAAAACCGAGCATCAGACCGCCCAAAAATGCGTGTTTGTTTTTAGCAAACAGTAGTCCGGCAATCAAGAAAAAAACGGCGATGGTGTGGGCAAAATACCAAGATGAGCTGATTTCCGCGGTGTAGAAAAAATTTGTGCCAAAGCCAAAAAGGGCGACTGTCAAAATCCGAGTGGACATTTTATCGGTAAAATTAGATGCTAAAAGATAAAAAAGAGCAACAGATAAAGCCCCGATCAAAACGCCAACCGGCACGACATTAAAATTAGCGCCCAAAACCGCCACGAGTGGCATCAAAACCACCGCCGGCATCGGAGGATAAACGACGAAATATTTGCCGCCGTTCTCGACTAATTCGGTTAAATTTGGTAATTTATCAACATCAAGCCGGCCGTTTAAAAATGATTGAGCCAAGGGGGAAAAATTATTGAGATATTGAAAACCCTTTTGCGCAAATAAAATATAAACTGTTAGAGCAACAAAAAACACTATTATAAAAGGGAGGTATTTTTTCACTCTTCAATTGTAGCAGATGGTTGTTTGTAAAAAAGTAATGCGAGATAGTTCTGATTTAATGAAACACATCTACAAAGGGTAGATAATTTATAAACCTCCTTGAGATTATCGAAGGTGGGGAAATATTAGATCTATTTTTATTATCTCACACTCTTACAAAAACCGTGAGCAGAAAAATTTTGACTTAAACAAATTTGGTGCAATAATAAATTTAAGGGGATTTATGGACGCCAGAAAATCTGTTTTAACATTGTTGGTGTTTCTTATGGTCGCGTTAGTTGGCGGGATATTCTTTTATTATTACCAGCAAGGAGCATTTGAGTCGTCCGCTTCTTCGGGTCAGACCAAGGTTTCAACAACCGTCTCCTTTTTGGATTCAAAAACCGAAAAGCCACTTGTTTCAAAAAAAATATCAATCATCAGATTTTCCGGAACTATCGGAAAAACGGATTATTCTGAAATTGAGGAGGTTTGCTCGAGCTGCCAAACAAACGGCCAAGGAATTATCAGTTTTCAAGCCATCCCCGGCGCCACATATTTGGTTCTACCGACAACTTATGTTTGCCAAATTATCTCTGACAAAACAAACCTACCTACACCACAAGGTGAAATTTTAACAATTCCCAAAAATCAAAATTCGTACTCAAAGAGCTTTAATCTCACTTGCGGGAACTAGAAGACCAATTTTTAAGTTAAGCCCCATGGACTTCACAAAGAAAATATCCGGACAATTTGGCGAAGATGAGGCGGCAAAATTTCTGAAAAGATCGGGTTATAAGATCATCGAGCGGAATTTGCGGATTAAATTTGGCGAGATTGACATTTTAGCCAGGCCAAAAAACAAAAAAAATGTTATAGTGGTGGTGGAAGTAAAGACCAAATCAACGCGTGAGTTTGGCGAGGGTTTTGAGATGGTCAATTACTTCAAGCAAAAAAAGCTTTTAAACCTTGCCAAAATTTTACAAACCGAGTATCCTGACAAAACAATCAGAATTGACATAATTTCGGTTGATACCAGCCAAGAACCAGCGGAAATCAAACACTTTGAAAGCGCAGTCGAGGAGGAATAAAGTAACATATTGATGTCATCCTGAGTGATCCCGCCAACGGCGGGAGAATCGAAGGATCTATCAAACCGATAGATTCCTCGACTTCCCGCCTACCGGCAGGCAGGCGCTCGGAATGACTTCGTCACTTTACGAACTTTACAAACTTTCTACTTTATAAACTCGAATATGGTAATAACCCGCTTTGCTCCCTCCCCAACCGGCGATCCGCATATCGGAAATATCCGTTCTGCTCTTTTTGCGTATCTTTTTGCCAAGACTAATTCTGAATACGGCGAGTTTTTGCTGCGCATTGAAGACACCGATCGCGCCCGCCACAACGAAAAATCAGTTGAGGTCATCAAATACGCGCTAGAGTGGTTGGACATATACCCCGCCAATTTACACAAACCGATGGTTCAATCCGAACGCCTGCCAATCTACAAAGAAGTGGCTTTAAAGCTTGTCAAAGAAGAAAAAGCCTATGTCTGTAATTGTTCCAAGGAACGACTCGAGCAAGTTCGCGAAAACCAAAAGGCCAAGAAGCTACCACCAATGTATGACAAACATTGCCGCAATTTAAATTTGCCTTTAGAGGATGGATGCGTCATGCGGATGAAAATACCGGAAAATAGAAAAATAGAACTTGACGATCTTGTCAGAGGTCATGTGGAATTTGATTCTAAGACGATCGATGACCAAATAATTTTGAAATCCGACGGCTTCCCGACATATCACCTTGCTCATGTCGTTGACGACGACGCCATGAAAATCACTCATGTCATTAGAGCCGAGGAATGGCTCTCCTCAACGCCAAAACATATATTGCTGAACGAAATGCTTGGATACAAAACACCACTATATGCTCACCTGCCGGTCATTTTATCGCCGGCTGGAGGCAAACTTTCTAAGCGCGACGGCGCCGTTGGAATTCTCGAATATAAAAAAATGGGATATCTGCCCGAAGCTCTAATTAATTTCATGATTCTTCTAGGTTGGAGTCCCAAAGATGAAAGTGAAATATTAATAGATCAGGACGAATATGCGCTGAAATTTAATAGGACCGCCTTTTTACCAGGTGAATTTAAACTTGAATATGTCAACAAAGCCCCGGCCGTTTTTGATATCAAAAAACTCAATCATTTTAACGAAATTTTTCTCAAGAACAAAACCGTAGGTCAACTAAAAGATTTGGTGAGCGACTACGGCAATTTTGAGGTATCCACGAGCGAAGCCGAATTACTCAAGCGGGGAGGATTTATCACTCTCGTAGAAATGGCGGATTACATTTCGAAACTCCGCCAGACGCCCGAATACGAGCCCGAGATGCTGGTGTTCAAGAAATCAACTCCTGCGAATACCAAAATCGGGCTATCGGCTGTCAGCACTCGGCTATCAGAGCTCAATTCGTGGGATGAGACCGAAATTCAAAAAATATTTGGAGGCGTTGTAAGTGAAAATTCGCTATCAAACGGGGATGTATTTTGGCCGGTGAGAGTTGCGCTTTCAGGCGAAGAAAAGTCGCCATCGCCCATTGAACTTCTATTAGCACTTGGCAAAGAAGAAAGCAACAAGAGGATTAAAAAGGCACTTGAATTGCTATGAAAAAAATTGCTTTGATCTCCGGTGACGGATCGGTTGCGGGTGCGCCAACTCATGTTCTGCAGGTCGCAATCGCATTAAAGAATAACGGATTTGATGTTTTGGTCGTCTGTCCACACGGCCCGCTTTTAAAAATATGTAAAGATAACGGGATAAAAACCGAAGAAGCGCCGATGGGTGGACCGTTTGACCGCAGAGCGCTTCAAAAAATCAATCAAATCATCGCGAAATACAACCCCGATATTGCTCACTTCCACGGTATCAGGGCGGGCTGGTTAGGCCTTATTGCCACTCGTCATCTAAAGAAAATCAAAAAAATCTACACCGAGCACCTTTGGACCAAATATTATCATTTACCAAACCCGGCTTACGAACAATTCCAACTGCGTGGACTAAAATTTGTTGATCGTTACACTGTCGCCGATATCGCCGTGTCTAAAGCCGTTAGTGATTTTTTGATTTCGCGTGGATTTGATAAAAACAAAATCACCGTGATTCCAAATGGGATAAGCGCAGAATTTTTAGAGTTAAACCCGATTAAAAAACCAAAAGGAACTCCTTTGATTATCGGCTCGGTTGGCTCTTTAAATCGGGTCAAAAATTACGAAAATATGATTAAGGCCTTTGATTTTATTTTAAAAAAATGCCCCGATTTAAATATTCATTATCAAATCATCGGCGATGGCCCGCTTAAGGACAAACTGGAATCGCTGATTAAAAAATTGAACCTTGAAGAAAAGGTGCACATTTTGGGTAAAATCGAAAATGTCGGGGAACGGATGCAACACTTCTCGATTTTTGTAAATGCCAGCTTGTCCGAGTCGTTTGGTCTTGCCGTTGGCGAGGCGATGGCAGTCGGGCTACCAATCATTGCCTCAAATATTGATAGCTTAAAGGATTTGGTTCAAGGTGCGGGCTTATTTATTAATCCGCGCAATCCCTACGATATTTCGGAAAAAATTATTGAACTTTTAAACGACGAAAACAAAAGAGAGAAAATGGGCAAAATCGGAAAAGAACGGACTAAGAATCATTTTAGCGAAGAAAATATGATTTCAAAAACCCTCGCGCTTTATAAAAAAGTTCTATAAAAAAAGAAGTCCCGAGGCCAGCCCTTGTGGGCGGCCTCGGGACCGATAGACGGAAGTGCGCTTTATCAACAGCACACCTCCTTGGTGGGCGGCATGAATGGCCTATTCAGCCAATTGGCCGCATTGTTAGCAGCGACAATCAGCCAAGCACATACGAGCATAATGATGAAGATGGGCTTGCTGAAAAGACCCTCATCCTCCTCGAATTCGCAATACGACTCGTACACCGCACAATCTTCATTCATTACACTCGCACCTCCCTCTTACGACAAATCCAGCGCCAAACCTCCTTCGGCGCCTCCGCAATTGTGTAAGCGCCATTATACAGCAGCGCCAGGACAAGAAAGGTGACCCAGATACATATTTAACTGCGGTCATTCTCGTCATCACATCCGAACATCATCTTTCACCTCCTTAACAGTCAAGCTCAAAACGAGCCGGTTCGGGACGGTGTGGGGGTCGGGGATTGCGCGGACCTTTTTTGGGCCTGTCGGCAAATGTCAAATTTTGTAAAAGTTGTGTAATTTCCGGCTCATAAATATAAAACCACTCGCTATTTGGCGAGTTTTTTTGTTTTTACTTTGTTTTGGGTATTTTATTGTGTCTCTGTCGGCGAATTACCG
>JAPLVK010000024.1 GCA_026397175.1 Candidatus Berkelbacteria bacterium | reverse complement strand
TACTAGAGCTTTAAAAGCTTTTTGGTCAAATCCGGTATTTCTTTTTCAAAATACTCTTTGACCGTTTGCCAATCCAAATCAATCAGCAGGTCCGGCTCGGGATCATCTTCGGCATCGGCAAAATAGATTCTTCAAAGGCGTCAAATCGTTTCTCTAAAGAAAACAGTCCAAAAATTTCTGGCCATCGGACTTAATGATCGGGAATTATTGACAACAATAGAGATATCCTCTTTTTTGTATTCTTGAAAAATCATCCTGACTTCCTCATCTCTGCCGAATTCCAAAACCCGCTCGATGATATAGCGCTTGTTTTTTTCTTTGTCGATATTTTCCGGCTTGGTGTCCCAAAAAAGTGACTGCCGATATTTCATTTTGTCTCCAGGCAAATTTATCTTTTTACACCTATATTTACTCGTTTTTATGCGAAAAGACCAGATGCAAAATTCATTTTTCCAGTCTTGTTTGGTCTTCAGGAATGTCTAAATAATTTTTCCTGCTTGAAACCTTTTTGCCGGATTTTTGCTCCAATTCTTTTCTGGCATTGCCGGCAACCGTTCCGCCGGCTTTTGCCGCTTGCTGATTTTCCTCAAAACCTTGGCAATCTTTGTTTTTGGTAATCTCCGTTGTCGAGGCCTCCCCAAGCATTGAAAAAATCAGCTCCAGATCATTCATATGATCGCGTAAGTTCTGTCTATCCAAGCCCTTGAGTTTCTTGTATTGGCTTGGTGTCATACCGAAAGCAGCTTTGGAGATTTCCGCAGTTAAAATTGCGTAGCTTTTCTCTTGTAGAATTCCACGGTTTTTCCACTGATCAGTTAAGGTTTCGCGAATTTCGATGCCACGCATTCGTTTTTCGATCCAGGCGTCGGAATACCCCTTGGCTTTGTAGATTGCCCTTGTCCGTTTAGTCGCTAATTCAGGATCGTCGATTTCTTGTATTCTTTCATAACCTACTTTAGCCAGCCAACGCTTGAACGGTTCTGCCTTGGGTGATGGTATGGATTGAATAATTCGGAAAATGCCCTCGGTGTTGGCACAATCGGTAGCGTATCTTTTCCCATCGGCAGATTCCAATTTCAGTTGTCTACAAATTGTAGATAACTGAAATCCATCTTCATTTTTTACCCTGGCTTTCATCGCTGTCCAGTAAGCGCTCGGTCTGCCACTTTCGGTTAGCGCTTCTATGACATCAACTACCGAAAACCACCATTCATTTTTGTAAATGGTTTTTCTGATTTCTTTTTGTCTAAAGATTGCAATTTGGGTTTCCATATTTACCTCTTGTTTGCAAAGTTTTTTTACTGTTTAAAATATCATCGTATCATTTGCGGCTATTTTTCGTATCATTTTGATACGAAAACACCAACTATTTTAGTTCGATTGAGCCCAAGATTTTCTCGGCAACAGGACGATAATCGTTATCTTCGAGGTTAACATCGCTTATCGATTTTGCGCTAACCGGCGAAAATGAAGCCGAAAAAACATAACTGCCGTCTTTTGTCTCGGCTGACCCATACGGGTAAAAATATTGTTTACTTTGATCGCCGTCAACCGCCTTTTGCTTCTTGAGCGAGGTTTCTAAAATAGTAATCTTGCCCGCGTCTGCGAGGGTTAAACCCTTGTATAAAACCTGGTCGGGCAATGCGGCTTTTTCGGCCGACTTCACCAGCGCAAAATCGAGCGCAAACTTTTGGTCGGGAGTGGTAATCGTAACCTGATCGGTAGCGGTTTTCTCGAGCGTCCAAGTCGGCGGATAGTTCAATTTATATAAAAATGCGGAGTCGGAAAATTCATCCCAGCCCGAATACGCCCCCGTGCCCGGCACCACTGATTGATCGGATTTCGGGATGACGATCGGATTCGACACCCCGCAGGGCTCGCAATCCTTTATCGATGTCTTCTGCACTTTCCCCTTAACAATCCATCCCCCGCCAAACCCAACCCCTACTAAAAAAACTATCGCTAAATAAAATAACGGTATTTTGTAAAATGGCTTCACGGCGTAGTTTCTTCTCTCGCTAATCATATTCTTTTGTATTTTTTGTCATTGCGAGGCCGTTTCTTTTTGTCATCCTGAGGCTACTGCCGAAGGATCTCTCGCGAATGCGAGATCCCATATTCATGGGAGATTCTTCGCTCCGCTCAGAATGACAAGGAAGATGTCGCAATGACAACAGTGGCGATCGCAATGACACAAATAGAGCTCGCAATGACAGAAAATTCAATAATCTATTTTTTATCTTCATCTTGTTATGTTATGACTCTTGACAATTTCACTTTCATCACCTACAATATATCCAAATGCAGCAACCGAAACCCGACCGGTTACGGCGGTTTCTCGTAAGAGATAGGTTGCTGATTTTATTATATTATATCTCATGAAAAAACTTTCTGTTGTTAAGTTGATCAACTGATTTTTTTGCCCAAGATTGATTTTCGCATGCATCGCGCAAAAGTCCTGCCATTGCGTCAGCTAGTCGCACTAAACTCGAACTCTCATCTCTGGCGCCTTTAACTTTGCCTGTTTTAATTTTTAGCTTTCTTAGCAGAGCTGCAAATTGCATTTCTAGATTACGAGTCAATCCATCTACGGTAATAGAAGTAGAATAATTATCGCCAGCTCGATTAAGCACGGCTTTAGCTGTAGTGAGCGCCAGCAAATCGGTAAATAATGTTGTATTTTGATAAGTAGAATAGTAGAAACTATTGTTTAATTCTTTAATTTTTTTTATGCCGTCAATATATTTTTGTCGCGAGGGAAATTTGGATTTATGCCATTTTGTCTTGTATTTGCCGCTTTGGCGCTCTATTGCTAGTAACTTTTCCTCAATTTTGTCTTTTTCTTCGGCCACAATAACAACAACCACTAAAAACCATCTGCCCATAGTATCCTGCCCCGTCTCGTCAACATAGCAGTAAAGCTTTTCAGTTTTGGTTGTTTTCATTTTCTTCATTGGTTATTGGAATTTAATTAGGAATTAGATATTAGAAATTAGAAATTTGCTTGTCATATCTTCATCCAGCCGAAGATGTTATTGAAGGTGTCAAGGATTGTCTGAAGCAGTGACTTGGGGACATCGCCGGGAATGGAGCTGACATCTTCGCCCGTTGAGACATTGCCGCCTTTATCAACGGAGAGAACTCTCAAATGATAAGGGTTGTTTGGAATAAGATCATTAACGATCACAAAGTGCTCATTGGAGAGGGTCTTGTCTTCTGATGTCTTGCCGGTGTAATTGCCGGATAGCCCTTGTCCGTATTCCACTTGGGTGGTAGCAACCTCGTCTGTGTGCCAGCTAACAACAAGCTGTGATTTGTCTTGCTTGTTTAGCCCGACATTTGATGCCTCAACCGCTACATCGGAAATAATGGCAGGCCTTGAGTCAAATGGAGTGGCAAAAATATATTCGTCTGATTTGGTTTGATTGCCAAATTGATCCGAACCATAGACATAGAAACTGTAGGCCGTGTCGTCTGACAAATGCGAGAGCTCAACTTTGTGGCTGGTTATATAGCTTGCTTGGGATTCTTCGTAGGTTACACTCCCGCCTTTTGGAGCGTAATCAACACTTGATGTGGTAGCAACATTGGTCGTCCAAGTGATAAATGAACGGGGCTGGGTTTGGGTCAGATCGGTTTCAAAGTTGACAGCCGAGATCTTTGGCATCGGCAGAGTATCAAAGACATAATCATCGGAAACCAGTGTATTGCCGTCTTCGTCTGTGCCGGTGATTTTGAAGTGATAGGTGGTGGTATGGGTGAGGTTGGTAAACTTATAGGTGTGATTGGTAGTGTAGGACTCGGAGTCCTCGTAGTCCGTGCCATAACCGATCGTTGTGCCGTAGGAAACCTTGGCGTTAGAGGCGGTTGAAGTGGTCCAAGACAAATCGGCGGAGTTTAAAGTAATGTTTGAGATTTTGACATCGGCGATCACGGGCAAGGCGAGAGTATCAAAATAGCTTGTGGCGGAATAGGCGGCGTCAGATGAATAATCCCTGTCGTTATCCAACGACTGGACTTGATAATAATATTTCATGCCGCCGGAGAGACCCGGGATAGTGATAGAGTGTTCGGTGGCTTCGGTTGGATCAATTTGACTTCGGGTTAGTTCATTTTCTTTGGTGCCGAATCTGACTCCGGCAGTCGAGGTTCTGTTTGTAACCCATCTGATCGTGGCAGAACTGGCTTTAGCGGTTGATTCCGGACCTTGAACGATAATGGGAGGCGTGGTGTATTTGCCGGTTGGAATTCTAGAGACAATGGTTGAGGAAGCAGAGGTTGAATCCGCATTATCAACCGCTTTGATGCGGTAGTAGTAAGTGGTGGAGTTATCAAGAGAAGAAACATCAATGTAGGCGGTGGAAGTGGTAGTGGCAAGCTGGGTGAAATCAGTGCCGTTAGTCGATCGTTCGATCAGATAGTGGTTGAAGGTTGCCGGATCTTGTCCTGTGCCTGCCGACCATTTGATCGTTAGAGAATAAGTAGAATAAGCCCTGTTTGATGAATCGGTTATTGAGACCGAAGTTGGGATTGGCGGAGCGGTGGTTTGGCAGGTAAATGTTACCGAGGCGTAGTTAGCCGCATCAAGCGCATAAGCGCCGGAGTCGTCTTTGGCGACAATGTAGAAAGTGTTAACACCTTGAACCGTTGCAAATGAATCAGCCGCCAGAGTGGTAGCAGCCGAGCCCGTCCAAGTCAGATTCTGTGTAGTTGGAACTGCATTTATCGAATAGCCATAGTCAACTATCGGCCTGGCGTGAACCGGTGCGGTCCAAGTGAAGGAGAAATCATTGGCATCGGCGATTGCCGGATGCGCCGTCAGCGCTGTTGGCTTGGTTGGCGGATTGGCGGAATAATAATATGTTGTCTGAACCGATGATGAATAATTGCCGGCATTGTCAACCGAGCGAACAAGAAAGATATTCTCTCCGGTTTGGTAAGAGGTAATGGCGGTTTTCGATGTCGCACTTTGTGTCGCAGACCAAGTGTCCCCCGATGTTCCACCGCGCATGTACTGGTATCCGGCTAGCCCAGAGCCACCAGTGTTATCAGTGGCGGCGGGCCAAGTAAAGTCGAAACTATTTACCGCAGAATATCCGGCAGGATTTACAGCGACAAACGACGGAGCGTTGGGATTGGTAATATCGTAATTATATGTGGCAACTTCGGTCACGGCTGAAACATTGCCGGCGTTATCTTTAGTTTTGAGACGAAGGCAATATGTGCCCTGGTTGGTAGTTAGGTCGGGAACGGAAATGTTGGTGTCAGAGGAATAATGCAAACCACCACTAGTGTCAGAAAGTACTCCACGGCTAATTTCCGGATCGGCTCCGCCACCACCGCAAGAAGTTCCATAGTATGAATAGTAGCCGGCAACACCGGAAATGTATGCGCCGGTAGCATCACTGGCTCCGCCAACTGCTTCGGGTTCAGGGAAAGAATAGTATGGCGTTGGCCAATTGCCAGCAGTCCCCAGCGGCGCTCCGCCCGATCCTTTGGTGGCAGTAATGACAGTTGGATTGGTCGGATCAAAAGTATCAGGGTTTTCAAGGGGGCCGAATGATTCAAATGTAGCCGGATCATTTTGATTGTTGTATTCCGTCGCAATCCAGTCGGCAGAACGGGCGACATTCAATATCCTGACCTCATCCGTCCAACTCTTAAAAGGTTGCCAACCAGTACCAAAATAAACATCGGTTGCAGCAAGTGCTGCCAATGTTCCTGTTGTTGGATTTGCCCCATTCAAG
>JAPLVK010000022.1:88508-126156 GCA_026397175.1 Candidatus Berkelbacteria bacterium | reverse complement strand
TTTATCAAACTATTTATTATTACAATAACAAAAGGATTCACACAAAACTAAAAATGTCGCCTCAAAAATTCATAGAGCAATACAATTTGAAAAACAAACTAATGTGCAGACAGCTTGTCTAAAAAATGGGTACTTGACAGTTCCAGGCAGTAGTCCCACTGGTCATAGGAGTTGTCTACGAGCCGGGATAGCAGTCCTTTCCAGTTGCGACGGTTAAGGTGAAGTGCATCTTGAGCTTCAGTGAAGCTATAGTGCTCATCACCGCCCGGATCAAACTTCGCGTCGAAGTTCAGATAGGGCTTGGTACCGATGTAGCCGGGGTTAGGGATCCGATCGAGACCCATCATCTTGAGAACCGTGACCATCTCCGGCTTGTCGAGAATCCCGGTGATTCCGCGGATCTGGTCCAGGAACTGGATAGTTTCCTCGAGTTTGGCGACCTGCTCGTACTCGTCGCCAAGGCCAGCCGCGATGGCAATTCGCTTATAGTAGGAACTGCCGAGGGGCAGACCAAAGCGGAAGATGCATTCGCAGTCGCCAACATAGTTAGTCAGGTCACCGCTCGAGATCAGCCGATGATAGATGCCACGAATCTCGTCGGTGAGCTTGCCGTCGGGCGCATACATGTGCGGTGTAACGGCGAGGTGCATGACGACGACATTGGACAGGTCCCCTTGGTCGAGCAGGGTTTGGGCGTCGGTGATCCGGTCATCGGTATCCAACATACCGGCGTAGGAATTCTGGAAGCCGACTGTGGCCGCATGCTCCCAGTAAAGCCCTGCCATCATAGCGAGCGCGACACCCTTGTTTGGAATCTCGACCGGCTTGATCAGGTACTTGAGGTCGCCGACCGAGAATGTTCCCTTGACGCGCCAAGGGCCAATTCCCTGTTTGTGTGGCGCCGGAGGAATATACATTGGGTGCTGAACCATGAGGTCTTTGACAGATCCCATTTTTTTCCCTCTTTTCTTGTTTCTGGCAATGCCAGGGATCTACTTCCTCTGGGGTGTATGATTCGGAATCATCGGCTTCTTTTTGGCTGCTGTCTGTCTGTATTCTGCCAGGGTTTGCGCATAGATTTTGGGGTTGCTCCTGGGAATCGAAAAATCCTGGCAGATTGCCAAAGCCGTGTTAGTCAATCCTTCGGGACCTCGGCCGCAACAGCGAACAACAGTACCAGGAGGGGACTCGATTATCGCCAGAAGAGCTGCCAAATCGCGAAGGAAGTCCTTCTCGTTTGGCACAGGAACTCCATAAACGATCGCTTCGGAAAGGTTGGCAGCAATAATGCCAGGCAAAACAGCTGCCATCCCTGCAATACCGACATATTCTCTGGTTCCGGATTCCCAGCAAAACTTGAGGTAGTCGGGGAGAAGACCTTGGCATGCATGTCTGTGGGCAGATGCTACCGTGACCCTGTAGTTAATGCCCACCTCAGCAAAAATCTCTGGTAGCTTGGAATCCAAGATCAACCAATCGTCACTCTCACTTCCTTCGATCACGACTACCTCAACAGGATCCAAAGCGGCATAAAGTCCGTCCATGTTCTTCCATCTCCCATCTTTTGTCAGAATTTCCTGGCCATACGGCCGAAGTTAGGAGGTCTCATCATCAACGAGCGAGTGTGGATGCACTGTGCACATTTGGCGATACCCGGCGATATCTTCGCGAAGGACAGAGGCCCATCTTTTAGCCAAGATGTCTGCATCGCCGATGTTGCCGGATGGCTCCAAAATCAAACGCAGTTCATCGCGCACTTTGTCCGGCAGGTTGAATTCCGCCATAACCTCCTCGAGTCCGGAGCGGAATTGTGCGGCGTTGGCGTAAGTGCCATCGGGATTAATGGCGATTTTCTCGATTGCTCGGTAAGCATCACCTTCGATTCCCTCGCGCTTCAGGACTGTCTGGATAGAGCTTCCCGCCATACCAGGGTATTTATCGAAATATTCCTGGATGTTGGGGAGATTTGGCACATAGCCGCGCTTTCGCATGTCGCCAATCATCTCGCCGTCTATTCGATCAAGCGCGATGAATGCAGGCATAAACCGTCGGCCGATGGTTCGCATCAGGTAAGACCGAGCCATATTTCCCTCACGGGGAAATCTCGGCAGAGATCTGGCCAGAAAATCAAGCTGGCTTTGGGTGTCAAGCAGCATAGCCACCGCGCCTTCTTGGGCCCAGGGGTTACTCTTGTTTGGCATAGCTGTTGATCCTACCGTGCCCTTTTTCTTGAGTTTGACGAACCCCTGATATGGACAACTGCCCATATTCATGAAGTCCTCTACCAACTTGACCAGATGGGTTAGGATGTTGGCGATTTCGCTGAAATGGATTGCTTCGAGTCCGTAAGTTGACGACTGGAAAGTCATTTCATCGTAGCTCAAACCCAGCCGGTCGTTGATGAGCTTGTATGCGTGAATATCCCAATCAATGTCGGGATAAGCGGCCTTGAGATTGGTCATATTACCGATGGCCCCGCCGAATTTGCCAGAGAAGGGCATAAAGTGCCCATCGGATGACATTCTCTCGAGGGCTTGCCAAATCGGAAACAGATTGGTAAGCACCCGCTTGCCGAAAGTGGTCGGTTCGGCTGCCTGCTGATGGGTTTCACCGGGCAAGACCAATGGTCCGTCTTGCTCGCAGAAGTCCACATAATCAAGGCAGCGCTCCATAAAGTTCAGCAATCTCGGAATGAAATTACCGAACACCAGGCAGTTGGCGACCAGGCCGAAGACCGGCCCCATAGTATCTTCTGATGTCAGGCCGAAACCGGCGCCTTCCATCACTTTCTCAAGCCGTTTAGATGTTACTCCCATCTTTATCTTCGTGTATCCGATCGCGGCCGCGGTGTCGTGCTCGGTGAACTTTTCCATCTTCTGGGCACGAAAAACATCGCCCGGGCTGCGCGCCAAACGAAGAAGTAATTCATGGTCTTTTTTCGATAAAGAATGAACTACCTTTTTGTCAGCGTGCAAACCGTTGTAGATGGAAAGTGTGTCGCTTAAGGCGAGCAATGCTTCGGCAATTACGCGAAATCGGGTTACCCCAACGGCATAGTCGCTGGTAACATTGCGCAGAGACACGACGCTCTTGAAATAGCGCCCGAGCTCCGGAATCGGAGCCATAAGAGCAAGAAGTTCTTGATCGTTTGGCTCAAGAGCAAAAAGCTCCGCAAGCGATGGGAAGTCCGGCCCGTAACCTGCGACGAGTTGTGCGACGGTCGGCATTTTGATCCCTTCCTTTTCTTTCTTTGTTCTCTAGTTTTCAAACTCCAAACAAACAACTGCGAAACATTTTTGCGTCGTCTGTTTCTTGGGAAAAGTGTACCTTAAAATAATAAATTTTCAAGGGATTTAAAAATAAAATCAAAAAGGGGCGGAAATTTCGCTTGCGCGAAATTTTCCGCCCCTTTGGTTTAGTCGTGGGAGGCTTTAGGCCCCCAGGGCGTAGTTGACGAAGTTGCGGATGATGAGCAATCCTGGCGCGTAGCCCAGCTCTTCGCGGGCAACGCGCTCGGGATGCGGCATCATGCCGCAGACATTGTTGTAGACGAACCCGGCGATGCCGTCAGGCGAACCGCTCGGGTTATGGGGAAAAGTCATGGTCGGCTTGCCGTCGCGAACATAACGGTAAGCCGGCGTCAGGTGCGGTGCGCCGCCTTCCGGTGGTAGCCAGCGACCTTCGCCGTGAGCAACCGGCATACGCAGGACAGCTCCTTCGATGCCCTCAGTCCAGGGCGTGCCCGTCTTTTCGACGACGAGTTCAATGCCGGTGGGGGGAGACACGAAGTGACCGCAGGCGTTTTGGACCAGTGCGCCGCCTTTGTGAGTTGGCGAGTCGAACAGGCCTGCCTCGAAGATGACTTGGTCACCGTTACAGATGCCCAAGAGAGGCCGGCCGGTGGCTACGAACTCCATGAATTTGTCGCGCATGACTTTGCCGGCGATGCGGCCAGAGAGGTAGTGGTCGCCCCAGCTGAAGCCTCCGGCGATGAGCCAGGCGATGTAGTCAAGCATGTTCACCTGTCCGCCGAGGACGAGTTGGTATTGAACGAGCTCGACATTCACCCCGCAGGCTTCGATCGCGTTCTTACTCTCAGCTTGGCAGTTTGTACCGGGGAAGTAGGCTACTCCGATCTTGCCTCGTCTGGACTTCATGGGTACACCACCTCCTTAAACCCCGTTCGCCAGGATTGAACTAGTTCCGGCCAGTTCTTCCGATGGAGTAGTGTGCTCGTTCTTGGGCGGAGTGTATCGACCTGGATGTTGAGGCCGGGACTGTTAACGACTTGCCCGACTTTATGGCCCAGCGGGGCTAGTGTGACTGGCAGTTCACCCGATAGGCTCACCAAGAAGCTCCCCGGGCACTCGCCGAGCAGGTCCCATTGAGCCGCCTCATCATCGTCTTCGCTGAAGGTTAGGTTTGCTCCGAGCCCGCTAGCTTGGCAGCCGTAGAAGGCCTGCATGAAAGCGCCGGCCTCGCCGACAGCCGCGATGCTCGAGAAGCAGTTATGGAGCTCGTGTATCTTGTGCCAGAGCCAGATCAGCTCCTCCTCGTCATTGACCCACGGCAGGCAAAGATCGCCGAGATCGTCTAAGCCGATGAGCTCACGCAGGGCAACTGAACCGGCCATGTTGGGTTCGCACGACGGCCGGATCAGGTAAATGTTGTCGCCTGGGTTCGCGAACGCCTTGGTCTTGGCATTGCGAATGTCCGGCATCTTGCCTAAGATGCTCGGCACGAAGATATGGGGCACATAGTGGGTTTCCCCAGTGGGGTCCACATAGTACCCGGAGCTGGAGTCCTTGCCCGAGATCGGCAGTCGTGTCTTCTTGCCGAATCGGATCATCTCCAACACCATCTGCTGGAGATACCAGCGCTGCTCCGGTGTCTTGGTCGGGTTGTAGAAGTTGTCGCAGAGGCACGAGTCCTCGATGGCGACACCCGCGGCAACGATGCGCGAAAGCGCTAATGCCATCAGGCATCGCACCGAGCCGACTGGATCAACCTTACCCCAGTGAGGGACAAAGGCCTTGGTCAGGACAGCTCCATAAACCTTGCCAAACATTGGCGCGAGCGCGGCAAAGTCGGTCGGAACATCGCCGGACAGCCACGGGGTGATGTGGGTCTTGCCGCCGACGGTCTTGTCGAACTGGATGTGGGCGGCTGACTGATCAGCCATGTTGTAGCAGCCGGCGATTGTAGTGAAGTCTTCCAGATTGTACTGATATGTTTCTGCATAGTTGAGAGAAATCGCCGGCACTCTCGTCGCCTTGGGCTTTTCCACCGTCAGCTCTTCGTAAGGGACTTCGTCCCAGAAGAAACTGAGATCGAGATCAGCGACGATTTCGTCGCCGTCGCGTATCACCAGCCGCCGATCGTTGCGGAAGACGCCGATCTTGAAGAACGACACTTCCCAAAGCCGGCACTCCTCTTCGAAATCTGCAGCACACTCAGGCGGTACATCTGCCCCGAAACGCTCTTGCGATTCGGATAGGAGCTTCTCCTTCGAGGTTAGGCTAGTGTTCTTAACCGGCAAACCGGTGATGTCGGCAGAGAGACCACAGTGCTTGGCGGCTTCGCCAATGATGCACGATATGCCGCCGGCACCCGAGTCCCAGAACTGCCGTGCCAGTTTCTTGTCGCGAACTTTGGGGATGAGCATGGCCGGACCGCGCTGAGTGATCGGCATGCCGATCTGAACCTCAGTGGATTCAACTACTGCTGCGCTCGCTCGGTTGCCAGTCGAACTTCCGGTGGCGCCGTGAACGCCGTCGCGTCCGGTTTCACCGCCGATGATGTAGAGAAAGTTTCCCTCTCGGGGTTCAATCTCTTCAATCGAGTAAAGCGGTTGAATGCCGATCGCGACACCGAGTGCCCACGGTTTGACCAGGCCCTCTTCTTCGCGCCACAACGCGTCGAGAATCGGGACTCCGGAAGCGTTATTGTAGTTACGGGTGCCGGCGATGGTCTGGGTGACGATCACGCGGGAGTGGGTGGCGCCGGGAACATATTCGACTGCAGGAATCCCAGGCCATGCGGTACCCATGATCTGTGAACCGCCCAAGATCTCGCCGCCCTGGAACATGGCGTAGATGTCACGATGGACGCCGCCGTGTTCCGTCTCGATCCCGCCAAGCGCGAATCGGAAGGTTGGATGGTTGTGGCTCTCGCCCTTGATTGTGATGACCATGTCCTCGTAGAAGTACATGGCGCCGCAATTGCCCTTGAGCACGGAGACGTACTCGGGCGGACCGAATTCCTTAACTGCCTTCCTCATGGCCTGGAAGATGCCGAGGGCAAGCCAGGTCGTGTGCAAGCAGTGGTCGCACCACCATTGCACAGGCATCTCGATCTCAGAGTCGGTAAATGGCCGGTGCTGGAGATTATCCTGGTACCACTGCAGCTTCAGAAGCTGGTTGGCCGGAGCCATCCACCTTTGCTGTTCGGACAATGCCAGCAATTGCTCGATCGTGAGGCCGCTCAAGCTGAAGTACTCTTGCGGCTTGGGTTTGCCACTGGGCTTGAGCGACCTCTTATAGATGCTACCCTTGGCTACAACATGAACCGCCGGGTTGAAGTAGAGCTGAGATGAAGTCAGCACTTTCTCGGCTGTCTCGTTGTCCACGCCGTAGATAGTGTAGAGTTGCGATACTCTGATCCACTCAACTCCAGAGATTCCCATTAGCTGGGCAGCTTGCAGACCCGACTTCGTCTCAGGATCGGTTACTGATGGCCGATAGGCAATCTCGACGACCCCGCGTTTCTTGGATTGATTTGAGCGCTTGCCGGTGATATCCGTGCAGGATTGACCGGCTTGCGGGTTGACAAGCAGGGGGCGAAGCTTCTTGAAATCGAAGTCGCCCTGGACACGGTAAACCGTGTCTAAACTGACGGAGACGTTGGGATAACCGGATTCAGCAAACAACGCTCTTACTGCTTGCGTTGTATCGACGCCGGTTTCCTGCCGGATTAGGAACTTCTTGATCGGAGCTTGGTCTTGCGGATTAGCTCTTTGTTTTGTGGTCAAGCGAGATATTCACCCTTTTCTTACGCTTGCGCGCTTAATAACTAATTACTAGAAACTCCTTTCTCTAGTTGTCAAATGCCAAGTACTTGACCTGGTTTCTGTCTTATACTTCTGCCCCCAAGAGTACCCTAATTTCATCAATTTTCAAGGGATTTTAAAAATTACCCAAACCTGCTAGAATAAAGAAAAATAAGGAAAGGAGTTCTATGAAAGGGTTTTGTCAAAATATTGAAGAGTTAACTTTGCGAAACGAGAGTTTTCGCAAGGTTTTGTACACTGGCAAGCACAGCCAACTGGTTTTAATGTGTCTTAAACCGAAAGAAGAAATCGGCATGGAAGTTCACGAAGAAAATGATCAGTTTTTCCGTTTTGAAAAAGGCACGGGCAAGTGCATTATTGACGGCAACGAATATGAGCTAAAAGATGGTTTTGCGGTGGTTGTGCCGTCCGGTGCCCAGCATAATATTATCAACACCTCCGAATCGGACGATCTCAAACTTTACACGATTTATTCGCCCGCTCATCACAAAGATCAAATTGAGCGCAAGACCAAACAAGAAGCGAATGCCGACGCCCCGGAATTTGACGGGCAAACAACAGAGAGTTAAAGGGATTTCGATCAATGGCTCTTGACACAGTGTGGTACACTTAAGTTGATAGAGCTGCGCAACCGAGCTACAGTTCGGTTGCTAGACACCCGAAGGAGCTGCCTCAAAACAGCTCTTTTTGGTTATGTTATTCGTTTTGAATTATTTTTTATAAGTGATATAAATAAAAAGATGATTAATATTATAGAAAAAGATGGATTTGGGCGGCCGACGGTTTTGAGCCAACAGACGAAGGATGGTTCAATCCGCTGGGAAATTGCCTATCTGCCGGAAAGCGAATCTGCAAAAGCAATCGCTTTGATTACACGAATTACAACGAGCGAGAAGTATAGGTTGAATGAGAGATTTGATTCCGGGGGGCTGCCATTGAGCGAAGATCGTTACTACATCGATCAGCTCGATCATCCATTTTATCACAAGGGGTATCACTATCCCCATCCCAGCGAAAAAGACCAACGCGTTAGGGTCGAAGTAGTTGAATTTGGCGGGAGGCATGAATTTAGAACACCAAAAAGGAATATTTCCCAGAAAAATTTTGGTTTGCTTTACCGAATTATAGATGAGGCGAAGCGCTATGCAGAAACTGGTAAAACCCGCGCTGAAATTTATACGGAGCAAACCGAAGGCAAACATTCCGACACACCCAAAGATACATCGCCGAGTATTGAACCCGAACCAACCAACCCCGGCTTACCAAGAAACTAGCATTTGCATTTTTCCCCATTTAGGATTCAATAAGACCAGATCGGAATTTTTGTTATGGACAATGTTGATGAAATAAAAAAGCGGCTTGATATTGTCGAATTTATCGGGCAATATCTTCAACTTAAGAAAGTGGGCATCAACCACTCGGCCTGCTGTCCTTTCCATAGCGAAAAAACCCCTTCGTTTATGGTCTCGCCCGAAAGACAGACCTTCAAATGTTTCGGATGTTCCGAGGGTGGCGATGTTATTACATTTTTTATGAAAATCGAAAATTATACTTTTCCGGAGGCGTTGCGGATTTTAGGAGAGAGAGTGGGGGTTCAGGTTGATTTTAGACCCAAAGAACAGGTAGTAAAAGAGAAAAACGAAAAAGATAAAATTTTGCAAATCAATCTTTTAGCCGCCAAATTTTTTAAACAGTCATTGTTTCAAAAGGAATGCGCACCGGCTTTAAACTATCTTTTGCAACGGGGTTTAAGTAAAAATACGATCGTGAAAATTAAAATCGGCTATGCTCCGCATACCGATGAACTCAAAAAATATTATTTTCATCATAAATTTTCTGATTTTGATCTGTCGCGCGCGGGCCATCCGGAGCGATTTCAATATCGCATCATGTTCCCGATTTTAGATACGCTGGGGCAGGTGATTGGATTTTCGGGCAGAATTTTAGAGGATGTTTTGCCAAAGGGGCTTTCCCCGCACCCCAAATATTTAAACACTCCGGAGACGGCGGTTTTTAAAAAATCGAGGGTTTTATATGGCATAAATTTAGCCAAAGACGCAATAAGAGAAAAAAAACGGGTGGTTGTGGTCGAGGGGCAAATGGATGTGGCAATGTCGCACGAGGCCGGTGTTTTTGAAGTGGTGGCGACATCCGGAACGGCGCTGACGCAGGAGCATCTTAAGGTTTTGTCGCGCTACAGCCAAAATATTATTTTTTCTTTTGACGAAGATGAGGCCGGACAAAAGGCGGCTAAATCCGCCGTTTCCCTCGCGCTTGAACTTGGACTTGATATTAAATTGACTAAAATTGAAAAATATAAAGATGTCGGCGAATTAGTAAAAGAAGATAAAAGCGAGTGGATAAAAGTTATCGAAAAAGCGCAGCCGCCGGTTGAGTGGTTAGTGCAAAAATTTCAAAAGAATTCGGAACCATTAACCGTTCAAGATAAAAAAGAATTAATGCGCCAAGCCCTAAATTTTGTTTCAAGGATGCAAGACGAAATCGAAAAAGCCCACTACATCTCGTATTTGGCAAAAATCGTTCAAGTTCCCGAAATTTCGGTCGAAAAAGCGCTTTCAAAAGTCAAAGTAAAATCAAAACCGGATTTGCAAAAAAATGAAATCAAAGATGATTTTGAAAGCGATTTTATTTCATTTTTAATTGATTTTCCGAACTTGGTTGGCGGATTAACCATGGACAAAAATATGGATTTTGAAAATGACAAATATAAAGAGATTTACAACTCAATTTTAAGCTGCTATAATAATAAGGAAGAAAAGGGATGCCTGAAGAAGCTAAAGGACAAGTTGCCCCGCGATATTCGGGAACTTTTGGCTGTTCGATCTTTAATGTGGGATGTTAAAATCCAAGAGGACGAAAAAGCGGCATTTCGTGACTTTATCGCAACAAAATCAAAACTTTCAGCAGCAAAAAAAGAAACGATCAAAAATGATTTTGCCCATTTAATCTCTGAAGCGGAAAGCCAAGGCGACATCGAAAAAGTCAAAGAGCTGATGGGTGAGCTTCAAAAAAGTTTAAAATAAAACTAAAAATTTAAAGGGAAAATATGGCAAAAAGAGCAATTAAAATGCCGGTTGATAACAGGATAAGGATGAGTTTAATTGTCGAAAAACTTGTTACAAAAGGCGAACTTCATAGCTTTGTAACCGAGCAGGAAATTTTGCAAGCAATTCCCGAACCGGAAAAAAATATTGCCCTTTTAGATGAACTCTACGATGTTTTTTTTGACAAAGGCATTCAGGTTATAGAAAAAAAACGCCTCATTGATACGGCCGCGCTTTTAAGTGACGAAGAAGAGGGTGCAAAACAACCGGAGTTGCCGGAAATTTCCGACGACTCGGTCCGTATGTATTTGCGCGAAATCGGCAAGGTTTCACTTTTAACCGCGGACGAAGAAATGCGACTGGCCAAACGAGTAGTGGCCGGCGACAAGGTTGCTAAGAAAAAATTGGCGGAGGCCAATCTTCGGTTGGTGGTTTCAATCGCCAAAAAATATATTGGCCGCGGTTTGTCGCTTTTGGACTTAATTCAAGAAGGAAACACCGGACTTTTGCGCGCGGTCGAAAAATTTGATTATCGCAAGGGCTACAAATTTTCGACTTACGCGACCTGGTGGATAAGACAAGCCATCACGCGAGCCATTGCCGATCATGCTCGAACGATCAGAATTCCGGTTCACATGGTAGAAACAATCAACAAAATGATTCGAGTCCAAAGACAATTGGTGCAGGAGCTTGGCCGTGAGCCCAACACCGAAGAGGTGGCCAAAGAAATGGGGATTGCCAAAGAAAAAGTCGAGCACATTATGAAAATCTCACAGGAAACAGTGTCGCTTGAGTCGCCGGTTGGCGAGGAAGAGGACTCAAAGCTTGGCGATTTTATCGAAGACAAGGATTCACTTTCGCCGGAGGAGGTTACGATTCGCTCGATGATGAGAGGCGATTTAGATGCATTTTTGCAGCATCTTTTACCCCGTGAACAAAAAATTTTGAAAATGCGATTTATTCGCCAAATCGAAGCCAAGGCACTCCAAAAACTCAATAAACACGAAAAATCCGGACGGCTCAAAGATTATTTGAATTAGATAGAGGTTGGGGTTAAGTGGCCAGTTAAATGCCAGCTAATTTTTTAATATACTTTTCTCACGGTCGTGAGAAAAGTTAAAATATATTGCCAGATGGAAAATTTAAAAATTATTTAGTAGCTAACAGATCTAATTTAATATACAAATTTTCCGTACGGAAAATTTGTATATTAAAAGCAAATAATTGAATCTTTTTAAACTGTAAAATATTTGACTAGCTGACGGTCGTCCATTAGTCGAATAAAATATAAGGAGAAAAAACCAGAAATTTTGTAATATCAGGCCTTTGCTTTGTCGCTTTCAGCCACTTTCGTAAATTTTTCAACCATCACATCTTGCGTATGGTTTTGAAGCGAGGCGAGTTCTTGTTTTTTTAGATCATCAATTTTAACCTCATTTTTTTTGAGTCGTTTTAAAATGAAAGATAAATAATCACCCGAGATCATCGAAGGAACAATCACCAAATCCGCGCCGATGCCATATAATTCGACCGCCTCGTCTTTATCGGACGCCGTCATAATAAACTTTAAATGATGATTTATCTGCTTATATGTTTTTAAAACCATTTCGCTTTCTTCGATTTTATCTATTGTCGAAATGACCATTTTGGCTTTCGATAAACTCAAAAGATCCACGATGTCGTGATCAACCGCATCGCCGTAAACGCAAATTTCTTTTTGATCAATCAGCTCCTTGATGCGCCGCGGGTCATAATCAATAATCGCCACTTTTTCGCCTTGCTCTTTGAGCGTTTCTAAAATTTTGCCACCCATGCGATGATAGCCGATTAAAATAATGTGATCTTTTAGCTCGTCCGGCAAATTATCGAGATCATCTTTTTTATGACCGGAGTTCAAAAAGCCAAGATATGGTCTTAAAAAATGATAAAGTTTGTTCGAATTGGCAATAAGATATGTCGAAATAAAAACGGTGATAATGGCAACCAAGGAAGTCAGCGTCAGCGCATTTTTTTCTAAAATATTGAGTTTAACACCAAGCGCAATTATGATAAACGAAAACTCGGAAATTTGCGTTAAGGTGATCCCGGTGATGAAGCTGGTTCTTTTTTTGTAGCCAAGAAACGACACGACCAAAGTAACAATGGCGGGATTAACCAGCAAGATCAAAAGCGAAAAAATAATCGCTGGTTTGATTGCGATGACAATATCGGTGAAAATAAGATTTGTGCCAAGATAAATAAAAAAGATCATGATAAAAAAATCCCGAAGCGGTTTGGCTTTTGCAGCGACATGGGTGGAGTAGGGCAGGGTTGCCAGCGAAATTCCGGCCAAAAACGCGCCGATTTCGGCCGAAAATCCCATCGAGATTGAAACAATCACCAAGAAAAAACACCAAGCCAAACTGGTTAAAAACAAAAGTTCGTGGGTTTTGGCGATGCGCCTAAAAATCGGCGGGAAAACATATTTTGAAACCAAATAAGTTGTAATAAAAAGAGCCAGCGCCTTGAAAACAAGCTGATAAATAAATTGAAAAAGTGCAAGATGCGAGGCGGAAGTGTTGACGCCAGACATTATGGTCAGCAAGAAAATCGCCACGAAATCCTGCACCAGCAAAATTCCCACGATAATTTTGCCGTGCAGCGAGTCCAAATCGTTTCGGTTTGACAAAAGCGTAACGATAATTGCGGTCGAAGAAAAAGTAAAGGCAATGGCCAGATAAATACTTGAAATGCTGCTGAAGCCGAAAAGTTTGGAGACCAAAAGATAAAGCGCGCCGGAAAAAACAATCTGAAAAAAACTGGCGATCAAAGCGGTGTTTCCGATTTCAAAAAGTTTTTTCGGGTCAAGCTCCAGCCCGACTAAAAATAAAAGAAAAATAATTCCGATCGAGGCAAATGTCTCAATAATTTGGCCATTTTTAATTAAACCGAAAGCAAACGGACCGATTAGAACTCCGGCGACAAGATAAGCGAGAATTAAGGGCTGCTTAAAAAACCTTGCGACAATGCCCAAAACCGCCGCAATCACCAAAACGCCACCAAATTCAATTAAAAAAGTTTGATCCATATCTTATTTAAGTATAGCAGATCGGGGACTAAAGCGAATAAAATGTTTTTATTCAGACAGTTTGATATACTTTAATCAGATACAATTTTTATCTCTATGGAGGGGGAATGGACGAGTTAAAACAACAATCCAAGAAAAAACCGGTTCTAATTATTGCGTTTATTATAGTTGCAATTGCCGTTTTGGCTGCGGGCGGTTATTATTTGTTTAAATTAAAAACAAAGAATAACAATAGCTCTGCTTCCAGCTCAAAGACGGTTTCTTCTGCTTCGTGGCCAAAAAGCGATAGTCCTTGGCCGATGTTTCATGGCAACTACAATCACACCGGTTATGCCGATATTTCCGGTCCCGCAACCAACCAGTTGAAATGGAAATATCAAATTGGTGGCAAGGAAGGGATTGGGGCCAATAGTGTTACTATATCTAAAGATGGAACTGTGTTTGTTGCGGGCAACAACAAAATAACCGCCTTGAATGCCGATGGTTCCCTAAAATGGGTCCAAGAATATATCTCCACACAGGGTCCGGGATTGTCAGCCGACGGAACGACCTTGTATTTTGATTCCGATAAATCCCTAATTGCTATCTCCGCACTTGATGGCAGTAAAAAATGGGAGTTTAAATCCGGCAACACCATGGTTTTTGGTCCAACAATCGGGCCGGATGGCGTCATCTATCAGGGCTCCTGGGACAAGTTTTTTTACGCCATAAATTCCGACGGCACTCAAAGGTGGAAATATGAGACTAAGGGCACAATTTCCTACCCGCCGAGCATTGATAAAAACGGCAATATTTATCTTGGCGGCGGCGATGCTCACTTCGGTCCGGATGGTAATATTTATGCTTTTGATAAAGATGGTAAATCGCTTTGGACATATGACACAAAAATGCTACGAGTCGGGTCGCCGGCTATTGGCTACGACGGCTTGTTATATTTCGCCGCCTCGCCGGATCTATTTGTACTTTCAACTGATGGCAAGCTAGTTTGGAAAAAAGGGCCGGAGGCAATTGTGACGACGGTTCAGAGCGTAACATCAAGTGTAACGCCAGGCGCAACATCAAACGAAGCGCCAGCTGCTTGCCCGCCACCACCGGCACCTTGCAGCAACGCTACTAGCGGAGCGGCCCAAGGAGAACCGCAAGGAGGCGCACAGGGAGTGGCTCAAGGAGGATCACAAGCGGGTGCACAAGCAGGTGTACAAACAGGTGCACAGGGAGGACCGCAAGGAATGGAAATAAGTCCTGACGCTGAAGTTATTGCCGGCATTATTACTCCGGCTCTAACCCCGGACGGCCTGATCTACATTGGCAATCCACAGGGTAAATTTATGGCTATTGATGCAAAGACACAAGAAATTAAATGGTCGTATCAGACCGGCAGGAATCCGGACCCGAAAGGCATTGATTTTGGTTTGCCAAGTTTTGTGCTGGCCGACAAAGATGGCACATCCTATTTTGGCGCATTTGATCATAAATTTTACGCTATTGATAAAAATGGCAAGCTCAAATGGGACTTCGAGACCGGCGATAGAATCACCGAGGCATCTCCGGCTATTGGTGCTGATGGTACGATCTACTTCACTTCGGAAGATGGTTATCTTTATGCGATCGGAAAATAATTTATAAATTTCTAGGTAGGGGGACGGTTCTGGTTCGACTCCGCCCCAACGGGACCCCTTCGGGGCTCACCATTAAAATCTTTTACTCCTGATAATTCGGCGTTTTTACAAATTAAGAACACGACGGTTTTTCCTACTATTGGAATATAGAAAACTCAAGAAAGAGAGAAGTCGAGGTTGAAAGAGAACCGTCCCCTTGACCTCGTAATTTTTTACCATTGAGTTGAAAATGTGTATTACTGTGTGATACTATATAGTGGTAGTAATTAATACTACATAGATAATTAACAAAGAAAGGAGTAGTAACTTGGAAAACACCACGGAAATGCTAAAGGGCGTACTCGAAGGTTGTGTGCTCGAAATCATCGGTCGAGATAAAACCTACGGCTATGAAATAACTGGCCAGCTGCGCAAACTGGGTTTTGTAGATGTGGTAGAAGGCACGGTTTATACTATTTTGGTGCGGCTCGAAAAAAATAAATTTGTTAGTATCGAGAACAAATCGTCCGAAATTGGGCCGCCACGCAAGTTTTACCTACTTACCAAAACGGGTCGCGAGGAGCTGCAAAATTTTTGGGCAAAATGGTATTTTGTATCATCAAAAATTAATGAATTAAAGGAGAAAGAAAATGAATGAATTTTTGAAAAAAATCATTGGGGATAAAAAAGAGTGGAATGCGATGGAGGCACGCGCAAAAGCGCTGCCCAAAGATTATCGAGTCGTTTACGATGAAATGAAGCAGTATATATGGAAGAGTTCGGGACTTAGTTCCACTGATATCTTCAAGGACTTACTCGATTTCTTCGAGGAAGGCGCGGCAAACGGTAAACGGGTATTGGAAATTACCGGCAACGATGTAGCGGCATTTTGCGATGAAATTTTACGAAACGAAAAGCGCGAAAAAACTTATACCGAAAAATGGCGTGAGACACTTAACCAAAATATCGCGAAAAAAATCGGAAAGTAACTGCCTGCCGACCCCGCCGTGGCGGGGGAGGAAAACTCGTAACATATAAATTGGCTCCGGGGGTCGGACTCGAACCGACAACCTTGAAGTTAACAGCTTCTTGCTCCGCCATTGAGCTACCCCGGATTGTTTTTTAAGAACTATGAAGATTTTATATTAAAATAGGATTTTTTTCAAGATGGAAAACGGTATTTATGCAAATGTGCGGTGGTCGTTTATTTTTATCTATAATTAAGGTATAATTTGCCCATAATTATGAAATATGATGTGGCGATAATCGGGGCGGGGCCGGCCGGGATCATGGCGGCAATCACAGCAAAACAAAATGGTGCTTCGGTTATTTTGATTGAAAAAAATGAGGCAATCGGGCGGAAAATTTTGGCAACCGGAAATGGCCGGTGCAATATCACTAACAAGTTTGCAAAAGTTGAAAATTATCACGGCTCGAGTCCAGAATTTATCAAAAATGTTTTATCCGCATTTGACCAGCATAAAACCATGAAATTTTTTGACGACTTAGGTCTTATATTAAAAGAAGAGGACCGTGGGCGAATGTTCCCGCGGACGAATCAGGCGGCGAGCGTGGTTGATATTTTAGCGCACGAATTGGAGCGGCTAAAAGTTGATATAAAATTAAATGCCGAAGTCAAAAAAATCGAAAAAAATGATGGTTGGGAAATTGTGTTGGCTGACGGATCGAAAATTAATTCCGGCAAATTAATTCTAACTACCGGCGGGCGGGCGGCGCACCAATTTGGCTCATCAGGCGACGGACATTTTTGGATGAAAAATATCGGACACAAAGTTGAAGATATTTACGCTGCCCTTGTTCCGCTTGAGACAAAAGAAACTTGGGTCACGGATGTGCAAGGTTTAAAAGTCGAAGCGCAAGCAAGTTTTTTTGTTGACGAAAAATTGGTTTCCCAAAAATCCGGCGATTTGATTTTTACACATTTTGGTTTGTCCGGTCCCGCGATTATGTCGCAGGCAGGAATTATTGCGCCTTTCGTGGGGAATAAAACCGTACAAGTAAAACTCGATTTTATTGGGGAAAAATCAGCAAAAGAACTTGACGAGATGATCGCTAAAATTTTTAATTCATCGGGCGCAAAGTCAACAAAAAACGCGCTAGTTGGATTGGTGCCAGCCAAATTAATTCCAATAATTTTGCACGAATCAAAAATTTCTGATAATAAAATCGCCGCCGAAATTTCCAAAATTCAAAGGGAAGAAATTGTCAAAAATTTAAAATCGCTAACTCTAAACATCTCGAAACTTCGCCCGCTAAAAGAAGCGCAAGTTACGCGCGGAGGAATTTCAACTGACGAAATAAACAGCGAAACGCTAGAATCAAAAAAAATAAAAGGACTCTATTTTGCCGGTGAAATAATGGATGTTGATGGCGACTCCGGCGGATTCAATCTGCAATGGGCGTGGTCAAGCGGCCATCTCGCCGGTAAAAGTTGCACCAAATGGGACTAGCCAAGAAGAAAAAGGGGACGGTTCTCTTTTAACCTCGACTTTTCTCTTTCTTGAATGTTCTATACTATATTCCGATTGTAGAAAAGATCGTCGCGTTCTTATTTATAAAAACGCCGAATCATCAGGAGAAAAAAGAACCGTCCCCTATGCTTAAGTGCTATAATAAATATATATGAGTAAAGTGAGCTCGTTAAGGATATGGACTCCAAGAATTCTATCAATAGTGTTTGTTCTCTTTTTGATGATGTTTTCGCTAGATGTTTTCGAACCGGGATTAAGTGCCAAGGATATTGCGATCGGGTTATTTATGCATAATATTCCCGCTCTTGCCCTACTGGCTGTCGTGGTAATTTCATGGAAGCATGAAATAGTAGGTGGAGTCGTATTTATTCTCGCTGGTATTGCATATATTACATGGGTGTTAACATCTAGCCGGTTCGAGGGGAATATATGGGCACCTTCTTTGATAATTGGCGGCCCTGCATTCGTGATAGGAGTTTTATTTATTTTAAACTGGATAAAAAAGAAGCAAACAAAAAATAGTTAAGTTGAGTTTGTATGAGCAAAAAATTTTTGATCGCGGCGATTATTCTAATAATTATTTTAGCTTTGGGATTTATTTGGTATAAAGCCAAGCAAAACAACCAATTGATTGGCGGGGATCGGGACTCACACGGCTGCATCGGTTCAGCTGGATATTCATGGTGTGAACAGAAATCAAAATGCTTGCGAACCTGGGAAGAAGCGTGCGAATAGAGTTTGTTGTATAATAATAATATGGCACAAAAAGAGGGAGAGAAACCGGAGACGGAAAAGAAGACAGAAAAGAAAAAGAAAGTCAGTGTTTTCAAGAAAATACTGATTATTGCTGCCGCTGTGGCGCTTTTGGTTGGAATCAGAGCTCTCTTTGGGAATTTTTACAATTATATTTTGGTACATATGCCCAAGTCCGCCACGGTGTCGGACATCGCTAAGATTAAAGAGGCCGTGACCGAGATTGATGTCGCCAAGCAAGAAGGCGATAATCTTGGCAAGACCCCAACTAATGCATCACTCCAGCAGGCGGAGAATGACGCGACTTTTGGTCAACAAATAGTTGCGACAAATTTTTCAAGCGGAACATTTCCTTTTGCCATAGCGGTACACAATTGGGGCGCTCAAGTGCAAAGCAACTCGAGCAAAAACAACTGGGATAAGGTGGCTGATGCCCCGGATGCATCCACTATAAAATTATCCGCCAAAGACGCTTCCGACACCTACGACGAGGTCTTGGACAATATTGACCGCTATCAGATCTTTGGCGATTATGCTATTTCACAAAATAATAAAGATGCAATGAAGTGGATTGG
Source organism: Candidatus Berkelbacteria bacterium (assembly GCA_026397175.1). Classification (GTDB taxonomy): domain Bacteria; phylum Patescibacteriota; class UBA1384; order UBA1384; family DTJR01; genus JAPLVK01. The sequence continues at coordinate 107,537 of JAPLVK010000022.1, read as the reverse complement.
CGCGCGACTGCATAGCGAGGAAATTTATCTTGATGCACTTTCAAATGCCAATATTGCCGAAGGTCCGCACGACACGGCTTTGGCTGCGACCACCTTTGGCGCGACTTGCTACTATGGCCGTGGACATATTATGGTTTTCTCAAATCGCAAAAACAAAGCTGACTGCATTAAAAAACTAAACGAGGGGATTAAACCCTTGCGCACAGCAGCTCAAAATTATTATAAAACCGGTAATGCCGATGCCGCTAAGGACTGGCAAGTGGCTTGGGGAAAGCTTAAAGATGAAGGTTATCCAATAAGCACTACTGGTGCAACAGTCGGTAATAACGACATAAAGCCCCCAGCGATGGTTGCTTTTCAGGATGCTTGCAAAGCAAAAAACGGGACAACACCCTCGGGTGGAGTGAAGGATCGTATGCCGACAACCGAAAGCGGGCAAACCTGCACCTTCAAAGGTCCCAAAGGTGGAACTTGTTGGGATTTTTTGACTGATTCGGGACTTCCGTTTTCCGGTGGTGACGGCGATTGCCCGCAAGTTAATCTTTTGGCCAAAGCCATTCAACAGATTACACCAATTCCCGAAATAACCGCTGCCCCGAGTTATCATACAAACCCGCCTTCAAATTCAACTCCCATTCCGGATTATACTTCAGCTCCAGCTCCGGTTCCAGAGAAAACTACTAACGCGTACCCCTTTGATGGAAGTTATAGCACCACACCTTCTGTTTCCTGCTCAACAGCCGACAGTTCTACCAGCTTAAATAGCGACATCAGAAATTTCATGAGCTCATTTACAGTTCAACAAGGCAAGATCTATTATTCGGGATGGTACACAAATGTGGCCAATCCGCCTTCTAATCCGACGATTGCCTCTGACGGGAGTGTCTCAACTTCATACACCGATGCCGACGCTGGCGCAACAGAACATACCGAATATTCTGCTCGTTTTACTGACTCGGGAACAGTTAGCGGAAACCTGAACGGTTATTGGATGTTTGGCAGTGGTCCCCAAACAACCTGCTCGGGCTCGTTCTCCGGCAGCCGCAATCAAATAGATTAAGGGGACGATCAAAAAAATGAAAACTACAAAAATAGCCCTTTTTCAGGGAAAAGAAATAAGAAAAGTTATTTACAAAAATGAATGGTGGTTTTCGGTTGTCGATATAGTTGAAGCGCTAACAGAAAGCGGCAGACCAAGTGTTTACTGGACAGCAATGAAGGCTCGGGTAAAAGACGAAGCCGCTTTTCAACTATCTACAATTTGTAGACAGTTGAAAATGATTGCTCCTGATGGCAAGATGCGTGAAACCGATTGTGCCAACACAGAGGGTATCTTCCGGATAATTCAGTCGATACCATCGCCCAAAGCCGAACCATTTAAACGCTGGTTAGCAAGAGTTGGCTACGAACGAGTACAAGAAATTGATGATCCTGAACTGGCAACCAAGAGAACCCGGATGCTCTATAAACTCAAAGGTTATAGCGAGGACTGGATTGAAAAACGAATGCGTGGTATCACTATTCGCGAAGAATTGACTGACGAATGGCATAAACGAGGTGCCAGAGAGCAGAATGACTATGAAATTTTGACCGCCGAAATTTCCAAAGCCACTTTCGGTGTAGTGCCGAGTGAATACAAAAAACTCAAAGGACTTAAACGGGAGAACTTGCGTGATCATATGAATGATTTTGAATTGATTTTTAATATGCTTGGCGAAAGATCAACTACAGAAATTCACAAAGTAGAAAAATCGGAAGGTGTGCCAAAACTCAGACATGATGCGAACAGAGGCGGAAAAATTGCCGGAAATGCCAGACGAGAACTTGAAAAAGAATTAGGCAGATCAGTCGTGTCCACGAATAATTTTTTACCCAGAAATAAAAAAATCGAAAAATAAATTTCAACAAAAAATACCGAATTATCAGGAGTAAAAGATTTTAATGGTGAGCCCCAAATGGGCCCCGTTGGAGCGGAGTCGAACCAGAACCGTCCCCTAACTTATATTCAAGCTGATTTCTCCATTTCTAGAATCGCTTTTAAATTTTTTCCGAAATCACCTTGGCTTGCTGTGTCCAAATAATCTTGCCGCGGTTTCCCGGTTAAGTTACTAAATCCCAGATCAACTCCTAAATTTATCGGGACCTCAATTAAGATCAACCCGTCAAAAACAGAGGTGGTTTTTAGCGCAGATAGAGCCTGTTGTAATGTGCCTGGTGGTCGGCTGGATGTTCCGCTAGACTTTATTAGTTGACAAGTAATTTCTCCGTGAGCGGTTGGATTGACCCTTTTTATTTGAACAGGATATGACATCCCTTGGTAGATGATCTCCAGATCTGTTTGATTCACAATGTCTTGTTCCACCGATGCCACTTTAACCGTCGCTTCAGTTCCCCCTAAAACATGTTTGATTGTGTCTTTGCCTAAACGCTCTGCAATAATTCCAAATTCGTATCTTTCCAGATATCTATTAAGTGGCCTGCCTTTTAGCTTGTAGTATTTATCGGAAAATATTTTCGAAAACAACCAAATTGCCGCAATAATCTCGCTTCCCATCTGATTTGATTCAACATCCCGTATGGTAGTAATAAAATCGTTTTTCCATTCAACTACTTTCTGATAATGAGAATAAGATGCCACTCTATCTTCTATCCGGAGTCTGTCCTCGATGTTTTCAAAAATACTATAAGATGTGATGATACAATTTCGAAATATGGGCGGATATTCACCCACGGTCTCGTCTCTCATCTCGGCCGCTCTTGCAATTATCAAGCGCCAATCATCTTGTGAATTTAAATCCATTCGAGATAGGGCAATCAAATCATCTACCAATTTATCTCTAAGTCGGCCAAGCGTTTCTTGATATTCAGTTTCGGTCTCTTTCGTCGGCTCGGCGAGCTCTCTCATCCAGTCAAGATATTCCTCTCTGGATGTTGCAGGAGTTATGGAGGGCGCATCATCGCTTCGCCATACCGTTTCGTATTGAATTGATTGGATATCTCCCGAAAAATCCAAATGTAACAACTCCTCGTGTAGATCGGGCAGATTTTTGATCTCCGGAATAGCATCATCCTTTCTTAAAATTAAGGACGAATTGCCCTTTGCTGAACCTCGTTGAACTGCTTCCAGATAAATTTTAGCTCCCCTCTGCTGCAAAGCCTGAAAAGCGACTAACTGGACATAATCCAGATTCGGATCTCCGTCGACTACTGCTCGCGCATCTTCAGGATCAGAAGATTTTATAATTTTTAGATCGGATTCACTTTGCCAGTAAAAACTTGGCGGAACCGGAGTCAACCTGACTTCGCCATGTTCGGCGATAACTCTAAGGCATTCCCTCATTGCGTTGTATTGGTAATAAATATCTTCATCAAAAACTGTAATACTATTATGAGCCAAAATCAGATCAATGCTTCCATCTGCAAAGGGAAGTTCTTGGTGGCTGCCCGCTATGTAACTCGAAGGTGACTTGCGTAATCTGTTTTTGTAAGCATCATAAAGTCCTTCTAATCCGTCTGATAAAATATTCTCGCAGCCAGGGGCGTAACCCGGGGAAAAACCAAGTCCTGAATTTTTAATAAGTTCGGTAAATTCTTCGTAAGTCTTGCCCGCAAGGGCATAGATGGGATCAACTGCCCAAGCAGTAGCACCTTCGCTTTTTAATCGCTCATTTGCTGTGTCAACAAATGTCGCAAGCCCGGCCCCAACATCTAATATTGTTTTGCCGTAAAGCATCGTTTCGTCCAGAGCAAATCTTGTTAAATATTGTTCGTAATTACGGTCAGTAATCTGAACATGTTCCGGTGAAACAAACTTAAATTCTTCGTCGTTACCTGGCAATTCCGGATGCATTCCGCTCCTTCTTAATTGTTACTATAAATATTATCACTGAATGTTTAAAAACTAAACTGCTGATTGATCCTTCTGGACAAATCCATAATTGCATTATAGTAATCTCGTGTAAGGGAACTTAAAGGGGACGGTTCTCTTTTAACCTGTTGATTTGGCGTTTTGGACTAGGGGAACCAGAATAAAGAATCATCACGAGCTCAAATAAAAAGCCGAATGTTCTCCTGTAAAAGAGAACCGTCCCCTAGCTGCCGTCCCCTAGCTGCCCTCTATTTTGACTTGAAGGTTATTTTGTAGTGCTTGAACATTTTAACTGTCACATAAATGCCAAAAACAAGAGTTACTAAAAGCGCAATTATGCCACCGATAAAACCATTTTCGAGAAAGAGCCCGGAAATATCGGAGCTATTTCCTGACACTATAACCAGACCGATTATCACAAGGGTAAGACAGAACAAAATCTGATATATACTGCCAACAATATACAGCCATTTTTTCTTGACATAGGTCTGCAAGATAACAAAGACGGTAAAAATGAGACCGAGCGGAACCGGAAAAAAGATAATGGCTAGCGGGACAAGTACCAGAAACAGCAAATTTGTCAGCCAGAACTCCGTTGTTTTATTAACCGGCTTTGGATAAATCTGATTATCGGAAGCATTGATTAGTGTAAAATCATCAGAAATTGTGTTGGCCGAGAGAGTTGCAGTCAGTTTGGTCAAGAATAATTTTTGATCTGCCGGCATCAAACTTGATCCTAGATCAGTATTCAAGTTTTTTATGTTCGTTTCATTGAGATAGTTGCCATACTCTGTTTTGAGTGCATCCGCATTAACTTTGTTGTCGGACAAAATATATAGCTCAATCGGCATATCGAGAGAAACGGTTTCGGAGATGGCGCCCGGTGGAATAGTCGCACCCGCGCTTGCGGTCGCGGTTGCGCTTGGCTGCACAAAACGCAAAGCAATACCGGTGAGCTTCATCGGATAAATAATTTTGTCTGATGAAAATGTCAGTTTAAGCGGCGTTAGCGTTCCCTTCGCAAGCTGGCGGTTTGTTGAAGGATCGTTTTCTAATTCCGTTTGGATTTTGGCGATCGTAAAATACCAGTCATTATCAACATAATTTTTGAGTTCACTGTTTTTATCAGTGGGAAAACTATAGCCATGAGCGTTAAGCCACGCTGAAAGCGCATTCTCGTCAGTTGCTTTAAGGATCGCTGTGTCGTAAATACCAACTTGTTTTTGTTCAACTACTTGTACCGAGTTCGATTGAGGTGCTAAATCGCTGGTCGCCGCACCCAAACTAAAGCTCGTCGAAGTACTTACAGGCCGAGTTATCCGCTCCAGAGTGGTAAATAAACTCGAATCCGCTTTATCAATTTCGGGCTTGGCCGGAACCGGAACAACCCAAGAAAAATCCTTGGCATCGCCCCGAAAATTGGCCGAGACGACTAGAGTTTCAGATTGATTGGCAAAATAAATAAATGCTCTCTGGCCGGTTTCGTATCCGGAAAAATCAGTTGGAACAAAAATTCCTCCATCGGCTCTCGTTTTTGTTGCACCCACAAAAGCCAAAACAAAAATTATACTTGCCGCAAAACAAAGCTTTAGATATTTCATTATGCCCCCAATTTTTAATTGCTAAATTATTTTGATCCAGAAAACGACTCCGAACAGGTTGCTGTGCCGGAGGCACCTTCAGTATAGGCCTGTACATTGAAAGACACCTCGCCGCTTACATTGTTTGAGCTAAAATGAAAGGTCTGTGTTAATTGCGCGCTACTAGCGCCGCCGTAACTAAAATTATAATTATAAGTAGCATTGCCGGATGAATCAATCGCCGAAGTTGAGCTGTCAAAATTGTGAACACGATTTGAGCTGACTACGATTGTGTCCGAAACACCGGCGGCATCAAAAAATGAATTGTATCCACCGGGAACATCTATATTGCAATGGGCTGCCGAGTAGGTAACGCGATAAGTGCCGTCATGTGTCGGAGCTGCGGTCTTTTTGGGCGTAGAAGTTTTGTTTCCACCTCCGCCGTTATTCCCGCCGCCGTTATTTGGCACGGGAGTCGGCACCGGGCGAGGCAAAAGTCCTTGCTCCAGACAGCCGCTATCTCCGCCCATAAATCTCCCACCTCCGGTGGTCAAAAAATCCCAGCAAGAATGACCATTGTTTTTATAGTCACAGTTGTAGCCGGAAGATAATGTTGTCGGCAAGCGATCTTTAACTCCGCCCGCGCCGCCCGGAGTTCCACCCTTAGCTGTGCATTCATCATTGAACGCCTGCTGCATCGGTGAAATTGGCGGCGCGTCTTTCTTTCCTTGAGTGATACCGGCGCCGCCGACATTATAACCATCGTCAATTGTGATTGTCTTTAACATATCGTCCCAAGCCGCGCTCCACTGCGCCGGCGCCGCCGGGTCGCTGACCGAATAATTGTGAGCCGACTGATAAGTCGGTGGCAATTTCTTTTTTAAATCTGTGTGGCAAGGACCAAAGTCCGGACAGCGGCCCCGAGGAAATTTCAGCGTATTTTTTGCTTGCGCCGGCGTAAAGAAAATTTCGGCTAAATAATTTGATGAAGGCGCATCATAAGAGATGGAAATATCACCAAGCGCAATATACTGTGCCTGAAGTTCGGCAGAAATGTAGCGCATCGTGTCTTTGTCTGAAATTTTAATTGCCCAATCACCATAGTCCTTCGCGCCGGCAATTTTATTTAGGGATTCCTGAAAAAGATTTTTGGCTACGCTTCCGCTAATTGCGGTTTTTAACCCATCGGGCGCGTCTGGTCGCTTCGCCCATTTGGTTTTGGTTTTATCCGAATCATTAATCTTATTAGCCCAATCATTGATTGCATTGTAGTAGTCCTTTAAAGAAGCGGGCGGACGAATTTTCGATAAATTGTCAACCGCTTTTTGTGATTTTTCGTGAACCGATGAAAATTTAGCGTCGCTTTTTTCGGCGACGATATCATCGCCAAGCGACTGGGCGGCGAGGGTGTCTGCAAGTCCACTTTGGATAAGGTTAAAATTATCGGCGGCGCTGGACTTAGAATAAGAGTAGCTAAGGAGAATAATCACGCCGGCGAAAACAAGGACCGACCCAAGAACGATCGCGGTCTTAATTGGTTTTTTGATAAATGATTTGATTAAAGAAACGATTATCCAGACCAAAAGAGCTGCACCGAGGGCAAGCAAAACCACGGTTAAACCTTTCACGAAAGCATCGGGGGCGGGGGAAGTGCCGGATTTGGCCGTCTTTGAGTATGCGCCGATAGAGAAAATCATCGGAACGCCGATTAATAAAAGTAAAATTCCGCAACACACCAATCCGGAATTGGCTTTTTTGGGCGGTTTGGCCTCAACGGGTTTAGTACTTTCTTCGGGTTTATCTTTTTCCTCGTGGACTTCACTGGATTTCTCCGAATTATCACGACCACACTTCGGACAAAATTTATCTTTATCCGACAATTTCTTTCCGCATTTAGAGCAATACATAACCCTCCTTGGGATTGTTGTTTAATTTATTATAGCAAAAAAAGAAAATTTTGTTTTAGAGTGGAACTCTTGATATTTTTTGAATTTCGTTTTAATATAGCGAGGTAGAAATAAATTAAAAAAATGATTGAGATTTTTAGAAATATGTGGCGCAGGAAATTCAGAACTTTTTTGACGATTTTTGGAATTGTCATCGGAATTTTTGCTTTTACGGTGATGGGCTCGATGGCACTCAAGTTAAACAAAATGATAGATGGCGGCAAAAAATATATCACAGGGCAAATCACTATTTCGCCAAAGGGCTCTTCTTACGGAATGTCATCTGGCACTTTGCCGATTGATACCATCAATAAAATTGCGCAAATTGATGGAGTGGATAAAGTCGGGGCGATGGTTTCGATGTTGGTCGAAGATCAGAATCCGGATAACGCTTCAATGAATATGGGCCAGCCAGCGACAATTTATGCCACGGATTTCAATTCCGAATTTAAAAATAGAAATTGGGAAACGATGGATATGCGCGAAGGCAAAATGGTGGGTGCGGGATCTACCGACAACGAAATTGCAATTGGCATAAATATTGCCACCGACAAAAAACTTCACGCAGGCGATACATACAAAATTCACGGTCGTGAATTTAGAGTCGTTGGCGTTGTCAATAAAACCATGACCGGCCCAGACGATTATGTTTTTATGTCAATCACGCCGGCGAGAGAAATGCTGATTGAGTCAAATCCGTTTATGGAATCGCTTTTCGTTCAAAACCGATTGAAAGCGGAGGATGTAAATTCAATGGCCGGCGTTTCGTGGAAAGATGGTTACGATTCGGAGAAAGTTGCCACTGAAATCAAAGATCAATTCGGCAAAGATGTGTCCGTGATGTCGCCGGTAAAAATGGGGGAATTAATTGACAAGGCCTCGGCGACGATGAACGCCATAATTTTGGGCTCGGCCATGCTGGCACTAATTGTCGGATTGTTTTCGATCGTCAATACCATGGTGATGTCAATTTCGGAGAGAACCAAAGAAATCGGAATCAAAAAAGCAATCGGCGCCTCACCTCGATCAATTGCGTTTGAATATACGCTCGAAGCGGGAATTATCGGTTTAGTCGGCGGCGCGATCGGTATGGGACTTGGCGTTTTGGCTGCAGATATTATCAACAACAAAATGGCGGCGAAGGGGGCGGAAATTTTTCTAATTGAACCGAATTTTCTGATAGCGGTAATTGTTTTTTCATTTGTGGTTGGAATTTTAGCCGGGATTATTCCGGCAATTCGGGCGTCAAAATTAAATGTGGTGGATGCGGTCCGCGAGCTGTAGCTCGCGAGTTAATAAAGTTAAAAGTTAATAAAGTTTATAAAGTTGAATCATGAAAGAAAAGATAATTGTTAAAGCTAAGGGTTTAAAAAAGTCATACAAGATGTCGAAGCGAAATATAGTTGCTGCGTTGCGCGGAGTTGATATTGAAGTTAAAGAAGGAGATTTTTCGGCAATTATCGGACCTTCGGGCTGCGGCAAATCAACTTTAATGCACATTTTGGGACTCCTTGATCGCCCAGACGAAGGCACGCTTGAAATTGATGGCGTTGATATGTCGCGGCTCAAAGAAAAAAAGGCCTACAAAATTCGCTCCAAAAAAATCGGATTTATTTTTCAGGGCTTCAATTTAATCCCCACTTTGACAGCACTAGAAAATGTGATGCTGGCTGGAAAATATGGGGGAATGCGAACAAAAGAAAGAAAAGAACGAGCTAAAAAACTTTTAAAATTACTTGGGTTACAAGATCGCATAAATCACAAACCAAACGAACTCTCCGGCGGTCAGCAGCAAAGAGTGGCGATTGCCCGAGCGCTGATAAATGATCCGGCTTTAATTTTGGCTGATGAGCCAACTGGCGAGCTTGACAGCAAGACCTCGCTAGAGATTATGGAAATTTTGAAAAAACTCAATCGCAAAGAGAACAAGACATTTTTGATCGTTACTCACAACTTGGATGTAGCCAAGGTCTGCAAAAAAATCATCCGTCTCAAAGACGGCCTAAATGCGTAAAAAAAGTGGATAGCTTCTAGAAATTTTGATATAATAGCGTTATGACTACCGGTGATTTTGTAAGAAGAAAAAATATTATGGATGATCTAAACCATAGGAACCAATCAAAATTACCCCAATCTTTTAAGCCGTTTTTTTGGTCTTATGACTTTGCCAAAATAAATCCTCAAAAAGAGAAAGAAACAGTTATCATTCAAACAATAAATTATGGCGATCTTGACCATTGGAAATGGTTGAGAAAATATTACGGTCAAGATGCAATAAAAAAAATTCTTTTGGAAATTCCGGTAACAGCAATAAAACCAAGAACCCGACGGTTGCTTTCATTGATTTTTGATATTGATAAAAAGGAATTTAATTATGTACCCAGAAGTGCTAAAAGCGGAAAATAAAAAAATATTTCCCAGATTATCCCAATTCAAAAAATTTTATCTTGCTGGTGGAACGAGTTTGGCTTTGCAAATCGGACATCGAATTTCAGTGGATTTTGATTTTTTTTCCACAAAAGAAATAGACAAAAAATTGTTATATCAAGTTAATCAGGTTTTCCCTAAAAGTAAAATTAGACCAACTATTAATAACTCTGGCGAATTAACGGTTTTCGTAGATGATGTTAAGCTTACTTTTTTATATTACCCTTTCGGGATTGTTTTAAAACCAATAGAATACCAAAATGTTAACCTTTTGCAAATTGAAGAAATCGCTGCCAGTAAAGCTCATACAATCGGAAGAAGGGGATCTTTTAAAGATTATGTGGATTTGTATTTTATTATTTCTAAAAAATATTGTACTTTGGAAGAAATTATCAAATTAGCCAAAAAAAAATATGGTGATGAGTTCAGCGCTCGGCTTTTTTTGGAACAATTAATTTATCTGGAAGACATTAAAGACATAAACATAATATTTTTGAAAAAGAAAACAACCAAAAAACAAATCCAACATTTTTTTGAAAAGGAAATTGCAAAGATAAAATTCTAATTTTCAGGACTCAACTTACATATTTTATAGGCAAAGATTTCCAAATTTCCGTTTAACTAAATAAAGGTCATATGCCAGAAAACGAACCAATTGATGGTCAAGAGGAAGTAACCATTGAAGCGATACCCACCCCACGGATTGCGAATATTTTAGGCTATCAAATTCTATGGGATCGCAATGTTAGCCAAAAATTGAGTGTTGATACTGATAGCAATACCGTTGTTGTCAACCCTGAATTATTTAAAAATACAGAACAAGCCGAGGTTACCGCTGCCACAACGGCGATGAGACAATCTGAAATTGCAAATATTTTACGCAGTGAGAAAACAGAAGACATTAAAACACTTTCGGAAACGGACCCGGAGGTCATCGGAAATATCGCCTTATGGGGGGCGGCACAGCGATTAAGAGAATCGGAACGACAGAACCTTGAGCAGGTCTTAGCTGGTTTACCCCCTGCAGACTCGTATAAGCGCGAAGCAACAAATGCCTGTTTCCAATATGTCGCGACTGGCAGTTTTCCCGAAATGTCCAGTGAGCTTAAAATATCTTTTGAGTCCTTGCCGGCAAGTAAACGCACCGGTGGGAATCCTCTGGATGCTATTGCTGATGGCGCGGTGTCAATTGACAGAAAACTTGATTATTACCAAAGATTTATTACGCCAATAATTCAGCAAGCCATGGAGTTGGACCGGCAGCTGGAAGAAACTGTTGGCGATTCGTTTAAACCATCTACCGAAGACAACGAGGGCGAGCCGCTCAATGAGAGCGAGATTTTGCAAAGAGTTTATCCATTTTTTGGCGGCCATTACCGCGAAAAAGTATTTGATGGTGTTGATTGGGAGAGTATGCAAGTGGTTGCGACTCCGCAAACTGCCCAAAGCGTTGAGGGGCTGGAAATTGATGAGAACGAGGAAATAAAACAGTATCAATTTAAGGGTACCGATGGGCAGAAATTAGCCGATGGACCGCTCATCATTCCATTGCCAGCCGGCGCCGAGATTATTAGAGGCAGTTTGACCCCTGGTCTAGTTATTAAACGAGACCCGAAAGGCATCTGCCTCATTTCTGCTGATTTGCGATCAGACACAGAAGAAATCGGGCAGGAGTATGAGTTTGAATTTGTTGTTCAAAAAAAAGCCCCTGATTTTATGTCACTTGATCCAACCGAGGTAGAAAAGTCTTCGGTGGCTGCCTCTGATTTATTCAGTCCGGAAACATCTGCCCGTTTAGACGAATTGGGCAAAACCGATATCTCTGCTAGTGCAATGGCAAAAAGGATAGTCGGTCAGATTCGCCAGGATTTCGAATATGTTAATTCGGATGAAGTCGGAGCAATGCTCGGTCAAGCGGGTCAGGAATATTTTAAAACACTCGAGAATGTTAAAAAGGCTGATTGCGATGTATCTAATTTTTATTTAATAGCCCAGCTAAGATCACTTGGAATTCCAGCCCGAATGGTCACCGGCTATTATGTTACCGACAAACGATTTGGATTTGCTCCACTCGCCGGTACCAAACATGCATGGACGGAATTTTTTGATATTACAGAAGGGATTTGGAAAAGAATTGACGCAACTCCTCCTAAAAAAGACGATGAAGAGGAGGAGAAAGAAAAAGAGGAAGGTGGCAGTGGCGGTGGCGAAGAAATGCGTGAGCAGAAAGAAGATGGCGAAACAGGTTACGAGGGTGAAACTGAAGATGAAGGGCTAGAACTAACCCAAGACCAACTCGAGAAATTCAACCAGTTTTTGCAAAATAAATACAACGAGATTTTAGGGAGCGAAGATACTGCAAAACAAAGGATGCAGGAAGAATTTTTGAAAGAATATGGGATTTCTCCTGAAGAATGGGAACGGGTTGTGAAATATATAGATGAAGCCAACCAAACTAAAATTCCTCGGGAAAATACTATAGATAAGATAGGAGATTCAACCCTTGGTGATGAATGGAAAAAGTTTTTTGAACTTTTCTTGGTTGCTTATCGCTTGCCCGACAAGACCAGAATTATTCAGTCCCGTCAGAGTTTAGGGGATGACCTAGTTGATCCCAGTTCGGCAGCAATTGACTTGCTCTCGGGAAGCGATGATCCCTATGGTTTCGAAAAAGTAAAACGAGGCGAACGAGAGATTAAACTCCCCATTGATTTTTCCAACGACTTTCTTCTTGACCTAACTGCTTCAATGGAAGCAAGCGATCGTAATGGACATTCCCTCAAGGAATATCAGAAAACATTTGTCATGTCCGCTCTTTATCATGGATTCGAAATCAACCAACAGCTAAAATATTTTGCCGGAGAATTATCCGAGCTGCCATTCATCAGTAACCACTTACTCTCGATTCATGGGAAAGATAAATTTCGCGAGTTGACTTCCGGAGAGCGAGAGATAACAATGACGCAATTAGCGGAACTTTATAAGCTTCTTGATCAAACCGAGCAAGGTGCCGGCGACATGGTTGGTGCACTTGAAGCGTACAGAGACGCTCTAATGTCTCAACCCGAAACTGTTACTAAAATAATGTCGGGAAAGATGGTAAAGACATTAACAATTCTCTCGGACGGCAATCTTTGGTGCAGTGCTTGTGGCAAAGAATCGTGTAATTATTCGTTGCATGTAGAGGCAGCTGCCCGATCAAAAGCGATCGTAGATGACTTAAGAAAAGTGGGCGTCATAGTTAATGCTGTCGGATTTACTGAAAAATCCATGCCGGTAGTTGATATGTTTGATACGCCAGAAAGCCCAGGATCAGCTGTGGTGGCTACTGATATTGCGCAAGCAGTTGCAATGCACCATAGCCAGATGATAAAATCATGGGAGATAATAAAAAAAGCGGCCGAATTTCGTAAGCTTGGTAGCATTTAATTTGTAAAAACATATATTATGCCAGAAACTATAACACCAGGAGAAACAGACATCGGTTCTACCGAGGCGAGACCGGCGGAAATCGAGGGTCAGTATGATGATGTCGAAAATCGTCAACCTGCTTACGAGCGCAGATCTTTCTATCCTGCAGCTCACTCTGTCATGCGGATGTTACGCCGTCATCAAGAGGAATTAGCTGATGCCAACGACCAACCACAACTGAATCGTGATCAGGTGGACGCGATGCTTTTGGATGTTATGGCTTTGGCTGACGAGCATTTAATCAATCCCAGTAACTTACCAGCGGTGGAACAACAAAGAAAAAGGATTGCAGAGTTTGGTCTTCTTCAAGATAAAAGTGGAGATGAACTAACCGATGCCTTTTTAAGCGAGTTAGGTCAAGAAAAACAAGATGTCTCGACAGAAGAACCAACAGGTAATGAGGTTGATAAAGAAATTGAAGGCAACATCATTAGATTGCTTTCTCACCCTCAAGTCAGGGAAGAATTTGTAAAAGTATTTAGTCAGGAGACCTCGCTAAGGAAGGATGCTAAAACACCGATTACGGATTTAATCACCTTGGAAAATGCCATTGATGCCGCCAGAGCTAGGTATCGACAAATTCAAAATGAACCCAGAAACCTCGATCCGCAGAGCGCTTCGGTGCCAACAGGGGTTATTGATCGCAATCTTGGAAAATATCTTGAGATTATCGAAAACCTTGAGCAAAGAATAAAAACCAAGGAAGCACGACTCGGAGTCAGAGAGTCGGGACTTCTCGAGAGCTATCGGCTGCTAAAAACCAGGCACCAGATGAGAGAGTTTGGTTTTGCTCTTACCAAATCCCGCCAGGCATTGTTCGATCGGATCAGCGAGCTAACTAGCGCAGGATACAAAATATTTTTAGGCGGTCCTACCGGCACCGGAAAAACTTCTCTAGCTGTGTTTGCCATGCGACAAATAGTTGGCGAAGAGAACAATTTTGAAGTCGTTTCGTGGTCGTCGGAGACAACGACGCGCGATCTTTTTGGAAAACCTATAATCAAAGCTAATACGGAAGGAAAAATTGAAAGTACGATGCAAAAAGGCCCTTACGCCCGAGTACTATCGGGAGAAACCAGCGGTATAGTCAGCGATGAAGTAACATCTGGACAAACCGCTTCGCTATTGTCACTTAAAAGAATCTGGCAGGCGCATCCGGGCGAAGGAATAAATCTGCCCGGTTTTAACGGTCAGGTCTTTACTAAAGATAATTTTCATGAGATAGCTACCGGCAATCTACGGTCTAAGCAACATCAACAGAGAGAGGAGATGGACCCGGCCATTGCCAGAGAATTTGTATCAATCTCGGTTCCCTTTATGGATAGCGACGAAGCTAAGCAGGTCTTGTTATCCAGTTTTATGCACGAATCCGGATTTTTGCCTCTATCGAAAAATGATGTCGAAATGTTAGATCAGCTTTGTCGAGCAGCCGAGTTTACCCAAAAAGCGTTTGCCGGCAAATTTAGTGCCGAAGAACTTCAGAGTGATTTTTATCGAAATAAAATTAATCCGGGTGGTGTCGAAGTCCACCTGACAAAGACCTTCTTCGATTCCGGAACTCTATTTCGACTCGTGTCTGGGGTATCAGGCCGATCATTCGCGGAGCATTTAAGGGTAAATTTAAGTCGCGAGATCAACGAAAACCCGCATCTTGAAGCCCTGTCACAAGAAAAAGATGTTTTTAAGAAAATACTAAAAGCATACGGTTTTGATGTCGATGCTGGAGAGGACGAAAGCTTTTATCGCCCAATTTCCGGAGAAGTTGCCAACGAACCGGCATCATCGAAACCGTATATCTTGCCTTCAGAGATGGGCTTCTTGTCTCATATAGAAAAAATAGATGTTGATGAATTTGAAGAAGTTGAAGACGGCCAACCAGAATCTGTTCCAAAACATCGTGTTGACAGAGAAATAGACGACATGATGGCAGATCCAAATATTCCAGATTCAGTCAAAGCAGCTCTTTCGGGAGAAAAAACTCCTTTGTCTGGCGAAATACTAGAACAAATGAAAATTGCTAGAGAGATTCTGGATCAAGACCTCACCGATGAAGAAAAAGCCAAAGGAATAACAAACTTTATCGGCCCCGATCATATTAAGAGTGCGTTCTTGGATAAAGTTGAGATTTCCGAAATCCCGCCCATTCTATTTTCCAGAAAAACACTTGAAAGAGCGAGGGAGCTGGGACAGTATTTACGATTTCAAGCCATCGAGAATAAGGATGGTAAGCCGATTACAATGCTCGAAATCCATGATATGTTAAACGAAGCTCTGGCTAGCGAGGGCAAGGGTAAAATACTGGCCTCAAGAGATGACGAATGGAAATTAAAATCTGATTTTTACACCAAGGAAGCTCCCAAATATGGTTGGATTCTGACATCAAAAGAATGTATCCCCGGCTCGCTTGAAAAAGATTATTTAGAACAAACTCAAGCTTTAGCTGACTACCTAAGAAATGAGGTTTTCAAGGATGAAACTATGCTGGTCGAGTATGCCGAAGCAATTGCAGAGTTTGATAAAGAAAAGGCCGACATTGCTAAAATAGTCAAAAGTTCTGACGAAGCAGAATGGAAAGAAGCGGCTCGTCGGCTTGAGGCATTGAAATTGAATCAGCTCACCCGTCAATCACCGGTCGAATCCTTGTATGGTGATATTACCTACTTTCAGACTACCGGTGAACGATTGATGGAGGATAAATACGATTGCACTAATCGCCGCGATTCTGATGGCCGCCTCGTCTATGTCGGCTACTTCGAGTCCGGCGGTGTCTCTGTCAGCGGGGACGGGCCCGGCCGTGTGTATCCCGCTCTCGGTGTTTCCTTCTCCCGCAGTCAATGATCCTTTGAAATTTGATTTTTGATACTTTAACCTGCCCCGCACCGGGCTTCGCTCTGGTGCTGGGGTTCCGCCCCATTCGGCTTCGCTCAGGATAAACTCCGGACTTCGATGAGCCAAGTCGAATCGCGGTCGACAGAAAAAATTATAAACTAAGATAAAATAATATGTCAGAATTTGGACCATCACCGGCAGAGGAAGCAGAAAAAGAAGCGGCGGGTGTATCGCTTGCTTCTGAAATTGCCGAACTTAGAAGTCACGCCCGAACAGACGAGGATTTTCAAGTTGTGCTTGGCAAGATCAAAGAGTTGAAAGGGCTGTTCGGGACAGAATCAACCGAATCCAAAGTATCAGTGGAAGAAGCCAAAGAAATTATGGGTGCTGACTTTCTTGGTCCGGAAGCAATTGGAAAATCATCTTTCGGTCCGGAAGCAGTTCCAACTGAATTACCACCGATTCTTTTCTCGCCCGAAGAGTTGGAAAAAGCTAAAGAACTTGGCCAATTTCTCATTCTCCGCAGTGATCAAATACCCGGCGACAAGCTAGAGTTGCCCAATACTAAAGCAACTTTGGGAAAAGTACCCGCCAAACGCTGGGCATTGGTGACCAAAGAGTTTATTCCTGATTCAACCAGCAAAAATTATCTTGATCAAACCGAACAACTGGTTAAATATTTGCGAGAAGAAGTTTTTGCCGACAAAGAGATACCGCCAGAATACCAAGAAGCCATTGCGGAGTTTGAAGCTCAAAAAGAAGAGTTAAGGCCTCTAGTTATTAGCGCTGATGCAGCAGTCTGGGAACCAGCGGCCGAACGGCTAGCAAGCTTAAGGATCACTTCCTTAGCTCGTCGTAGTCGTGACGAGGCTCTTTACGATTTAGAAGTATATAAACAAGCCAATGATCAATATCTACTGCCTACAAAATATGAATGGACATCCAGCCGCGCTTCTGATGGCCGCCTCGTCTCTGTCGGCGACTTCGAGTCCGGCGGTGTCGATGTCTACGGGAGCGGGCCCGGCAGTGTGGATCCCATTCTCGGTGTTTCCTTCTCCCGCAGTCAATGAACCTTTGAATTTTGATTTTTGATACTTTGACTTGCCCCGCACCGAGCTTCGCTCTGGTGCTGGGGTTCCGCCCCCGACATCCGTCGGGATAAACCCCGGACTTCGATGAGCCAAGTCGAATCGCGGTCGACAGATTTTTGTGGCTGGATTTTAGAAAAAATAAGTACTATCCTGAATAATGGCTAATGAAGATGAGTTTACGAATTCATCTCGCCAAGAATTAGACTGCTTATGTTTTTCCAGTGTGGTTTTCAATTCCACCGCATATTTATACAGGCAATTGTCTTGGTTTTCATAACCACTACAATTATTGATTTATAATTCTAAGCCGTTGCATGGACGGAAAAACATAAAGAAACGCCGCGATTCTGATGGCAACCTCGTCTATGTCGGCTACTTCAAGTCCGACGGTGTCAATGTCAACAGGAACAGGCCCGACAATGTGAATCCCAATCTCGGTGTTTCCTTCTCCCGAAGTCTAACGAATAAAAGGAGTGGTCTGATTAAAAAGATGGCTCCTTTTATGTTTTTTTATTCTATTTTTTGGTCGTTTTAATCCAGCCGCCAAGCATTTTACCAATTTCAATTAATCTTTCCGAAAGCTGAAAAAATCTTTTATCGCTAATTGCTTTAACATCAAACAGCGCCTTGACCAGAGCTTGTAATATTTTTAATTTAGTATCGACAGTTTGCAAGATTAAAAGACGATCTTGTCCATATTTTGAATTAGCTTCATATAATTTTTCGAGTATTTCAAGGGTAATATTTTCACATTTGCTGCCGATAGTGAATCTGTCTTTTTTGGGAATTTTAGATACGGTAATATTTATGCATAAATAAAAATTGTAGGTTTTATGGATAATCGCAATATCACTAAAAATGGTATCATTTTGCATCAAGGCCTTTTCGATCAAATTATTTCTAAAAGGAATTTATTGGTTTCTTGGCAAGAATTTAGGGAGGGGAAGAAAAACAAAGTTGATGTGCAAGTTTTCGAGCACAACTTAGCCGAAAATCTTATTTCTCTTCACGATGACCTGAAAAATAAGACATATCACCATGGACATTATATCTCATTTTATATTCATGACCCAAAATTAAGGCAAATCCATAAAGCCAGTGTCAGAGATCGAGTCCTGCATCATGCAATAATCAGAGTCATCGAATCTGTTTTTGAAAATATCTTTATTTTTGATTTATATTCCAGCCGTATCGGCAAAGGAACTCATAAAGCGGTTTTAAGATTAAAAGAATTCGCCTGGAAGTTATCGAGGAACGATACCAAAACGGTCTGGGCATTGAAATGCGATATTAGAAAATTTTTTCATTCGATTGATCATAAAATACTTTTTGACTTAATTTCAAAGAAAATATCTGATCCTGATTTGTTATGGTTGCTAGAGGAGGTCATTGCCAGTTACCCCTCAGGAGCTCGATTTGCTTGCGTCGGAGCAAATATAGAGAGAGAGACGGCGGCCTGCGGCCGGGGAACACCTTTGGGGAATTTAACCAGTCAATTATTTTCCAATATTTACCTGAACCCCCTTGACCATTTTATCAAAAGAACCCTGAAAGAAAAATATTATATCCGTTATGCAGATGATTTTATAGTTTTAAGCTGTAACCGCGATCACCTGGCAAGTATGATCCCAATAATCAGATCGTTTCTTGCCGAAAAGCTTAAATTAGAACTTCATCCTGATAAAATTGTTTTGCGAAAATGGAACCAAGGCATTGATTTTTTGGGCTATATTGTTTTTCCTCATCATATTTTATTGCGAACAAAAACTAAAAAGAGAATGCTTAGAAATATAAGACATAATTGTCAGCATTTAAGG
>JAPLVK010000022.1:0-88458 GCA_026397175.1 Candidatus Berkelbacteria bacterium | reverse complement strand
CAAGCAGTCGCTACAATCGTATTTAGGCATCCTTAAACATTGCAGAGGCCATGTACTTAGAAAAAAGATAATCGGCATGGTAAGTGCATCCGGCCAAACACGGGGGTCTTGATTTTGAAAAAAATTCTTAATTTGATAAAATAAAAAAGGAATAATAAATTAAAAAGGAGGAACATGGGTCTCAAAGAGATTCTCAAGGATTCGATTGGGGGAACGGGCGAAGTAGCGGAGGCATTAATGTCTGCAACTACGGGAGTTGTAAAGGAAGGAACGCATGATATTTCCGACATTTTCAAGGCGATTATTGATCTCGGCAAGGATGGTGCTGTCGATGTTGCTGAAGGTGTCAAGGGTGTTTTTATCGGTTCGGTTAATGCCTTAAAGGACTCGGGGAAGACCACCGAAGAAGCTGTCGGCGTAGTTGCGACTAAGGCCGAACAAGTTGTAGGTGAAATCGGTGTCGGGGGAGAGGAAGCAGTCGGTAAAGCGGCCAGGAAAGGTATTGAAGAAGCAAAGGAAATCGTCAAAACTCCTTTCAAGAAATAGCCATCCCCCTATCGCACAAAATCATCCGCCCCAGAGACGGTTTGAATGCTTGATGATACTTATTCTATTTGAGAATGTTATCAATATCGCGTTTTATGTGCGATCGCACATAAAACGCGATAAATTGAACTTTGCTAATTGATCTATAACTGAAATTTTAGTGCTATAATTAAAAACACGACTAACCCCAAAATATCATCATGAGAAAGTTTTTTTCGATTTTGTTTCTAATTGGCTTTATAGTGTTTTTTCCAGTATCTCTTTTCTCTTTCAATCTCAAACATGCGGTTTTAACCCCCACTTTTTTCAAAGAAACATTTCGAAAAATTGATTTTTACAAACGGATTACTGCTATTGATCCTCAAAAAATAGTTGATTATGTCAAGGACAAACAAGGCGAAGCGCAACTTGGCATATCAGCCAAACAAATAGGTACAGCGTTGAGCTATATTTCTCCGGACGATTTGCAATATACTTTCGAAAAAAATCTTGATTTGTCGCTGAATAGCGCTTCAAAAGGACAGAGTGATTTTCCAATTGATTTAACGGCGATCAAAAAATCAATTGCAAACAAAAGCTCTGACGCGCAAACAAAGGAATTACTTAGCCAAATTCCGGACTCCTACACACCCACTCAAACCAACCAAACCGCCAAACGGTTTTTCTCGTATTTACCGATCGGCAAAGTCATTTCTTATGCCGGGCCAATTTTTGTAGCAATATGTCTGATTTTGAGTTTTCTTTTATGGCCGGGTTGGAAGGGGAAGTTGCGTCTTGTCGGGACGGTACTTTTAATTTACGGAGTTACAATTTTGATCGCAAACCTTGTTATTTCGCAACGACTCGCAGTTCCTTCGCATATTGTCGCCGACTTTCTTGACGGTATTTTAAAGGATATATTGACGGCAATAAAAACAAAAATATTATTGGTATATTTTTACGAGGGACTAATTTTGACCATAACCGGTTTTGTTTTTTGGCTGATCTCGTTTTTTATAAAAACCGAGTCCTCACAGAAAACTCTCCAAAATCCGCCCACAACGCCTCGTACAATAAGCACGACCGAAAATGTGACAAAACCTAAAAATGCCTAGAATTATTCTGAAATGAGTAAATTTAACGCTATTGACAGTACTCTTATCGGGTGGGAAAATTAGATTAATAAAAGGGGAGGGAGATGAGATCTCTTCGAGGGAAATTTGTTGTTTTTGGTCTGGCAATTATGTTTTTGGCTGGTTTTATTTTATATAATCCGCAAAAATCGTTGGCCTTGTCCTGGGAACAGATGGGAACAAGCGGGCTTGGAGGCGGAGCGGGAAATTCAACCGCCGTTAGAATGGTAAATTTTAACAATAAGTTATATGTCTCGATTGGAAACTACAATTTACCTCCAACAGGAGTGGAAATTTTTAGCTCAACTGATGGGCAGACCTGGACACAGGTGAATTCCGATGGGTTTGGCACGGCAGCTAATCTTGATGCGGTTATGACTGTTTATAATTCAACTCTTTATGCTGGAACTGTTGTTCTCGGAGGCATGACCCAGCTTTGGAAAACAACTAACGGAACGGATTGGACACAGGTTGGTCAGGATGGTTTTGGTGATTTCGGCAACTCGCGCATTGTTGGGATGAGCGAATTCAATGGTAAACTTTATCTTGGTGTGGGTAATCCCATCACGGGCGCAGAGGTCTTTTCTCTTGACAGTGCCGGTACTTTGACCCAAGTTAATACAGACGGATTTGACGGAACCAATACTAATGATTTTATTTGGTCAATGCAAGAATATAACGGCGCTCTATATGCTGGTACCGGAGCATCTGCCGGCGGGGCGCAACTGTGGAAAACGACTAACGGGACAACTTGGTCAGCGGTAATGCAAGGCGGATTTGGCGATGTTAACAACGACACAATCACCACCCTGTTTAGTTTTAATGGCAAATTATATGCCGGAACAATAAATGCCACCACCGGAACGGAAATTTGGCGAACCACAACCAGCGACACAAGCTGGGAACAGGCCAATACAGACGGTTTCGGTGACCCGCATACCATCTGGTCGGGTGATCAGGCAGCCATTGTCAATGGCACGATTTATATTGGGACGAGAAGCAGTAATATAGACGGAGCAAAACTGTTTACCTCAACTAACGGTTCGACTTGGACAATGGAGGGTACGGCTGGGTTTGGCGATCCGGCGAATAATTTTGCAATGTACGCTATTACATTTAATGGAAGAATATATTTGGGTATTTCCAGCGCGACCGGAGCGGAAATTTGGCGAACCGGCTCGATGAGCACTTTGTCAATCACTTCAACTTCTCTCGACGAAGGAACAGTCGGGAGCTCATATTCTGACTCGGTTGATAAAAATACTGCCGGAACGACTCCTTTTGTTTGGAGCTTGGTCAGTGGCTCCTTGCCCGACGGATTGACTTTCAATTTCTCGGCCGGGACAATTTCCGGCACACCGACAAAAGCTGGGACCTACACCTTTACAGTGAGCGTAACCGATGCTGGCAATCCGACACAATTGGCGAGCCAGGAATTGTCGATTAAAATTAATGCAATAGCGGCAACAGCCACTGCCACTGCCACCTCGGTAATCTTGCCGGAAACGGGTGGAAATTGGTACTTGGGTTGGGTCAATAGCTTGTTCTAATTTTTTTTAGAGGTAGGATAGAAAGCGATAAGTTAAACATCGTTAGGGTTTGTGCTATGAAAAAATTTCTGTTTAAAACAAGAAAAAATTCAACAATCGGTGGTCTTTTGGTTTTGATCATTATTGTTGGCGCATTTTATCTTTGGAAATTACACCGAAATGATGGGTCAATAATTAATGTCTTGGTCAGCCGAACTCCAACTCTCTCGCCAACTCCAACATCAATTGATCCGAAAATTAAGGACTTTGGCCTTAAAATTGATAAATTAAATATTTTGGTGCCGGTTATTAAAAATGTTAACGGCTCCGACAAAGCGATATACAACACAGCACTTAAAAACGGTGTGGCTCATTTCAAAGATACGGCTCTGCCGGGCGAAAAAGGCAACATTTTTATTTTTGGCCACTCCAGCGCCGAAATTAAAGCGGACTATTCTAAAATTTTTGCCAAGCTAAATGATCTAGAAAAAGGTGATGAAATTATTATTTTTTATCAAGGCAAGGACTATAAATATAAAGTCAAAAACAAAGATATTGTTGAAGCGACGGACATTTCGGTTTTGGATAAGGGGAAGAAAGAAATCTTGACTTTAATGACTTGTTGGCCAATCGGAACGAAAGACAAGCGACTGATTATCAGGGCAGAGCCAGTCGAAAAGTGATATAATAAATAAAATTAAATTTAAAGGGGGAAATGTGAAAAAAATTATTTTAGCAGTCGGTATTCTTATATGTTTTATCTCGGCTTCATCTGCATTTGCAGCAAGCGGGCCCAATCAACTACCAACTAAAATAACTTATGCTCAAGAATGGCTTAATCTAAATATTTTCACATTTGAAACAACTTCTAAAATTGAGACCCTCGATCGCTATGCAGCCGAGCGGGTGAGTAATATCGAGACGGTCTATACCGCGAAGAACTTTGATCAGATTGGAGAGTATGCAAGTAAATATGCCGACTTAAAATCAAAAGAATTTTCATTGATTGATAATAAAAAAGTTACCGGCAATTTGCTGGAAACAGTAAAAACAACCACGATCGAAGAGCAAAAAAAATTGTCGGTTGTCCGCGACGGATTACAAGACAATAATCTTAAACAAAGCATTACGAAGGTGCAGGAAGATATTGTCAACAAGTCAAAAAATGTTATTACCAATGTTGAAAATAAAGATAGCGCGAGTAAATTTGTTGATGGGGTTGTTACGGTTTGGGAAGATCCGCAAGGCACAAAGGGTGAAGCAACTTACGCAAACGGCACGACCGCCGGCGAGGCAACTCACACTTATGCGGCTGGAACGACGGCTGGTGGAATTAACGGAGTGGTTGTTGATGGAGGACAGGCAAAAGTTGTCGAGGGCTCAAATGGCGAAGTCAAAATCATTTATGCCCCGGGGACCGGAGCTAATTCCGTAACTCAAGACAACGGTAAAAAGGTCTGGACCGTTCAAGGTTCAAATGGGACGACTACGCAAAGTTCAAGTTCTGCCAGCAATGTTGTGCAGGGCGGAACCACAGGTACGGGCACAACGGTTATTGAAGGATCAAATAGCAACACGGCTTCCGGAACAACAGGCGGACAATCCACCAGCAATACCGGCGGCGGTCAAGTTACAACCGGCGGCAGTCAAGGCCAAGGTGGTACAACGGTTGTCGGGCAATAAGTTTTTAAGATTTTCCAGTTTGATCTCCCTGTTTTTATTTTACTCCAGACACAATTTTGACAAAGAAAATGTTTTGTTCTATGGTTTAGATTAAAGCAAAAAGAGGAGGGACTATGAGAAAATATATATTTGTAATTGGCGGAGTGATGTCGTCGGTTGGTAAAGGTGTCGTTTCTTCGTCAATTGCATATTTATTACAAACCAAGGGCTATAGAACTACGGCAGTTAAGGCGGATCCCTATATAAATGTTGACGCCGGCACAATGAATCCGGTTGAGCACGGTGAGGTTTTTGTTACGGAGGATGGCGACGAAACAGATCAAGACATTGGTAATTACGAAAGATTTTTAAATCAAAATATTTCTCGAGCGAACTATATGACCACCGGACGAGTTTATTTGTCTGTGATTGAACGCGAAAGGAATCTGGAATATGCAGGAAAATGTGTTGAAGTCGTTCCCCACATTCCCCAAGAAATAATCAATCGGATCGAGAAAGCGGCCAATGCAAGTCGGTCGGAAATAACAATTGTCGAAATTGGCGGGACAGTCGGCGAGTACCAAAACATTCTTTTTTTGGAAGCGGCTCGAATGATGAAAATGCGGAAGCCGAACGATGTGGTTTTTGTCTTGGTGAGCTATTTACCGATTCCGAGCGCAGTTGGGGAAATGAAAACCAAGCCGACACAATACGCGGCGCGTACTTTAAACGGTGCTGGAATTCAGGCCGACTTTATAATCTGTCGTGCCGAAAAAGAACTCGATTTGCCAAGGCGCGAAAAATTAGCGACATTTTGTGCAATCGATAAAGATAATGCTATTTCTGCTCCTGATTTGAAATCAATTTACGAAGAACCTCTTTTATTTGAAAAACAAAATGTTGGAGAGAAAATTCTCAAAAAATTGCATCTCAAATCAAAAAAATCTAGCTCAAATTTATCTCATTGGACTTCGACGGTCTCTAAAATTTATTCTGCCAAACGCAATATAAAAATCGCGATTGTTGGTAAATATTTTGGCACTGGTGATTTTACACTGGCTGACTCTTATATTTCAGTTATCGAATCGGTCAAAATTGCTTGTTGGCATCAAAATATCAACCCGAAATTTAGTTGGATAAATAGTGAACAATTCGAAAAAGATAAACAATCGATTCAGCTTCTTCGGGAATTTGATGGAATTATCGTCCCGGGCGGATTTGGCTCGCGCGGCATTGAAGGAATAATTATGACTTGTGAATATGCCCGAAAAAATAAAATTCCTTACTTTGGATTATGCTACGGGATGCAAATTGCGGTCATTGAATTTGCCAGAAATGTCGCCGGTTTAACAAAAGCAAATACCGAAGAGATTGATCCTAAATCACCCGATCCGGTTATCCATATAATGAAAGAACAAAAAGAAAAAGTTTTAAAAAAGGACTATGGCGGATCGATGAGATTGGGGGCGTATGAGTGCAAATTGGCGAAGGGAACAAAAGCATTTGAGGCGTATCAAAGGCAGACAATTTTCGAACGCCACAGACACCGATATGAATTCAACAATGATTACCGCGACAATTTTGAAAAACACGGACTTGTTATTTCGGGAGTTAATCCGCAGAACAATTTGGTGGAGATTATCGAAATAAAAAATCATCCGTTTTTTGTTGGCGTTCAGTTTCATCCGGAATTTAAGACCCGCTTTTTATCGCCGCACCCGTTATTCAGTGCTTTTATAATAGCGTCTTCAAAGTCAAGTAGTAAATAATTTTTAGCAAAGTAATTGAGTTTTTCTGTTAAGTTGAATTGTCAGCACAATTAGTTCTATACTTAATCTAATGGAAACAATTCTAAAAGTTAAAAATTTAAAAAAATATTTTGGCCGCGTCAAGGCGATTGACGGTGTTTCTTTTGAAGTTGAAAAAGGGGAGATTTTAGGTTTTTTGGGGCCGAATGGTGCGGGCAAAACAACAACAATCAGATGTCTTTTGGATTTTATCAGGCCCAGTAATGGCGAAATTGAAATTTTTGGATATAGCTCACGAAACCCCGATTTTTATAAATCAAGATCAAAAATCGGATATTTAATCGCTGGATCAAATTTAGTTGAACAATGGACGGGTTACGATCATCTTTCATATCAAGAGGCGCTGCACGGGGAAAGCAAAATTAAAAATGAGTTGATCAAGAAATTTTCTTTCGACCCAAAACCAAAGGTCAAAAATTTATCAACCGGAAATCGTCAGAAATTAGGTCTAATAATGACATTGATGAGCGAGCCGGAATTTTTAGTAATGGATGAGCCGACTGCGTCGCTTGATCCGATTTTGCAAGAGGAATTTTATAAAATTATCCGAAAATTATCATCGGAAGGCGTAACGGTTTTTATGAGTTCGCACAATTTAGCGGAAGTGGAAAAAGTTTGCTCGAAAGTGGCGATGATTAAATCGGGCAAGTTAATAACTGTTCAAAAAATTTCAGCGTTAGAGGGCAAAAAGATTCACAGTGTTAAAATTACATTTTCCGAAAAAGTTTCAAAAGATTTATTGGTTGATAAAAATACTGAAATACAAGAGGAAATTCCAAACGGTTTTGAACTTTCTGTCAAAGGGGAAATGGACGCATTTATCAAAAAAATTGCCAAATTAAAAATCGAAAGCATTTCGATTATGCAAGCAAATTTGGAAGAAATATTTTTAGAGTTTTATAAAAAATAATATGATAGCAATTATTAAAAGGGCTTTACGAGATCGTTTCATACCGTTTATTTCTTATTCAATTGGCGGAATTGTTTTGGTTTGGATGTATATTGCGCTTTTACCCTCCGTTCAGCAATCGCAAGTTCAGCTGCAGGATGTGATGAAAGCCATGCCGGAAGGGTTAATGAAAGCGCTTGGTGTTTCCGGTGTTAATCTTGCATCACTTGAAGCGCTTTTGGCGATGAAGCAATATAATATGATTTGGCCGCTTCTAATGATATTTTTTATCGTGTCATTTGCCGGAGGTATGATTGCCGGAGAAGTGGAAAACCGAACGATTGAAATCGTTTTATCGTCTGCCAAGTCGCGAGCTAAAATCTTTTTTTCAAAATATTTATCCGGGATTATTTATTTAATTTTATTTGTTGTAGCCACAACTCTTTGTGCCATTCCAATGGCCAAACTTTATGGCTACGAATATGCCGCACCAAATTATTACACTTTGATGTATTTGTCACTTTGCTTCGGTCTCGCCGTTTACGGTTTGTCAATTTTATTTTCTTCTCTTTTTTCTTCGCGCGGCAAGGTCTATGGTATATCAGGAATTTTATTCGTCGCGATGTATGTTTTATTCATTTTGGTTTCTTTGAAGGATTCGCTCAAAAATTTGCAATATATTTCTTTTTTCTATTATTACAATATTAACGATGCCTTAATCCACAATAAAATTGACGGTTTGTCCGTATTTGT
The DNA here is from genome assembly GCA_026397175.1 of Candidatus Berkelbacteria bacterium. Classification (GTDB taxonomy): domain Bacteria; phylum Patescibacteriota; class UBA1384; order UBA1384; family DTJR01; genus JAPLVK01. Next base: position 80,159 of record JAPLVK010000022.1, on the reverse strand, counting down.
TTTTTTATCAATCGGTCTAATCGCTTCGCTTTTAGCTCTAATAATTTTTCTCGATCGCGACTTCGCGGTTTAATTAAATATCCTAGAGTTGTCATCCCGAATGGGGCCTGTGGTGAGCTTGCCTGACCTGAGCCTGTCGAATGGGTCGAATCCATGGAGGGATCTTAAAGAACTTCCGGATATTGTTTTTTGATGTATTGTAGTGCAATCGGGTATTCGATTTTTTGAACTAGGTTAAAGTTGTACATTGAGTAAAGAAAACTAGTGCCCTTAAGCATTTCGTTTAATTTATCAAAAACCGTTAAATAGTTATCGATTTTCGTATGTTCCCAAATGTATCTATTGACTATGCCGGCTTTTATGTAATCACCAAACTTTTTTTCAGCCAGTTGTTCGTAATCCAAATTTTCGATAATTGACTTTGCAGCTAAATATCCCGAAATCATTGCTGTTCTCATACCAAAACCGGCCAAGAAATCCTGAATCCCAGCTGCCTCACCTACAAAAATATTTTTATCTTTTTTATAGATGTTGTTAATCGAAAAATATCCGACACCACCAACCTCTTTTTCATTTTTAATTGTTAGATTATATTTTTCACAAAAATGCTTTTTAGATAATTCAAAATTCTCATTTATTTTTTCTGTTTCTGTCTTATCTAATGCCGAGCAGCTGCATAAACACGCAACAGAGTTCGCGATTAACAAATATGCATAGCCCTTGTAAGCAGCTTTTTCGTTTACAAGCCCAACTGCAATGTTAGGAGATTTAGTATTAAAAACGATGCCTTTAACTGCCGCTGGTATATGATTGAATTTCGGACCCGTTGCCACAATATCAACATTGTTTTCTTGGATATCTTGGTCGAAATTGATTTTTACTCCAGCATCCAACGCCTGTTTTTTGAGCCCAAAATCAATTGACCCTTCGAAATTGCCTCGTTCGACCAGGTAAAAAACAGGTCTATCAAAGGAAAATTTGTCATCCCTTTCGCAATTTGAAAGAATTATTTTTCTAAACGGCGTGCAGTTAAAATTTACATCAATATGCATTTTCTGTAGGGAATCAAGAACATCCTCTTTGTCAGACCAATTTTCAAGTCCCTGCATATCGCCGTGAAATCTCATTCCGCAATCACTATTTTTCTCGTATACCTCAACTTCAATTCCCGCTTTGGCCAAATTTATGGCCGCGGCCAAGCCCGACAATCCTGCACCCAATATTTTTATTTTTTTCATATTTTTATTATATATTGTTAATATCTATTAGCGAGTATTCGAGCTGTTCTTTTTGTTTTTTGGTGAAAATAATTTTCTCGGGTTTTTGATTCGAACTAATGAGATTATCGAGTTCATACTCTTTGATATCATTCGATTTTTTACCAATATCATTCATAATTTGATTGACAATATCAATAATTTTTTTTGAACAAGATAAAGATTTATTTTGAGAAATTAATCTTTTTGAGTATTTCTCTTTCAGTGAATTGTCTTTTTCGATTTTTTTATTCATCGCCTCAATGGAAAGTTTTAAAGAATCAAAATAATTTGGAAAGGTTTTTTGACTTAACTTTTCGGAGATCTTGATAAAGTGATTAAGAATTTTTTGCCAAATAATTTTTTCAACACTATCTGTTCTGTCTAGGGCGTGTTGGGCTACATTTGCCAAAACAGATTGCATTTTTAACAATCTCACCAAAAACGCAATTTCTTCTTTTGGCCGTTCGTTCATAATTTGTGTTTGCAAATCATCATAATATCCGCTTAAAATTTTGCTCTCTGGTCTTGCTCCGATAACAAGTGAATTTTCCGAAATTACATTTGTATCTCTGGTTATATCAACCGATCCGGTGGCAATAAGTGAGTGGGGGAGAACAGTTAGATATGGCGCGATTGAAACATTTGCGCCGACCGACGAAAGCAGAAAAATCGCACCGGCTTTTGAATCCTTCACGGGGTTATAGTTCGAGACGGTTGTACCTGCTCCAAAATTACATCGGCCCTGTTCAATTTTTATTTTCTCATCAATTTTTTCCCCAAAGAAGACATTTTTTAAAGCGGATTCGATTGCGGCAAAAAATTGATCACAGTCCAATTTAAACGGCGAACCATCTTTGGATTTAGCGGCAAGACCCAAAACAAATGAGTCACCGTAGTAACCAAAATGTCCAATTTCTACTAAATTATTTGATGACTCTTTTGTTGGCGGAGTTCCAATGATCGTGCTTCGTATAAATTCCCCTCCGCCAATATGAGCAAAGGCAAAAATACTATTTCCCCGCGATTTGGTTTTGTTAAAATCGCAGCCCCCTAGAATAATATCATCATCAATTTGGGAATTATTGATCAATATCGGATAAACATCATTCACGATCGTGAGACAACTTATCGTGGTATTTTTAACGATCGAAAAATTTTCGATGATTGCATAACGACCAATCAAACAATCGATCACGATTGAGTGGCTAATGTAATTATGGCCCAGCAAAGTCGAATTTTTAATTGTCGAATTAGTTAGTTCAATTGGCCCATAAATTTTATTCTTACCGATGAATTCGCAATTTTTTATTCTTAGATCGTCGTTTGCTAATGCCGGCATAATTTCCAAACCATCCAAATCGCCCGAGCAGCCGTTTTTGATTAAATATTTGATTATCCCTTGTTTATTTTTGGCCACTATTTATCTCCCTTTCCATTACTCCGGCAATTTTTTCGGCGATCCGTTTTATTTGAGATGTGCTTTGGCCTTCGACCATGACCCTTGCTAATTCCTCTGTTCCGGAATAGCGCACTAAAATTTGTCCCGAATCCCGAAGCTCTTCTTTGCCTTTTTTAATTGCACTTTGCGTCTTTGATAATTTTTCGATCGGTGGCTTCGCCTTTACAATTTTGTTAATTAAAATTTGGGGATAGGTCTTGTATTTATTAAGCTCGCTTAATTTTTTTCTCTCGTTTTTCATTATTTCCAAAATCTTTAGTGTTGCCACAATTCCGTCGGCCGAGGCAGTTAAATCCGAAAACATCATATGCCCCGACGGTTCGCCGCCAAGAGAATAACCATTTATCTTTAATGTTTCCGAAACATATTTATCCCCAACGGCCGTCTCGTGGACTTTAATTCCTTCGGAGTGCATCAACTTTTTAAATCCCATATTCGCCATCACTGTTGCAACCACAGTATCTTTTGTCAAAATCCCCATTTTTTTATTATAAATCGCAGCAATAGCAAGCAGGGCGTTGCCATCCAAAATTTTTCCTTTTTCGTCAATTATTATTAATCGGTCGGCATCACCGTCCAGAATCGCTCCCAAATCGGCTTTGGTTTCGAGCACTTTTTTTATAATCGGCTCCGTATAGAAAACGCCGGCATTTTTATTGATATTTGACCCGTTAGGTGAAGTGTTCATCAAAATAACTTCGGCGCCAAGTTCACTTATTGCTTTCGGACCAACATGATAGGCGGCACCATTGGCGCAGTCCAAAACGACCCTTAGTCCGTCAAGCGAAATATTATCAGCTGTTTGCTTGGCAAATTCCACATACCGGCTGCCGGCATCTTCCACCCTGTAGGCCTTGCCGAGTTGATCCGACTTTACTCCTTGAATTTCCGTTGAAATGATTTTGTCGATTTTTTCTTCGAGATGATTGTTATATTTAAAACCCTCCGAATCGAAAAATTTAAAGCCGTTATCATGCGCCGGATTGTGCGAAGCGGATATCATAATTCCGGCATCCGTATCCATCGATTTAGTTAAATGCGAGATTGCCGCCGTTGGCAGCGGGCCGGTTAAAAGAACATCAGCACCCATCGAGCAAATGCCAGAAGTTAGGGCGGTCTCAAAAATATAGCCACTTAACCGAGTGTCTTTCCCGATCAAAATTTTTTTCTTGCCCGAATGTCGTTTAATCGAAAGAACAAGCGCCTTTCCAATCTGTAGCGCAATTTCCGGAGTCATCGGATATCGGTTGGCTTCGGATCGAATCCCGTCGGTTCCAAAAATATGTGATTTCATTTCCATTTTTTTATAAATTATCTACAAAAAACCAAACCAAATAATTCGGTAAAGCAATTTGATTTTGATTTAGTTGAACTGCAAAATTATTCTGATGTTTTGGCGAACGAAGCAATGACAAGATACAGAGCCGCGATACCCACCAAGTCATAAATAATTTGGGCGGTGGTGGTCATGTCGCCAAAAATCGCTGTAACCAGATTCCAGTTGAAAAATCCAACTAGTCCCCAGTTTAAAGCGCCGATGATAACCAAAATGAATGCGACCCAATCGAGCCAACTCATTTTTTTCATGTTGCTCCTAATGCCTATTGCCACTTTCTATTTGTGGCAATAGCACAAGAATATATTTATCGACCTAACTATATTGTAGATAATTTATAATTTTCTACAATAGGCCAACAAACAATCCGTGCTATATCAAGAACCACGCCTAAACCAAAGTAGAACTTTTTGGCTGGATCAATCCGCTGACAATTTTCTAAAGACCCGTACTTGTAGTTGAAGTGTCAGATGAAGTAACGGTGCTTGTGTCGGCAGGAGTTGTTGTATCTTGAACTGTTGATGTGTCCGTTGTTTCCGCGTTGATTAATGAATCATCTGAAGATCCGGAAGTATCTGCAGTTTGATCAATCGAAGTTGTATCGGTTGTCGAACTCGAACTCTTGTTTGCATTATAGATATAATAACCACCGCCGAGCAAGACGATAACGATTAATATCACTACAATTGCTGTTGTCGAACCATTGCCTTTGACTTTGAACCTTTGCATAAAACTCCTTATTTATTTTTTCCAAATATAAAATAATCCATCCAGCTTAATTTTTGCTTAGAGATTTATACAAACCCCACATTTTTCAGCAAATTCTAAGCATTTGTGGTATAAAATAAGATCATGAGAATATTAGTTGTAGAAGACGACAGAAAAATTGCAAACGCTATCAAAAAAGGACTCTCACAAGAAAATTTTGCGGTTGATGCGGAGTATGACGGACAAGAAGGGCTGGGCTCGGCTCTGACAATTGATTATGACTTAGTTATTTTAGATCGGATGTTGCCCGGGGTGGATGGCATCGAAGTATGTGAGAAATTGAGGAAAAATAAATACAAAGGCCCAATCTTAATTTTGACGGCCAAAGACAAAATCAAAGACCGAGTTGTCGGGTTAAACGCCGGTGCGGACGATTATTTGATTAAGCCGTTTGCTTTCGAGGAACTTTTAGCCAGAGTCAGAGCACTTTTGCGCAGACCCCAACAAGCGATTCAGTCCGTTCTAAAAGTGAGCGACCTAATTCTTGATACAATCAATTTTGAAGTTAAAAGAGCAAAAAAAGCGATCAATTTATCGTCAAAAGAATTTGCGCTTTTGGAATATTTGATGCGAAACCCCGGCCGCATTTTGACCAAAGACAATATTATCGCTCATGTTTGGGATTACGATGCCGATATTTTGCCAAATACAGTCGAGGTTTATATTGGATATTTGCGAAACAAAATTGATAAGCCGTTTAGAAAAAGTCCAAATTTAATAGAGACAGCTCGTGGGTTTGGATATAAAATAAATAAAAGTGAATAAATTTTTTTCTAAAATCAGCGACTTTGAATGGGCCGCAATCAAGCTCTCTATTTTTTATGTATTGATAGTAATGGCGATTTCTATTAGTTTTTCCGTAGCCATTTATAATATCTCTACATTTGAAGTGGGCCGCGGGGTCGGCCGAACATTTAAAGTTGTAAATCTTTGCGCGCCGGAGCACTTACCGCCGGGATTTGAAAATTTGGAGCATGCCCGGATACAACAAATAGAAGAAATTAGCGCTCACTTAAAAAATAATTTATTTTATTTTAATTTTGTTATCCTTGTTATTTCTTCGGCCTTAAGTTATTTTTTGGCCAAAAAAACACTTCATCCGCTGGAGCTTGCGATGGATTCGCAAAATCGTTTTACGGCTGATGCATCTCATGAACTGCGAACGCCGCTTGCTGCCATGCGAGCCGAAATTGATGTGGCGCTAAGAGATAAAAAAATGACGCTTGGTGAGGCCAAGAAATTGTTGAATTCAAACATCGAAGAAATTAAGAAACTTGAGGCGCTGTCTGATTCTCTAATAAAATTGGCCCAATATCAAAACACCAAAAATGATTTTGCCGATTTGGATATTTCGAATATTTTGGTTGAGGCGTACGAAAAAGTTGAGGTCTTAGCAAAAAAGAAAAATATTGTTTTTGAAAACGACATAAAAGGTCTAAACATTAAAGGTGACAAACAAGCTCTCGTGAATTTATTTGTTATTCTAATTGATAACGCCATTAAATATTCATCCAAAAATTCCAAGATTAAAATTGAGACGATTAAAAAAGAAAAGCATGTTATAATCAAAATTTCAGATGGGGGAAGCGGGATAAAACAAGAAGATCTGCCACACATTTTTGATCGATTTTACCGTGCGGACACATCCAGAAACAAAGAAAAAATTAACGGTTTTGGGTTGGGTCTTTCGATTGCCAAAAATATTGTTGAATTTCACAACGGTAAAATTTCGGCAAAGAGTAAGGAAGGTGAGGGAAGCGAGTTTACAATTATTCTCTAAGCATTTTTTCAGCAATGTAAAATAAAGTTGATTTACAAAGCAGCTCCGTAACCCCCTCGGGGCTGTTTTAATTCTAAGCAAATTTTCAGATTGATCTAATATTCTATATCTAGTAAAAAGAAAGAAAGGAGCTAAATATGATGAACCCACCATGCGGATGCTAAACCGCTTTTTGATTTCCCCTCCTAATGCCAACATTATTTAAGACAACCCAGCAATGGGTTGTCTTAAATTCTCTAAGCTCCTTTTCAGAAACTATATTTAAAGTATAAATTGAGAGATATTTTCGCAATTTAAAAAATCTTATTAAAAATAAATAATTATGTCCTCCTTCGTCCCACTTCACTCGTTGAGCTTCGCGGGACTTCGGACGGACTTTCGGGTCCCGCCAAAGGCGGGACTCGAAGCGGAGGAAAAATGGGAGTGATTTCAAGAGGAACAAAAAATGCGTTTCGAAACGGAGTTAGATCCTTGTCTGTTATATTGATTTTATCAATTGCAATCGGGCTAACGCTGGTTATGTATATGTCGCTTCAGACAGTGCAAGCAAAAATCGATTCGGTCAAAAGCAATATCGGCAACACCATAACCGTTTCTCCGGCCGGCATCCGTGGTTTTGAGGGAGGTGGGGATCTATTATCGCAAGACAGTGTTTCAAAAATTTCTCAAATTGATAATGTTACCAAGGTGGTTTCGACCCTCATGGATCATTTGACCGATAATACAAACTTGCAGCCGGCCCAAGAAGCCGGGGGTTTTGGCCGCCGTCAGCAAATGGGCACGAGCTCAAACACAATCACAAACTCAAACCAAACCGAATCGGCTAACCATGATTTTAAAATGCCGATCATGATTAGCGCCACAAACGATTTATCTACGACATTAAATTTGAATGTCAGTAAATTCGACATTACATCTGGCGAAAAATTTGATGCCGGCACTTCGGATAATGTGGCTTTAATTGGGACTAGCTTAGCATCAAAAAATAATCTTGCCAGCGGTTCGACCTTTCAGGCGTATGACAAAGATGTTAAAGTTGTCGGAATTGTCGACACCGGAAATACATTTGGCAACTCCCAAATCTTTATGCCGATAAGAGCACTGCAAACACTTTCCGGCCAGACCGATCAGATCAATAGTGTTTTAGTACAGGTTGCATCGGTAGATAAAATTGACGCTGTTCAGACCAAATTAAAAGATCAATTCCAAGACAAAGCCGATATCGTTTCAAGCCAAGACACTTCAAAACAGGCCGTCGCACCGCTTGAAAATATCAAAACCATTTCGCTTTACTGTCTAATCGGCTCGCTTATCGCCGGAGGTATAATTTTATTTCTGACCATGATTATGATCGTGCGAGAAAGAAGGCGGGAAATCGGAGTGCTCAAAGCAATTGGTGCCTCGAACTTGCTTGTAACGACACAGTTTGCGGTTGAGGCGTTGGTTTTGACCATATCAAGCAGTATCGTCGGCATAATTCTTGGGACATTTTTATCTAATCCGATTCTGAAAGTGCTTGTTTCAAATAATACCGAAACAGCTGGCCGGGCGGGACAAGGAGCAGCCGACTCACATATGATGATGATGCGAGTTGGAGCGGGGATTATTAATGGGGCTCAAGGCGCGCTTCGCGATCTTTCGGCCACGGTTGGAATCAGCATTATTTTGTACGGGCTTCTCGCAGCAATTGTGATCGCAATTTTGGGCAGCGTTATCCCATCGTTTATTATCGCCAAAATCTCACCGGCAGAAGTGATGCGATCAGAATGATTCGAAGGATCTAAACAATAAGGAGAAATATGATTAAAATAAAAAACCTAAGCAAAACATTCAAAAGCGGCGAGATACAAGTCAAAGCGGTCAATAATTTGACGATTCAAATTCCGGATGGAATTTTTTGCGCGATAATTGGCAAGAGCGGAAGCGGTAAAAGCACCCTTCTTTCTTTGATGGGGGCGCTTGATCGTCCCAGCTCGGGTTTAATCGAAGTAAACGGCCACGATATCGGCAAAATGCCCGACAGCAAATTAATCGCATATCGTAGAGATACGATCGGTTTTGTCTTTCAAGGTTACAACCTTGTCCCAAATCTCTCGGCGAGAGAAAATGTTGTTTTACCGATGGAATTTGCAGGAATACCGAGAGAAGAACGAATTCAAAGGGCACAGGGTTTGTTAAAAGAAGTGGGCATCACGCAAGAAAAATTTTCTCGTATGCAGGCTCGTCTTTCAGGTGGAGAACAGCAGCGAGTTGCGATCGCCAGAGCGCTTGCTAATAAACCGAGTTTAATTTTGGCAGACGAGCCGACGGGAAACCTTGACTCTGCAACCGGAAAAGTCATCGTTGATCTCTTGAAAGATCTGGCCAAAAAAGAAAAAACAACCATTATTGCGGTTACGCACGACCAATCAATCGCCAGATCGTCAGAACTCACATTTAAGCTGCAAGACGGCAAACTTGTATAATTTGCTCTCAAGCTTTATCGGGTTTGAATTATTGAATTTTATCCGGTTTTTATGTAGCATATAAGTGATCCTAAATTAAAAGCAGAATATGAGTGACGGATATTCCAACATCAAGGAGTATGCTATTAAGTTACCCCAGCATACCAGTTTTGATATTAGGACATTCAATGAATTTCTAAAAACCCTGTCTCGCACCTTAAAAAATGTGCCTTTTTCGATTTCGATTATCATGATTAACAAAAGAATCTTTTACACTTTTTTGATCTCGCAAGAACACTACAATGTTATGGAAAATCAGCTCTATTCTGTTTTTCCTTCAAACGAGATCGAGGAGATCGGCAAGGACTTGATTCCCTCAAATACCGAACAAGGCGCGCGCGCGGTTATGGAATTAAAACACGGCGATCATTATCCATTTTTGCTATACGACCAAATTGAGGGCTCATTTTTAGCGGATGTTTTTAACCAATTTAGCCGACTCTCGGCGCAAGACAGTTTCTTTTTTAAGATAAAAGTTAAGCCGATGGACTACGACAAAATGCTCTTTACAATGAGAAGATCATTGCGGCTTGCGGGGAAAAATTTTAAGGATCGGCTAAATATTATCGAAGGGATTTTTTCCAAAAAAGCGACAGCGGAAATCAGGAGTAAGGCCTACGAAGCGGCGATCGAAAAAAACAAACAACCGCTTTATATGACCGAAATCAGTTTGGTTTTATTTGCCGAAAATTTTGTCATGGCGCAATCAAAGTTGGCGCCAATTGCGCAGACATTTACCAAACTCGAAAGTGAGCTAAACGAATTTAGATTTAGGATCCGTCCCGTTTCTCAAAACGACATTGTGGATTTAAAATCAATCGAATTTTCAAAAACCCCGTTTTTTATGACTGCGGAGGAACTTTGTACTATTTATCATTTTCCGGTCAATACCGACGCCGTTCCAAATCTTTACAAGGTTTTGGCGCCAAAAGCCGAGCCGCCCTTGGGGCTGCCAACGATTGATAACACCGATCCGGCCGATCTTTGTCCGTTTGGGACAACAAATTATCGCAATATCAAAGAAGAGTTTGGCATTAAACGGTCCGACCGAGCCCGCCATATGTATATCATCGGGAAATCGGGTGTGGGAAAATCAAAACTTCAGGAGCTCTTAATCAAAAATGATTTCGAGCAGGGCCATGGCGTCTGTATTGTTGATCCGCATGGCGATTTAATCGAAAATGTTATCCCGTTTATTCCGGAGTCGAGAATTAAGGATGTCATTTATTTTAACCCGGCAGACGAGCAATATCCGATTTCCTTTAACCCGATTATGAAAGTGGAACCGGCCTATCGCCAGCAGGTCTCGACTGGTTTAATTGAGGTTTTCAAAAAGATCTTTGGTGCAAACTGGACACCGCGACTCGAGCATGTTTTAAGAATGACGCTTTTGGCTTTGCTTGACGCGCCCAAGGCCTCGGTTATGTCAATTTTGCTTATTTTAACCGACCGAGAATATCGTCAAGAAATTATCAAAACGATCGAAGATCAAGTTGTTAAAAATTTCTGGACCAACGAATTTGCCGGCTGGTCGGAAAAGTTTGACTCCGAAGCGATTATGCCGATTTTAAATAAAATCGGCCAGTTTGTTTCAAACGCTCTGATTCGAAATATTGTCGGTCAAGAAGAAAATAAAGTTGTGCTCAAAGATATTATGGATAACAAAAAGATCCTTCTGGTTAAATTGCCGAAGGGGATTTTGGGCGAAGAAAATGTTTCTCTTTTGGGCGCGATGTTGATCACCAGAATTTATCAAACCGCGCTCGCTCGCGCCGATGTTGCTGAAAATCAACGCGTGCCGTTTTATCTTAATGTTGATGAGTTTCAAAACTTTGCCACCGAATCATTTTCAAACATCTTGTCAGAATCAAGGAAATATAAATTATCGCTGACCATGTCTCATCAATATGTTTCGCAGCTTTCAGAAGTTATTCGCAAAACGGTTTTTGGAAATGTCGGCTCGATCATCTCCTTTAGAATCGGGCCGGAGGATGCCGCGCTTTTGGAGCAAGAATTTGAGCCGCGATTTAAAGCCATTGATATTACAAATTTGGGTGTTCGCGAAATTTATCTCAAACTTTCAATTGACGAAGAGGTCAAAGAGGCCTTCTCCGCCAAAACACTGACCGTTCCCGAAGTTACAACTTCATTTAAAGAACAAATTGTCGCAAACTCGCGCGCGAATTATTGTATCAATAAAGCCGAGGCCGAGCGGGAAATTTCACGCGAAAAATCTAAAGAGCTGGAAGTCCTCGACAAACTCAAAGACGAAAACTTCTCGGCACCAATCTTGTAGGGCCATGTAACTTTTGTGAAGAAGTACTATTATCTCATTAGCCAGATGAGAATAAACAGGTTTTTTCGAGCAATAGATCCTGAATAGTTTAAGTTAAAACTAAATTAACAGGAGTGTTGACAATATTAATTTATCTGTTATAAAGAGTACAAGATCGTGTCTAACGCGATGCATTTTTGATAGAATGGAGAATCTAAATGGAGACCAGTTTGAAACCAATTGTGGTGTCGGGTATCCGCGCCACCGGCAATGTGCATCTCGGGAACTATCTGGGCGCAATCCGAAACTTCGTCCAGATGCAAGACGAATACAACTGCCACTTCTTTGTGGCTGATTGGCATTCGTTGACGACGCTAACTAACCCGGCCGAGCTACGCGACAACCTTGGAGAACTTGTACTGGACTATCTTGCTGCTGGACTTGATCCGGAAAAGGCGGTCATCTTCGCCCAGTCGTCTGTCCCGCAGATCCCTGAATTGAGTTGGATTTTGTCCAACCTCATGATGGTTTCTGTGCTCGAGCGTTGCCCTACCTACAAGGAAAAAGCGGCGTCTCAACCGGACAACATCAACACGGGTCTTCTGACCTACCCGATACTTATGGCGGCCGATATTCTCATCCAGAAGGCCAATGTCGTTCCTGTCGGTGAAGATCAACTGCCTCATCTCGAGATAGCTCGCGATCTGGCCCGGAGCTTCAACGCCAAATTCGGTTTGACCTTTCCCATCCCCAAGAAGCTTTCCGGCAAGGACATCCGTGTCCCGAGCTTAGGGGGCGAAGGCAAGATGAGTAAGTCCTCGGGTGCGACAATCGCCCTGACTGATTCAGAGGAGATTATCAGACAGAAGTGCCGCAATGCCCTCACAGACCCCAAGCGTGAGAGACGCACCGACTCGGGACATCCCTGGGAGTGTAATCTCTATGTACTACAGGAGCATGTCTTGGGAGCCGATAAAGCCGCCCAAGACATCATACCGGTTTGTGAGAATGCCCAAATTGGCTGTGTTGAGTGCAAGGACTGCTTTGCTAGCGCGGTCATTAGCATGCTGGCACCGATGCAAGAAAGGCGACAAGTACTCGCGCGACAAAAGAACCTCGTGCGCGATGTTCTGCACCAAGGAGGAATCACGGCGCGCGAAAGTGCCACAGAAACACTCGAGGAAGTCCGGACCAAAGTCGGACTGATACGGTTCTAGGTAGAATTGCGCGCCGGTAGCTCAATTGGCAGAGTAGCGGTCTCCAAAACCGAAGGTTCGGGGTTCAAGTCCCCGCCGGCGTGCCAATTTTAACCTGTGATCATCATGAAAAACAAACTGATAGCAATCCTCACTGACCGTAACCTGCCGTTTGAGGTTATTGATCACGAAGCGGTCATAACAACGGATGATGTTTTTCGAGTGCTGGGCATAGAATATGTCCAGATGGTTAAGGCCATCATTCTCAAGGACAAGCGATCCGGCAATTTGCTGTTAGCTGTATTGCCAGGCGACAAACGAATCTCACGATCCAAAGCAGCAAAAGCTTTCGGACTATCGAGATCCCAGGTTGATCTGGCCACGACCCAAGAGGTACAAGACCGTCTGAATGTGGAAATCGGAGCAATCCCGCCGTTTGGGCTTCAACTCGTAACCGCATTCGACTCTTCGATAGATTCCGAAACCGTTTACTGCGGCCTCGGACAAAGGACATCGAGCTTGAAGATTAAGTTCTCTGACCTGCTACTTGTCGCTGACCCAATCATCAGTGACTTATCAGCGTAGGAAAACACGCCGGTAGCTCAATTGGCAGAGTAGCGGTCTCCAAAACCGAAGGTTCGGGGTTCAAGTCCCCGCCGGCGTGCCAAATGTTCCACCAATCCAAGGAGGCGTTCACTATGGCAAACCCGTGTTCCTGGCGAAAGCCCGCCCTTGATAGGGCGGGCCAACTCAAGTTTTGGGATCGGCAGTTTGATATCTACGAGACCGCCGACATGACGGTCGACAACGCAGGTGAGATGGACGCTGTAATCGAGATTTGCAGGAGAATCCCTGGTATCTCGAATGTTGTAACATTTGGTGGAGCGGTTGGTTGCCGAGATCCGCTGATGATCTTTAAGCAGGCCATCTGCTCCGGATGTGATCCCTGCAAGCCGCCGAACAGAGGATTGGTCAATGTTTTCTTCAACGACCTGTCGCCGAATCTGCTCGCAACGGCCAAGAGCCATACTCTGGCCAAGTGTCAGGAATGTGGCGCTGATATCAGCTACCATCCCGGAGCGATCCTCGATATCGCCGGCGGTGTTCCACCCGCCAATCGCACTCTGATTATGGGTGTGTATGATGTTAAGGCCTTCTTCCTCCCGAACCCTGATCACGGCTACCCGAATGCTGGGTTCGACGAGTACATTGCCAACCGCGAGATTCTTGGCGACAACTTCTGGTTCGACTACCTGACTTTCAACGGCCAGGAGATCTCCCGAATCGAGACCGGCATGGAACTTAGCGCGGACTTGGATTCGGTCGCGCTGGAGGAGTTCAAGTTAGAACTGATATCTTGCACCGCAAGACAACTAGTCCAGAGGCCAGACATCATTGGTCTGCAGGTCGTCGGTGTTCGTAAAGATCAAGGAGGTTTTTTCCTCTCCAACTGGTTTGACCAGGTTGGTCTGAACCGTTTGGTTGGGATGGTTTTCCCGCCGACCGAATATTTCGTCCAAGTGAAGACCTTCCCGAAGGGTTTCCTCTACTGTATCTCCCGCAATGGAGTTGCTCCGACTGGGGTGGTAACAGTGCTGAACAATGTGTTCGGCAATGTCATCCCCGACGAGCAACTCTCAACGCTCGAAGCAATTCGCGCGATCATCTAGCGATTGCTTGTGCATCGTCCCATGGCGCCGTCTCTGACGGCGCCATGTTTGTTTATTTATTTGACAAAATAAATATTTAGTTGTATATTAAATTTAAGAAAGTTGATGACCAGGAGAATGGGCCTGCGAGACGCTTGGTGAACTAATAGTAGCCAACGCCGGGAGCTCCCGTAATCGAGCTAAGACATGTCGGGTAATACCGGAGTGTCTAAGGGGCCTGCAACAGCAGGCAAAAAAGGTGGCACCACGGAAGAAATCTTTCGTCCTTTTAAGCGAAAGATTTTTTTATTAAATAAACTTATGGAGGAATTCATGAAAAAACTCACCTATATCGAACCAGACATCAAGACAAATGTCTTCGACATTATGGAAACCAACGAGCACGAGAAAATCATTTTCGGGTACAACCAGGAGACCGGATTAAAAATGGTTGTAGCGATTCATGATACCACACTGGGGCCAAGCACGGGCGGAACCAGAATGGTGGATGTTTCGGAAGCCAAGGCGATCGAAGAAGCGCTGCGTCTTTCTTATGCTATGACATATAAAAATGCAATTATAAACGAGCCCTTTGGCGGATCAAAAGCGGTAGTGATCGGTGATCCCAGTAAACCAAAAAGCAAAGAATTTTTGCATGCAATCGGCAATTTCATAGAATCCTTGGGCGGAGCATTTCTAACCGGAGTTGATATGGGACTTAGCCTCGATGACGCCAAAATCATTCGCGAAAAAACGAAGTACATCTTTAACTCCAAAGGATGCTCGGGCGTAACAACCGGACACGGCGTTTATAAAGGGATTAAGGAATGCGCAAAAGAATTTCTCAATAACGAGAATCTTGACGGCTTAACTATAGCAGTGCAAGGGCTCGGATATGTTGGTGGGACGCTTGTTGAGCTGCTTTCTTCGCATAATGTTAAGATTTACGGTTCTGATCTTGATGAAGCGCTGACCAAAAAATACGAAAAAGAATATAGTGTTGAGATAGTTGATCCAAAAGAAATTCACAAAGTAAAATGTGATATCTTCTCTCCCAATGCAATCGGAGAAATAATTAATGATGATTCGATTGATGAGTTAAATTGCAAAATAATCGCTGGTGGAGCGAATAATCAGCTAAAGGACGAAGTAAAACACAGCCGGATTTTGTACGCAAAGGGCATCCTTCATGCTCCTGACTTTGTAATCAATGCAGGAGGAGTTTGCCATGGTATGTGCGAAGTGAGAGGCGAAGATGTCAATAATGCGCTCAAGAAAACCGACTTAATTCCGGGCCTTTTGAAGCAGGTATTTGCGCTATCGAAAGAAAAAAATGTTCCTCCGATGATGATTGCTTACCAAATTGCTAAAGAGAAAGTTGAGAAAGCGAAGCAAAACAAATCCAATGAAACTGTCAAAAACAATTAATAGGATCATCCTGCCTAACCTCGAAGGTTATTTCAAATCCCAATCAAACGATTTGATTAACCTTACGATCGGGGAACCCGATTTTGATGTGCACAAAAAGGTTAAACAAAAACTTCTCAACTGTTCAAATTCTCGATTTAAATACTCATCTTCCAAAGGAAACACTATACTTCGAGAACAAATCGCGGATCACATCAACAATCAGAACAAAACTCAATACACCAAAGATAATATTCTAATCACTACTGGCAGTTCGTATTCTTTGTTTCTTGCTTATCAAACGCTTTTTGATCGTGATGACGAGATTATTATTTTTGAGCCCTATTTTCCTCCGTACATTGAGCTTGCCAAAATTGTTGGGGCTAAACCGAAGGTCATCCCAACCTTTCCAACATTCATTCCCGAGTTATCACAAATCAGCAAAAAAATCTCAACAAAGACCAAAGCAATCTTACTCAATTCCCCAAGCAACCCTACCGGCCGGATTTATACCAAAGAATTTTTGCTTGAGGTCGTCAAGCTAGCCAAGAAACATGATTTGTTTATAATCTCCGACGAGGTATATAAGGATTTCGATTATGACAATAAATTCTTAAGCCCGGCAGAGTTTTACTATAAAACCATTGTTGTCAACAGTTTTTCTAAATCCCACGCCGCAACCGGATTGAGAATCGGCTACTTGTGCGGGCCGGTCGAAGTGATCGAAGCCGCCAATAAACTTTTGTTTCTAGAGCAGGTCTGTGTCGCGGATTTTATTCAAGAATTATTTGTGGATAACCTTGATATTTCCCAAAAAGCTTCAAAGATATATAAGAAAAATCGAGATATGGTAATAAAAGAGCTAGGTGGTAATTTCAAATTTGTGATTCCTGACGGCGGTTTTTATTTTTTTATAAAATGCCCATCAGAAGAGAAAATATTCGTTGCCGAACTAGCGAAAAAAGGCGTGCTTGTGATGCCCGGAAGTATTTTTTCTTCTCGAAAAGATTATTTCAGAATTAGTTTGATATCAGATAAGATCAAGCTCAAAAAAGCCCTGGAGATTATTAAAAGTGTGCTATAAATAAATTTAAATTTTAAACAGATCAATCAAAACCCTTAAAACTCCACCCGGCGGGTGGAGTTTGGTTATGCTTTATTTTTCAAGTGGTTTGTGGGAAACTTTAAACAATATGAAGAAAAAAAGCGCAACCTCTAAAGCCGATAAATTTTATATGTCGGTAATCAAGGGAAAAACGGCTACTGAAAAACTCGAAATGCTAAACGGTTTTTTTGCGTACGCAAAAAAAGTTAACCCCAAATTTTTCAAATGCAAAAACAACCCAAAACCCCAACAGACCTCTTAAATAAAATCGCAGAAATCTTAAATAATTTAAGAATCGATTTTTTTGTTAGCGGAGGTTTTGCAGTATCTGTTTGGGGAAAACCTCGGTTTACAGCAGATATTGATTTAGTTATTCATCTCGAAGAAAAAAATATCGATCAGCTCGCCGGCAAATTAAAAAGTGAATTTCCAGATGCGTATATAGATCCTCTTCAAATGAGAGATGCTCTAAAAAATAATGGTGAGTTCAATATTATAGAACCAAATATCGGAATGAAAATTGATTTTTGGATTGTCTATAACAAAGATTATGATAAACTGCGACTAAGAAGATCAATTAAAAAAGATATTGGCCGCGAAGTTAGATTTATTTCCCCGGAGGATTTAATAATTTCCAAACTTCAGTGGATGCAAAAAGACAATTCCAGCCGACACGCGGATGATATTAAATCAATTTTAGAGATTTCGAAAGTGGATAACGATTATATAAACGAATGGGTAAAAAAACTTGGATTAGAAAAAGAGTATAAAAGAATATAATGGCAGAAAATAAAACTTGCAAACAATGTGGACAAGAATTTGTCGTTAGCGATGATGATTTGGCGTTTCTGGAAAAAATTAGTCCGGTTTTGAATGGGCGGGTTTATAAAATTGATGCCCCAAAACTTTGCTACACCTGCCGACAAATCAGGCGACTCTGCTGGAGAAACGAGCGCTCACTTTATAAAAGAAAATGTGATAAAACAGGCGAGGAAATTGTCTCGGTTTATTCTCCGGACAAGCCCTACAAGGTTTATAAAAATTCTGTCTGGAGATCCGACGACTGGGATCCAATGAGCTTCGGCCGTGAATTCGATTTCAACCAGTCATTTTTTGAGCAGTTTAATGAACTTTTACTAGCCGTTCCGCGTCAGGCCAACAATACTACCATCGTTGAGAACAGTAATTTTTGCAATCAAACTTGGCAGACGAAGGATTCGTATCTTTGTTTTAATGCTGGCTATGCGGAAAGATGCTATTACTGCACCGAAACTTTTTATACTAAGGACTGCATTGATTGTTTTGATATTAGAAATTGTGAATATTGCTACCATTGTTTTGACTGCGATCATTGCCATAATTCAATGTATTTAGAGCATTGTGAGAATTGCTCCGAATCTTATTTTTCTTACGACTGCCGAGGGTGCAACAATGTTTTGCTTTGTGCGGGTTTACACAATAAGCAATATTGCATTGAAAACAAAGAGTACTCCGAAGAAGAATACAAAAAGAAATTAAAGGAAATTGATTTTGGCAGAAGATCGGTGGTCGAAGAATACAAAAAGAGATCCGGCGAAGGCATGCTCAAGGCGATTCACAAAGAAAACAACAATGTCAAAACAGAAAACTGCACAGGTGATTATTTAATTGAATGTAAAGACTGCAAAAAGTGTTTTAACGCCTATAAAAGCCAAAATTGTGTCAGGATCACCAATATTGATGCTGATAGCAAGGATTGCCGCGACCTCGATTATATTACCGAAGCGGAACTCTGTTACGACGGGACAAGCAACGCTGGTTACAAAAACCGTTTTAGTGTCTGGACCGCCTACGGAGACAGTAATTTGTATTGTAACTTTATTGATTACTGCTCAAATTGTTTTGGCTGTATCGGGATTAATCACAAGCAGCATTGTATTTTGAATAAACAGTATACCAAGGAAGAATATGATAAATTGGTGCCAAAAATAATTGAGCGAATGCAAAAAGACGGCGAGTGGGGAGAGTTTTGCCCGATGAAAATGTCTTTGTTTGGTTACAACGAAACAATGGCTAATATTTATCATCCCAAAACCAAGGCAGAAGCCGAGAAAATTGGCGGCAAGTGGCAGGACAAAGAATACAATCCTGATTATAAAGGCGAAGCCTACGAGCCAAAAGATTCAATTGATGATTACATAAATTCAGACGAAGAAGTTAAAAAATTGCTGGCGGGAGTTTTGAAATGTGAAAAGTCGGGAAAACCGTTCAAAATCATGCCGCAAGAGTTGGCGTTTTATATAAGACAGAGAATTCCCGTGCCAACTAAACATTCCGAGGTGAGATACAAAGAATTATTTAAACTGCGCAATCCGCGGGTTTTGTATCACCGCCAATGCATGTGCGATCTGCCTGGCCACGATCATTCTGGCCACTGCCCCAACGAATTCGAAACCACCTATGCACCCGAAAGACCGGAAAAAGTTTACTGTGAATCTTGCTACCAAAAAGAAGTGATATAACACGAGCAAGATTCACTCTGCTTGCCCTTCCGTAGCTTTAGCGAAGGAGGGAGCTTGTCGAAGGGCGAAAGTTGCTACCAGAAATCGGTATTATAAAGACAACTTTCATCCTGAACGAGCGAAGCGAGTCGAATGGGCGAAAAATATTATCAACGAATCATAGGATAAATTTTTTTTCATCCTAAATCCGCCAGCCGGCGGAGCGAACCATAAAAATGCCCCAAGGGTCCTCTTCCCCAAGGGGAATCCTTTGGCTCGGGGTTATCAAAAATCAGTTCTCTAAATTTATTTTTCCGAGATTCAGCGTAATAAAGATACACCCTCTGCCTGCACTTTTGAGACGATCGTCTCAAAAGTGCAGAGGATTCAAATTAGTGATAATGTTAAGTATATGAGTTCAAAGGTTCGGCTTACCAAATATGAAAAAGAAGTTTTCGTTGAGGTAGCAAAATTGGTATTGGAAGTGGTGCTGATTGGTTTGGTAATCGGTGTTGCCTTGACTTCTCCTTATGGGCTTTCAAAATTTATTCCCAAACTGAACAAGCTGCGCAAGAAACACGGCGATGAAGCAGTTGATAAATCACTCGAGAAAATAATTAAGGACCGATTTGTTCAGATTACCTATCGAAAAGGCAAAACAATTATTAAAATTACACAAAAAGGTAAGGTAAGGTTAGTGGATTATGACATTGATGCTATTTCGATTAATAAACATAAATGGGATGGCAAATGGAGAATAGTATTTTTTGATATTCCCGAAAAACTCCGATTTGCTAGAAATATTTTGAGAAGTAAATTGATAGAAATCGGTTTTGTCAAATTGCAAAAAAGTGTTTGGGTTTGCCCCTATAAGTGCGAGGATGAGATATCTTTTATTAGTTCGGTCTTTGAAGTTGAAAAATTTGTTAATTACGGAGAACTTTCCAAGATTGATTGTGAAGAATATCTTAAAAATAAATTCGATCTTTAATCTCATATTATAAAAACTAGCAAGTAAATACAGGTTTGAGGCATACACTTTTGAGACGATCGTCTCAAAAGTGCAGGGGAGAAAGGGAAAATGAGTGAATTTTTAAAGTTGCAAAATTAGAACCGATGCTTGGACTTTATTTTTTTCTTGATTTATGGGAAGCTTAAGGTGAGGTAAATATTAATTTATGAAAATAATTGAAGATAATATATCACTTAGCGAATTAAAAAAGATGGCCGAGGATATGTTTGGCACTTTGATTAAGGCGGTTGTTGATATTGAGAAAGAGGTTATGGCTGTTGACGCGGGAATGCATAGTGACGAAGAAGAATTACTGCTTCAAAATGGTTCGAAACAACAAAATCTTTGGGGAATAAATTTGTATCCCGAAAAAACCGGCGAGGAATTTATCGAATTTGATTCGATGGTTAACTTGCGCCCCTCACAAGGCAATCGAACAAGATCGGTTGACGATCCAAAAATTCGCGAAAAGATAATTATAGTTGTTAACAAAATAGTTCAAAAATGAATCTTTTTTATCATAAGGACTTAACAGAAAAAAAATGGTTTTCTAAATCGTTAGCCGAGCAAATGGCCAATATCGGCAGTGAAGTGGAGCGAACGATTATCTGGAAAAATAAAAATGATTTAGAATATTCGCAGCTTGCTTTCGAGCGCGCTTTGGAGCTGATTGACATAACACGGCTCGATCCGAAAAATAAAAAACAATTGCGTGAACTCTGCCGAATGCGCGAGGTTTTAGCCGATTGGTTTTTCGAAAACCAATATCAATCCACCGACAAATCATGGCAAAATTATTTTTATGCATTTAATTATTTAGCAAGAAAGGGAACTTGATGGCAGTTTTTGGGAGGGGGATGCTACGCTTTTACCCTAATAATTAGCCTGCCCGCATTAGCTAAAGCAAAGCTTTTGCAGACGGGCGATAAGGAATTTTTATAATAAAAATCATCCATCTTACATTAAAATCACGGATGGCGCGCAGAGAGAGTGTAAATGAAAGAATCTAGCAAGAAAAACCAAGTCATTATTTATAAAACTGAAGACGGTTCAACTCAAATTGAAGTTCGGATGACCGGCGAGACAGTTTGGTTATCCCAGAAACAGATGGCTGAACTATTCGAGAAAGATGTTAAAACTGTAAACGAACACATTAAAAATATTTTTAGTGAAGGAGAACTAAGTAGGGTTCCAACTGTCCGGAAATTCCGGATAGTTCAAAAAGAGGGACCAAGGGAAATAATTCGTGAAATCGAGCAATATAATCTCGATGTAATTATTTCCGTTGGCTATCGGGTAAAATCTTTTCGGGGTACGCAATTCCGTATTTGGGCGACAAAGACCCTGCGAGAATATATTGTCAAAGGATTTGTTATGGACGATGAGCGGCTAGCAAACGGCGGCTACAAACGAGGATATTTTGGTGAGATGCTGGAGCGCGTCCGAAAGATTCGCGCTTCGGAAAGAAATTTATACGAAAAAGTCAAAGATATTTTTTCAACCAGTGCGGACTATGATACTAAAGCCGATTATACAAAAAAGTTTTATGCTGCTATGCAGAATAAATTTCACCATGCCATAACAGGCAAAACTGCCGCCGAATTAGTTGTTAATCGGATTGACAGCAGAAAAGAAAATCTTGGTATGACCAATTACAAAAAAGTTTCCGTAACGAGACAAGAAGCAGAGATCGCCAAAAATTATATGCTTGAAACAGAGCTTCGCCAACTTTATTTACTGGTTGAGCAATTTCTTTCTTATGCTGAATTTCAGATTGAGCGCCAAAATGTTATGTATATGAAGGACTGGGATTCTTATCTTGACAATATGCTTAAGGCAAATAAATTGGAAATATTATCGAGTAAAGGTAAAATATCACACAAAGAAATGGAAAAAATCGTGCGCAAAGAAATCACAAAATTTAATTTAAAAAAATTGAAGAATTGAAAATATGAAAATTAAACAAAATTCATTAGCTATTTTCGAAAGCTTCAAAATTCGTCGGTATTATGACGAAAAAACCGAAACATGGTATTTTTCGGTAATTGATATTATCGCAGCACTTACCGATAGTATAAATCCAACCGACTATCTCAAAAAGCTTCGCAAAAGGGACTTCGAGGTCGGGCATTACATAGGGACAAATTGTCCCCAGGTAGAAATGGTCACAGAGACAGGGAAAAAAAGAAAAACTTTGGCAGGCAGTACAGAACAAATATTTAGAATCATTCAGTCAGTCCCGAGTAAAAAAGCCGAGCCATTTAAATTGTGGCTAGCGAAAACTGGTTACGAGAGAATACAAGAAATGGCAGATCCGGAAAAAGCACTAGATAGATCAAGGAGTTATTGGCAGAAAATGGGCCGAAGCCAAAAGTGGATTCAGCAACGGATGACTGGGCATGAGACCAGAAACAAATTGACTGATTATTGGGCTGATCACGAAGTAAAAGAGGGCGAAGAATTTGCAATATTGACGAATATTATTCACAAAGAATGGAGCGATTTATCCGTCAAAGATCACAAGAATTTGAAGGGCTTAAAAACGCAAAATCTGCGAGATCATATGAGCGAAGAAGAATTGATCTTCACCGCGCTTGCCGAACTTTCAACAAGACGAATCGCCGAGACAGACAAAACAAAAGGATTGGAAGAAAATAAGATTCCAGCCAAAAAAGGTGGTAAAATTGCGAAAGACGCAAGAAAAGCCCTCGAAAACAAAACTGGGAAAAGCGTAGTTACCGGCAAAAACTTTTCGCCAAGGATTAGAGGTAAACAAATGATTAAGGAAAGATAACGGAGCAGAAAAATGGGTTCAGATGTCGAAAGTCAAAATGAGTATGGAGATGTAGGGATCGATTTTCGGGCTCCTGAAAAGATAGCGCAGGTTTATGAACACAAGGGCGACGCGGCTAAACTTGCCAGAGATGCGAGAGAAAATCCTGAAATGTATGCCCGAGAGGTGTCGAAACCATTTTTCGTTGACACTGGGGGCCTAACAACACTCGATGGACAACCCGCCAGACGAGCATCGATTTTATTAAAATCACCCGGTTGTTCCAAGCGTCGTTCACACGCAGAATCTAACGAATACCCAAATTGTGCATTTTGCGTATTTAGCGAAAATTACTCAACTGGAGGAAACCCCGTTACACCAGAACAGTATGAGCAGCAGATGGTAGATGCTATGAATACAGTGCGTCCCTCATTTCAATTCGAGAGTGAGCATATTGATATTATCGAAATTTTTAACTCGGGCTCATTTTTTAGCGACGAAGAGATTTCTGCTGACGGAAGGAAAAGAATAATTGATGTTGTGAGAGAAAATTCACCCAAAAATATTGTCCTGACTGTCGAAGCAAAATTTGCTGACATTGTTCAATCGCAAGATAAGGTCGATGAAGTTCTTGCGTGGCTAAATAGCGATGGCGGTACAAGACGACTCGAGATTGCCTTCGGACTTGAAACCACCGACCAGATTATTGGAGAACAATTAAGAAAAAGCATAAGCGAAGAGGCTCTGCGCGGAATAATAGATGATCTTGCCAAAAGAAATGTCAGATCATTTTTCTACATCCTGCTTAAGCCAGGACTAATGAGCGAAAACTTCGCGATAAAATCGGCTATTGAATCAGCGGTACAAGTAGCCCAAATATCAAAAGATCTTAACTTGAAACCCGAATTAAAACCTCATGTTTCTCTCGGACCAACGAGAACATATAGAGACTCACTGCTTCATATGTTCAGAAGCTACAAAGCACCGATGTACTGGAGTATTGCAGAAACGATCAAACAACTCTGTGGCAGAATCTTAGACGGCGAGAGTAATGTATTTGATTATTTGGGTCTACATGTCGGTTTGAGCGGAGAGGGAATCTCAATTGTAACAGGGGGGAATCCAGACACCGGCAGTAAATATTGCAATGAAAAAGTTATTGAAATTTTAAGTAGCTTTAATCACGATATGGACCAGCAATCATTCTTGCGAGACTATAACGAGCTTTTAAGCTGGGAAAATGACCCAACAAACAAGGAGTGTCATTGTTATAAAGACTGGCTACAGCAGCTGAAGCAAATTTGCATTGAAACAATCAACACAAAAGACGAGGTTATAACGAACGAACAACTCGAAGGCGTCATGCGAACAGAGGAGGAGGCATGGCCCGAAGAAGTTCGAGCGCCAAGAGAAAAATTTGAATCTCGAATGAAAGTTTTTCCTGAAGGATTCTTTTTGGGTTATGAGTTCGGAATTATTGCAGGAGTCAGCACTTCCGAAATTTCAAATTTTGAGCCAACAGATGATGTAGAATCCTGGGAGAAAATTACGAATAACGGGTTCATTAGTCCTGTACATTCAGAGGACGGAACTATTAC
Organism: Candidatus Berkelbacteria bacterium; assembly: GCA_026397175.1. Lineage (GTDB taxonomy): Bacteria > Patescibacteriota > UBA1384 > UBA1384 > DTJR01 > JAPLVK01. Next base: position 55,558 of record JAPLVK010000022.1, on the reverse strand, counting down.
GGGCGGACATAACAAAGACGGCAACTCACTTTATGTTGTATCGCTAGGCGTTAGAGCGCAATATAAAGGTAACAGAATAGGGGTAGCCTTAATCGAAGCACAGAAAGAATTGGTAAAACAGAAGAACTTGAAATATCTGTTTCTCGGATCGAGGGTACCTGGTTTCAAAAAAGCCAAAGATGATAACCCGAGCCTGACAATAGAGCAATTTGTAAATCAAAAAGATGGGGATAATTTGGCCGATCCCGACATCAGATTCTACACCGGACGAGGACTTAAAATTGCGCGAATAAAAGAAAATTACATGGAAGATGATCCCGAGAGCGGTAATTATGGCGTAATAATGTACTGGGAAAATGACGAATATGATCTGGGCATTTGATAAAATTGGCACAAATAAAAACCCGACCTCTTAAATGACACCTACGAGGTGTCATAGTGGTGATCAACTTTTAGCCGATCCTGCTCAAAACAAATAGCCCTATGGCGTAAATTATAATTACGACGATCGAGTCGGCGCCGAGGCGGAAATATCGTTTTTTGGGTTTAACGACTAGAGAAATTGCATAAACCAAAGTTAGCGCTACGCCAAGAACTGCAAAAACAATATCTGATTTTTGCGATATTGGCAAAATTGGTTTTTTTGATATAAGATCGGCAACTATAAAAAGAGCCGGCATTAAAGAGTTTCCGCCGAAAATATCAGAAATCGCCAGTTGGTTATCTTTGATTAAAATTGATTCAATTCCCGTGCTGATTTCCGGCAAAGCCGTAACGAGCGCCATGATGGTTCCGGCAAATAACCCCGCTCCGATTCCAAAATGATTCGCAACCGATGAGCCGGTTTTTTCTAACATAACACCGGCAATCAGTGTCGCAAGCGACGCAAGCGCAAAAATCCAAATTACATAGCTCGTTTTTTTCTTGGCATAAAAAACATGATTTTCTTGTGAGCGTCTTTCGTGGTGCATTCTTCCCGGCTGCGCATCTTTTTCCGCTTGATATAACTCGGAGCGTTTTCTGGCGCGGTTCAGAAGGTAAAGTCCGCCAACCCAGGCAACAATTAAGATTACTGATATTGGACTAAAATAGTGAAAATTCAAATTTCTCGGCAAGCGCATTCCAAATATACTCACGAGTGTCATAAAGATGACAAAAATCGCCTCAAAACAAAGAATTTTAGAACCGGCCAAATACGAAAGCGGTCTTTTCCCTTTGAGCGTGAAATCAAAAATAACAATGGCCAGGGTCTGAACAGAAATTCCGCCGATTAAATTTCCCAATATAATTGTGTATTGTCCCGATAAAGATGCCGCAATTAAAATTGCAATCTCTGGCAAAGTCGTCGCGATTCCCAACAGTATTAATCCACCCAGTGCGTCCCCGAGTTTAAACCGGGAATCAAGCGTGTCTGTTGTCTTGGCGAGTTCAATTCCGGCAATCCAAATAATCAATCCCGCAAACAGGAATAAAAATAATGATAAATAAGTTGAAAAATCACCCATATTATAATGATAAACTTATTTTATACTATGTAAATCATTGAAAATAATAATAAATCTGGTATACTAATTTAAGTTATGAAAAATGTCATTGAAGTCAAAAACTTAGTCAAAAAATACGGGACACTTAATGCTGTCAATGATATTTCATTTGAAGTAAAAAAGGGCGAGGTTTTCGGGCTTTTAGGCGAAAACGGTGCGGGCAAAACCACAACACTTGAGATTATCGAGGGCTTAAGGAAGGGCACATCTGGCAGTATCGTGGTCTTGGGTCATCATGTTGAAAAAAGTGTAAACGCGATTAAAGAAAAAATTGGCGTACAGCTCCAGTCGTCTGCCTATTTTCATTTTCTAACATTAAGTGAAATATTAAATCTTTTTTGCTCTTTTTACAAAAAATCGGTCAATCCCGACGATTTGTTAAATATGGTCGATCTTTCCGAAAAGAAAAAACAGTTTGTAGGCAAGCTTTCCGGGGGTCAACGGCAGAGGTTTTCGATTGTCGCGAGTTTAGTTAATGATCCCGAAATTGTATTTTTGGACGAACCGACAACCGGACTTGACCCGATTGCACGAAGAAATCTTTGGGGTCTTGTATCGCAGATTAAAAGCAAAGGCAAAACAGTTGTTCTGACTACGCATTATATGGAAGAGGCGGAGTTACTATGTGATCGAATTGCGATTATGGACAAAGGAAAAATTTTGGCGATGGGAGAAACGCATAAATTAATAGAGAATGTAAAAGAACCGTTTTCGGTTAATTTTGTGGCCAGCAAGATTGATAAAAAAATATTTGCTAAAATTGTTAAGTGTTGCGCCAGGGTTCAGAACACTTTTGGCAAAGAAAATCAGTTCGACTTGCGCCTTAAAAATCAAAAAGATCTAAATACGGTCGTGAATCTTGTTCAAAAATTCAATCCGGAACTATTAACGGTTGGTCGAGCCACGCTAGAGGATGTATTTATAGAGTTAACCGGAAAAACAATTGCGGAGTAAGATGTTTAGAAAATTATTTATTGCTGATTTAAAGATGATGGCGAGAAACAGGCAAGCGCTGTTTTGGGCCTTTATGTTTCCACTTATATTTACTTTTATTTTTGGGTTATTCTTCGGCAAAAACACATCAGTTGGGACCGTTGCGTTAATTAATGACTCAAACACTCAACTTTCTACAGATCTCTCCAGTACATTGCAAAACGCCACTATTTTTAAAATCCAAAAAGAAAAAGATGTAAATGTAGCTAAAGACGAAATTGCAAAAAGTAAAATTGCTGCGATAGTTTACATACCGAATAATTTTGGGTTACTCACACCAGAAGCACCAAAAACAATCACCATTATTTCCGACCAAGCTAATGCCCAAACAAGCTCCGTGATTTCCAGTTTTGTTAACCAATTTTTGACTCAAGCTAATTATCAGATTCAAAACGCTAAGCCGATCTTTCAGATTTCTGAAGAAAAGACATCAAACAAAACATTGACTTATTTCGACTTTGTTTTCGCCGGAATTCTAGGGCTGGCGCTCATGAACTCTTCGGTTATAGGGATTGCTGTCGGCATGAGTAAATATCGAGAAGACAAAATCTTAAAAAGAATCACCACCACGCCGCTTCCTTCTTATATTTTCGTCGTGGCAGAGGTATTGTCTAGATTGATTCTTAACTTGTTTCAAGTGGGAACGATCGTAATAATCGGGAAATATGTTTTCGATGTTCATATTTACGGGAATATTTTTGTAGTTTTTGGTCTCGCCTTAATCGGGGGTTTGCTTTTTCAGCTTATGGGGTTTGTGGTTTCAAGTTTTTCAAAAACCACCGATGCGGCTCAAGGCATGGCAACTGCCATTACTATTCCAATGATGTTTTTAGCTGGCGTTTTCTTCCCGATTGACACTTTGCCGAAATGGCTTTACTCGATTGTACAATATCTGCCCCTAGCCCCGCTTTTAAGAATGCTTCGTGCGGTTACAAACGATGGTACTTCGCCATTTGCCAATCCCGTCAATATTGTCATTGTTTCGATATGGATTTTAGTTTGTCTAGCAATCTCAATTTTTAGATTTAAATTATCGGAAGAATAGAGGATATGAAAACACCTGTAATAAAATCAGAACATTTTATCTTAAGACCTTTTCGAAAAGAGGATGTTCTTTCTTTGGCGAAAAACCTAAACAACCCAGAAATTTCGAAGAATATGTCACGAGTTCCTTATCCATATACGATTAGCGATGCAAAAAAGTGGATTGACACAAAGGCGAAGGAAGAAAAAGATCCTAAAAGACAGGTCTACTCGTTTGCAATTGATAAAGAGTCCCAAGTTATAGGTTCAATCGGATTGAGCCAAGTAGTACCTGGTCATAAAGCAGAGGTGGGCTATTGGTTATCCCGTGATTTCTGGAATCAGGGCATAATGAGTAAAGTAATCCAGCTGGTTGTGGATTTTGGGTTTAAAAAATTGAAATTACAAAGAGTTGAGGCCAAGGTTTTTATCCAAAACCCGACTTCTCGCCATGTCTTGGAGAAAAATGGTTTTTTATGTGAAGGAATTTTAAAAAAAGATGTCATAAAGAAGGGCAAGACGCATGATGTATTTATACTTGCAAAGGTAATTTAGGCCCAGATTTTTTGTTGATATTGACATTTTTAGTGATTTGGGGTACAATTATTTAATCGTGTTGATAAGTTTTGAATTTATGAACTCGATTGTAAAAAATTGAAATTAGGTCGAAAGTTAATGTGTTTAAGGAATTAGATAGATGGAAGATAAAAATAAGCTCTATGTGGGCAATCTTCCTTACACGGTCGACGATGCTGCGCTCGAAGCCCTCTTCAAAGAGGTTGAAGGCGTAACTGTTGTCGAGGCGAAAGTCATCACCGACAAATTCAACACAGGCAGATCAAAGGGATTTGGTTTTGTCACTGTTGAAAGCGAAGAAATGGCCAACAAGGCCATTGAGGCGATGAATGGTAAGGAAATTGAAGGTAGACCCCTGACGGTCAGCGTAGCTAGACCTCAAGAAAAAAGGTCTGACCGCGGCGGTAACTTCGATAGATCGTATCGCTAAGCCAAACTAGACAAAAAAATAAAATCTGCCTTGCGTAAGCGGGGCAGATTTTATTTTGAGCGGATTTTATAAAAAAGCAAAGTCCTATATAACTTTATATTTTTTAATTTACAATTATATCCACATCTTTTCCACAGGCCAGAATTTACCCTGTGGATGAGTGAGAGAACAAAAATATATAAGTTTTATTAGGTACCCGAACAAAGTTAAGTAAGTTAATTAAAAGTTATGTAACATTTTGTAATCTGTATAACTTTGAGTTAGGATCTCTGTTTGACAATTATGATTATTGTTGTTTAAGTAGTAAATACAAACTAATCAACATGTTTGGGCAAGCGCGGTTTAATACCGTCACAGTCCCGCTACCGTAAAGTCGGAAAACCAACATGTTCTTTATCCCGAGGAGGAAAAATGCCTTACTCATAAAAATTAAATTTGTCTTGTCGGAAAAGATCTCGGTAAAATATAATTAGCAGAGGAGTATCATGAATTTTAAGAAAAATGTATTAATTGTCTTTGTATCAGTTCTTGTTTTTGGTGGGTTATTAACGGGTTGCGCTTTCAACAAAAAGGCCGCAACAAACCCAACGGCTGTTGCTATAGAGCAAAAAACGATTGAGTATCAAGGCGAAGAGGGGAAAACGGCCTTCGATATTCTCAAAGCAAATCATCAGGTTGAGTCCCAAGATAGTTCTCTTGGAGTTATGGTAAATAGCATAGACGACCTGAAGTCAACCGATAAGGACTTCTGGTTGTATTCGGTTAACGGTGCTCAACCTAGTGTTGCCGCCGATAAATATCAGACAAAATCGTCAGATAGTATCAAATGGGAATACAAGGGGATGTAAAGCTTCAATTTGTAGAGTGGTCCTGCTTTGGGTGGGGCCATTTTACAAATATGTGGTAATATAGTTAAAAAGAAGGGGAAAATGAAAACAAAAAATCGTATTGCACTGATATTGCTTATTCTAGCCATTATTATTGCTGTTGGCTCGCTGTTCTATGCCAAAAAAATTAAAAAAGATACAAACAATTCTCCAGCTACAGCGTCCCAGACCGTCTCCAACTCTTCATCGATTGAATCAAGTGGCGTGTCATCGGCCACCCAAGTCGCGGCTATCTGGCCAAAGTACACAAATTCAAAATACGGTTTCGAGATATCATTTTCGGATATTTGGAAAAATTATAAATTAGTCGAAAACCTTACGAACGGATCGTTCGAAGTGAAGATTGATTTTAATCTGGCGACTACCGACACAAAATACGAGAATAAAATCGCAACACCCATATCTATTTTTGTCTATAAATCATCGGTTTTTAATGCGCTTTCCGATAACGAAAAATCGGTGAAAATCACCAGCAATAGCGATTATGTCTTTTCTTATAAAACATGGAATGAACCGCCATCCGATTTGCAGGGCTTTACAGACAAAGAGTTGGCGGATACTATAAAATCGTTTAAACTCAAATAAAAAATAGGAGGCAAAATGGTTAAGACGACCTTAAGTATTCTGGCAGTAGTTATTATAATTAGGGGAATTGCCGGTTTGATTCCAAACTGGACTTGGGCAAACGAAGTGCAGTGGATTGCGATTGCCGAAATTGTTCTTGGCGTTATTTCTTTCGCAATATCAAACTCACAAAAGCACTCATAAATTTAGTCGTTTTACTTTCTCTTTTTAAATATTTTTTCTATTTGAACCCATGGGATTAAAATGATTGGGGTTTTTGGTTCTTGTTTTTGGTCAATTTTTTTGGATTCACTCCAATTAATTGTTTTTTCTGCTTTTAATTCTTCTCCAACCGAAAGAACAATTTCATTTTTGTTTGGATGATATTTCTTGACATATTTCCAATCAATAACTGTTTCGGCAAAACTTCTGCCAAAACCCTTATCAATAACCTCAAGAGGAATCTCGAGGCCGAGTTTTGCGACAATCCCGATAATTCCAACTCCAAGCCCAAAAAGTTCAAATTTTCCGTTTCTCTCAAAGATCACCGCATCGTTAACTCGTCCGATTGAATTTCCCTTGGCGTTTGTAATAATGCTATCAATAACATTTTTACCGACTAATATTTCGTCATCGGTCAGATATTGCGCCTGTAGGTCTGCTTCATCCGATTTTAAATACAGCCGTTTATCCTTAAAGTTAATTTCCTCCCAAGGAACAATCAACTTGATATTTTTTGCGGGTTCAATAAGAAGTGTTTTGTCGATATATTGAATTTCTTTAAATTTGATAGCAACCGCATGCACGATCGGATATTTACTTTGTATGGAGATCACAAGATCAGAAATTGTTCCGATCAATTCCTTCTTATTCGACATGACTTTCATCCCAACGATGTTTTCGGTAAATCTCATTTTAACCCCTTTTTATTTTCCAAATATTGCAAAGTAAATTAAAGATATTGTAAGCAGCACGAGCGCGCATATCGTTAAGATGCCAATGATATTTTGCACTCTTGTATTTACATGTTTTCCCATAATTTTTTTATTATTGGCAATCGTTAACATTAAAATCAAAATGACCGGAAGCAAAAATCCGTTGATGGCTTGGGAAAAAATCATTATTTTTATCAGATTAACTTTTAGAAATAAAACAGTAATAGCGCTAACGATCACTGTTCCGATTAAAATTGCATAAAATCGTGGTGCCTCTTTGAATTTTTTGTTCATTCCTGAATTCCAGCCAAATCCTTCAGCTAAAGAATATGCGGTTGATGTCGGCAAAACGATTGCAGCTGTAAACCCTGCATTTATAATTCCAAGCGCAAATAAAGCTCCAGCAAATTTTCCGACTAAAGGAACCAGGGCGTTAGCCGCATCGGAAGCCGAATTTACCACAATACCATTTTTAAAAAGTGTCGCGGCGGTTGCTAAAACGATAAAAAAGGCGATGGCCTGCGTCATGACTGATCCGGTATAAGTATCAATGCGCTCATATTTATAGTTCGAAAGTGCAATCTTTTTTTCTGCGACCGCGGACTGCTGATAAAACGGCATCCAAGGCGCAATCGTTGTGCCAATTAAAGCAAGGACTGCGGTTATGACAATTGAATCCTTAAGGTTAATTGATGGTAAAATGACTCCATGAAGCGCTTGAGTCCAATTGGGATGTGCCAATATTCCGGCCACAATATAAGCAATGTAAAAAAGACAAAAAATCAGCAATATTTTTTCAATTTTCCTATAATTTTTTGCCAAAACCAAATACAAAATTACGATCACTGCCGTTGGAAGCAAAATGAATCTGGAAATTCCAAATATTTCTCCGCCGGCTGCGATTCCCGCAAAGTCGGCAACGATGTTTGCAATATTTACCAGAACCAGTGCAATTAAGCTATAAAAAGTTATTCTAATCCCGAAGTTTTCGCGAATTAAAGAAGCGAGTCCGCGACCGGTTACTGCCCCCATTCTTGTGGTCATTTCTTGGATAATCGCAAGGGGAATTGTTGTCAGAACGATAACCCAAAGTAAGGCATAACCATATGAAGCGCCAACGGATGAATAAGTAGCGATAGAGCCGCTATCGCTGTCAATAACACCCGTTATAATTCCCGGCCCCATAATCATCAAAAGAAACCCAAAATTAAACAGATGCGGGTTGGCTAATTTTGGCTTCAATCCTTCTAGATTTTTAAACCTAGCCAGAAAAAAACGCACTACCCTCCTTATTAACTCTTATTATAGCTTATTTTTTGAGCTTCAGGGCAATTCGAGATATGGCAATTTGATACGCAGCTTCGCGCATTGAGATTTTTTTCAATTTTGATAAAGCAAGAACTTTGCGGGTAGCCAAACGCATTTTATCAATCAGCTTTTCTTTGGCCTCGTCGTAGCTCATTTTGACTCCCTCAACATTTTCCCTCCATTCAAAATAACTGGCCAAAACACCTCCGGCATTGGCTAGAATGTCCGGCACGATCAAGATATTGTTTTTCTTCAGGACTTGCTCCGCCTCGTCTTTGATCGGATGATTGGCGAGTTCAACTATAATTTTGGCTTTGATATTTTTGGCGTTCTTGGTAGTTATTTGTTCCCCGATTGCCGCCGGAATCAAAATGTCGCATTTTCTTTCCAAAACATCTTTGGCTGAAATTACGCAACAATCATTTGATTTTCCATGAACTTGACAAAAACACTGATCAATAATTTTTCGCCCACTTTTTATGGCCTTATATGTCTTGTGGTAGTCCAGTCCATCCTCATGCATAAAACCGCCGTCAATATCGGCGATCGCAATCACCTTAAAACCCATATGTTGTAAATGATGGGCAAGATGAGATCCCACATTTCCAAAGCCCTGTATGGCCACCGTTATTTGCTCGGGCTTTTTCTTCAAAATTTTTGCAATTTCTTGGACTACCGCTGCGCCGCCTAAGCCCGTTGCCTCATCTCTGACTTTGATCCCGCCGTCTTTAAGCGCTTTGCCCGTAATAACCCCGGGCTCTTTTTTACCGATTATTTTTTCATATTCTTCCAGAAACCATTTCATAATTTCAGGATTTGTGTTGATGTCAGGAGCGGGGACATCTTTCTGCTCCCCAATTACATCATAAATTGCTTTTGCAAAACCCTGCGTTAGTCGCTTCAATTCATTTTTTGAAAGGTCTTTAACATCAACTGCAACACCGCCTTTTCCTCCGCCAAACGGGATATCAATAACAGCCGTCTTCAAACTCATAAGAGCTGCCAAAATCTTAACCTCTTCCATATTCACTTCATGATGATATCTGATACCGCCTTTAAATGGGCCCCGCGCATTGTTGTGCTGAACTCTTATGCCGTGAAAGATCTTTATATCTTTGGAGTCCATTTGAACCGGAAAATAAACATCAACAACCCTCTTGGGCTCGGAAATTTCTTCAATAATACTTTCTTTTAGTCCAAGATCTTTTCCTGTTTTCTCGATCAACTTTCTTATCTCTTCATATGCCATTTTTTCCTCCGCTTCGAGTCAGTTACTGCTGACCCGAAAGCCCCTCACTTGTCGCACTGCAATAACAGGATGTAATCCGTTTTGCAGTAAGACATAGTGTGGGGCATTATTTGCTTGTTAAACTTACTATTTATCTAACGCGAACACATTTTATGTTAGAGGTTTTATTGTCATTTGCAAGAGCAAACTATTGAATTTAAAAAATAAATGATATGATATTAATGATGAGTAAAAGAAGGGGACGAACTAGATCGGTCTTCGGGAAATATTTTAGTGTTGTCCTATTTTTACTGTTGGCTTTTTCTGTTTTTGTGATGCAACAAAAGACAATTGCCGCGGTCGGTGATGTTACTTTGACCGGCTCGGCTTTTTCCGATTCTGACGCAGAAGATACTCATGTGGCCTCTCAATGGGTGGTGCGCAATTCTACCACGACTGTTTTTGATTCTGGGACAGACGCCGTTAATTTAACGACAATCACAATTCCCGCAGCAACTTTTTCTGAAGGAATAACATATTACTGGAAAGTAAGATATGAAGACCAGCATTTGGTCTGGAGTGATTATTCCGATGAAGCAAATTTCGTTTATACTACCGGAGGACCAACAGCTACGGCGACTGATACCGGGACTGTAACTGCTACCGCGACTGCGACCACTACGGCCACTGCCACCGGGACTGCAACTGCTACGGCCACGCCTACCGCAACAACAACGGCGACTGCGACCAATACAGCCACCGCCACCACAACTGCAACATCCGGCCCGACTTCCGCCCCAACCTCCGCTCCTACATCAGCTCCAACCTCACAACCCACCACCGAACCAACCTCCTGTACTGGTCCTAACTGTCCAACCCCGACTGCTACACCAACCGGTACTCCTTGTATTGGAGTTTACTGCCCAAGTCCAACGACTACTCCAATCTGTACGGGTTCCAACTGCCCAAGTCCAACTGCCGTTCCAACCGGTACTCCTTGTAACGGCAATCAGTGTTGTACGGATAATAGTTGTCCTTGTGAGGGCGAAGAATGTAAATGTGTGGGTGGTAAGTGTGGCTGTACTGGTCCGGATTGTAACTGTACCGATCCAAGTTGTTTGTGCACTGCGCCAAATATTTGTCCACCACCCAGTCCAACCCAAACTCCTCTTTTAGATTGTTTCATGGATATCATTTCACCCAAGGACTCTGACACATGGGATATCGGTACCCTTTATCAGGTTCTCTGGATTGACAGGAACTCTACGCAAATCCCTCCAATCAAGACAGTTAGCATATTTTTGTCTTATGATAATGGCGATACATATCCCGAGCCAATTATCCTGGGCGCTGACAACTCTGGTGTAAATGATTTTACACCCAGCAAAGCAAGCTCAAAAGCTAAAATCAGAGTTCTCGGGATGGAGCAAGATGGTAAGACGGTTTCAAGATGCGACTCCGATAGATTTAAAATCAGGGGCTCTGGTGGTATAGGTGGATTTTTAGGCGACGAAGGACAAACCAACACAACAAATCTTCTTTTGGTTTTGGGTTCTGTTTTCGCAATTGCCGCCTCATCAATTATCTCTGCAATCTCTGCAATTCCTGCTTTGATTCGAATTCTTGCCTGGCTATTTTCACTTTTTGCTCCTCCGGCGTGGCCCAAAGAAAAACCGGCCTGGGGAATTATCTATGACGCCATCAATAAAAAACCGATTGCTAAAGCAACTTTGAGGATATTCTCTGAAGTTGATTCTCGACTTCGCGAAACGCAAACTTCAAACGAAGAGGGAAGTTTTGGCTTCCTTATCCCGCCAGGCCGATATACAATTACCGCATCAAAACTCGGTTATTCCTTCCCGACACATATTGTTATAGGGAGTACCGATGGTCGGTATGCCGATATTTACAAGGGAGGTGTTGTCGAAATTAATACCTCTGCTCAAACAGACAAAGCCCCAATTCATATTAATATCCCACTCGATCAAAGCCGGGCCGCAGCCCTCGATCTTACGATGGTAACTGCTTTGAGAATAACTAAAAAGGTCTTTGACAATATTCGGTTTCCTATTATGATAGTGGGTACTCTTTTGGCCGGCTACGCGGTTTATTCGTATGGTAAATGGTATGATTTTGCAATCGCTGGTCTTTATGTCATTTTATGGACAGTTGAAATTTTATATCTTTTTAAAAAGAGGACATACGGTTTAGCTCGTGATGAGAAAAATAATCCTCTTGGTCTTGTTATGATTCGTGTTCTTGATGCTACGGGGAAAATTAAATCAACTTTAGTAACTGGAGACGATGGGAGATTCACTATCAATTTAAGCCCCGGGCAGTATCGTTTTGATGCTTCAAAGGCCGGATACCAAGGTACTCGTTCAGCTCTCTTTACAATTAACAAGGTCTCTGATTTGGGACAAGTTACGCTTCAGTTGAGACAAATTGGTCATGAGCATGTTGCTTCGACTCCAATACCTAACAATTTACCGCCCAGACCTCTAACACCGAATTCATCGGTTATATCTTAGCACGAGATCTCTCTTGACAAATTGTAAAGTGTACTTTACAATTTGCTTATGGTTGTTAAAAAAGAACTGGCCTCACATCTTAAAAAATACCGCGAAATTGCCGAAATCACCCAAGGCGAAATGGCGGATCGTCTTGGCATTTCAAGACAATCCATCATTTCACTGGAATCGGGCAAATGTGTCCCTTCGGTTGCTCTGGCCTTGAGGGTTTCGGAATTATTTGGTATGCCGGTTGAATTTATTTTTAGACAAAACAACGATGAAAATATCGACGAACAAAATTCAATAGAAAATAAAAAGGAGAATATTATGAACAGAGATCTTCTTCCGTGGTCTCCTTTAAGGGAGATAATGTCTCTTAGGGAGACAGTGGATAGGTTTTTCGAGGAACCATCATTAATGAGTAAAAATCCCGTGGTTTTTCATCCTACGATTGGCATCCGCGAAACAGACAAAGAACTCATTATCGAAGCCGATCTTCCCGGTGTCGAAGAAAAAGATATTGAGCTCGAGGTTGAAAACGACAAGATAATTATAAGAGGGGAAAGAAAACTCAAAGAGGAAATTAAAAAAGAGAACTATTACCATCTCGAGAGTTCTTTTGGTTCATTCTCAAGAATTATCGGACTTCCAAATTATGTGAATGCAGATCGTGCCGATGCCAAGATGGAAAATGGAATTCTTGAAATCAAATTGCCCAAGGTAGAGGAAAAAAAGTCCAAAAAAATCCCAATCAAAGCAACACCTCACAAACCAACAAGTACTAAACTAACCGACCCCAAAAAGTAAATTTGTATTTCCCCGTTTCAGGATTGCAAAAGAATTTTCTTTAACTTTAACCTTTAAACTAGCTTTTATCTGTGTATAAAAACCGTAGTTCCAATATCAGCCCAATTATAAACCTGTTCGGCTGCACCTCTACCTAAACGGATACAACCATGCGAAACGGGTGTTCCTAGATGCCCCTCTCCCTCTTTTGTCCCATCTGGCCATTCCGGGAGCTCGTGGATGCCATATTGCGATCCGATGAACGACATCCAATAGGGCATATAAAGATTGTATTCTCGCGAATAGGCCCTCGGGTCTTTGTTGTTAATCGAATATTCTCCTTCGGGGGTAGGCATTGACCATTTGCCGGTTGAAACCTTAAAAGTTCCTTGAGGAGTTGAACCGTCAAACAGATACAAGGTCTGTTCAGAAAGGTTAACTTCTATATATTTACCGGGGTATTTACCGGGATTATTCCCGGGTGTAAATGTTTCCTCCTCGATTGGCTTTGTTACGACTGCCAATTCAATAGTTCTTGTTTGGTTTTCAAGCGCCTTCTTTACACTTTCCTTGCTTTTTGTAATATCAAGTTCTTGCGCTTCTTTTCCTTCAGAAATAACCGTATTATCAACCGATGAAATTATTTTTTTAGAGCCCTTCGTGTTGATTTTTGACGAAACCGAATCGAGATAGTCGGAGATTGCCTGGTCCGAAAAAGAAACATTTTGGCTTAAAACGGTTCGCTCAATATCAACCAAACCAAGCAAATCGGCTTTTGTCGGGTAGATATTTTTATAGTCCGTCTTAAAAACGAACTTAATGCCGATGAAGTCGGAAATTTGGGGGATATAGTGCTCGATATCGCCCTTGGTAACATTCGGTTTTATTGAGACCTTTGAGGCGACAATCTTGTCCTTACAAGAAGAAATAAAACATTTCTCCACTTCTTTCATCATCTTGCCATAATCCGGAGCGTATCCCTCTTGTTCCGGCTCAACCTTTATTTCATTTCCATCCAAATTTAAAGAAGGGTTTTTTGAGTCCGTTTTTTTATCTTGAAACAAATCAGAAAAATTCTTCTGGGCATCCATTTTCCATAATATTTTTGGACTAACATCAACGGGGTTAATCAGGGTATTTTTAAAATAAGAAAAATTCGGAAAAATATTTTTTGTTTTTCCATATTTCATGACTTTGTCAACCGTTTTGGTTTTATCAACAGAGATACCGAGTTCGGAAAAATTCTTGACTTTAAGATCTCCCTCAAATTCAATTTGAACAATTTTGTTCTGTTGTTTTTCACTGATCGAATTAATTATTTTAGATAATTCCGCTTCTGTTTTATATCCGACATTTTCTGAAAATAGTTGCAGTCGTGGCAGGGATTTGTTTAGACCAAAGTACAAAAATGATCCGTAAGCCAGGGCTAAAATTATGAGACAAACCATAAAAACAGTTATGAAATAATATCCATAACTTTTTCTGGTAATATGGTCAACCAAGGCCTTTTTTGTTACCAAGTTATTTTGATAATTTTTTTTCCAACATATTAATGATACAAACGAAAAACTTGAAAAGCAAGGGGGTATTGGGGTAAAATAAAATCGTCTTTTACGAACCCATTATTTCGGCCCGTAGCTCAGGGGTAGAGCATTCGTCTTATAAGCGAAATGTCGCAGGTTCGAACCCTGCCGGGCCGACCATCGCGCCTGCCTGCCGGTAGGCAGGTATATCGTGTTCGCTTCGCAAACCGAAACGCGATTTTTTTAAAAAATATTCCTTTCCTTTAACAAAAGATGATTTTCGCTTCGTGGAAAGCCGGAACTGAATACCTTGGCAAACCTGCCCAAGGATGAATTCCGGAAGGATATTCCACAGAAAGAAAATCATGCTTTTGAGCGTGCAGGGTAGGGAATCATTAAAACCGTAGGGGCTGCCTCGCAAGAAGCCCCTTTGGTTTTAATATTAATCCTGCAAGCTGCAAGCTTGCTACTAAAATTTATTGAACAAAATAAGGTATACAGTGCTAGCTTGACATATCCTATATAACATGTTATACTATTTATAGTTAATATACGATCGTGAGTTGACTCAAGGAGGAAAATGAAAAAAATATTTAAACCAGTACTCATCGCATCTGTCTTCACCTTTATAATTTTTGGATCCGGTCTAATTATTATTAACTCCGATAAGACCTCTGCTTCCACTCTTGTCCCTTCCGATCAAATTTCTTTAAATTTAGTCAATAATTATAGAACTCAAAATCATTTATCCCAGTTAAAGTGGAACGATAAATTAGCTAAAGCCGCTGACGATAAAGCGCAGGATATTTTAAATAAACAATATTTTGATCATACTTCGCCCGATGGCAAGAAGGCCTGGGATTTTATTTTATCCGAGGACTACTCTTATAGATTTGCCGGAGAAAATTTGGGTGTTGACTTTGATTCCCAAGAGCAAACATTCGATGCTTGGTTAAACAGCCCTTCTCATTTAGCTAACATTGCCTCAAAAAATTACTCTGATTTTGGATTTGCCGAATTAACAGGTAATTTCGAAGGAAGGAGTACCAATGTATTCGTCCAAATGTTTGGTAAAGAATAAAATATAGCAAAATTTTATCAATACATAACAAGGAGGGTTCGATGAAGGGTCTCAAAAAATATCCGATAATTTATAACAAAAGCCCCGGTGATTGACCGGGACTTTTGTTATATCGCCCAAGAACTCTTGACAACCTATTTTTCTTTGCTACAGTCGAAAAGATAAAGCTATGGCATACAAGCTATGGCCTCGCAAATCAAAAGGTGATTTTATGCGGGGCTTTTTTTGGCCCCCAACCCAAATAACAAGAACAATTTTATGAAAAAACTTCTCAATCTTATCCTTGTGGTTTCGATTATATTTTCCTCCTTTAGTTTTTTAATAAAACCATCTGAAGCCAAAGCAGCGGAAGGTGTTACTACGGCTCAATTTGTTTCCTTGCCCAATAAATCATTAACGCCGGAAGGTTATTTAAACTTATCAAACACCGGATTCAGGGTTTATCTAAATCTAGCAGACGAACTAAAGCCCTATGATATCGCGGCTTTTTTGGATAATACGGCTTTGCCTTTTGACGAAAGGATTTATGATAATACAACCGACTATTATTTTTCCTCCAAAACAAGCAGTTTAGCTGATTTAAAATCGCTGCTCGACTACGGTGTATCCGACAACAATGTTTCACACAAAATTTACATTAAAGCGAGAGCCACGAAGGACGCTGAATACCAAAATATTCTTGCCGCTCCGTTAAGTTTTATCGCCGACTTTGCTACTCCAACCGGAACTTTTAGCGCAGAGAAACCACTTGCCCTTAAGAATAAAATAGTCCTTGGTGTTGGAGATAGTGTCAATATTATTTTCATGCCCGCTGTAATCTCGACAGATATTAAGTCCATCAATGCCAATTTGTACGATCGTGCATTAACTTTCTATAAGATAGGATCAGGTAAAAACATATTTTATCAATCGAATTATATTATCCAAGAAGGCGACTTGGATGCGGCGGCTAAAATTACCGTTGAAAATGTAGATATATGTGATTTTGCAGATAACTGCCAAATTTACAATCAAAAAGAAATTCCTATTGATTTTCAAATTGATGCTAACTCTCCGCAAGTGAGCGTTACCTCGCCCCAAAACGACTTTGCCTATAATCAAAGTACGATTCCCTTAACATACAGCGTTGCCGATTTAAGTCCGGTCGTTATAAATCTTGACGGCACAAACCTTGACCCAACTGTTGTTAACTTAATAAATTTGGCTGATGGCGATCACATTCTCACGCTATCGGCAACAGACCTGGCGCTAAATAAGACCTCCGAAATTATCAATTTTTCTGTTGACACAACTGCTCCTCAAGCGGGCGTAACGCAAAGTCCGTCTGGGAAAATTGAGCAAGGGACAACCCTTGTTTTTAGCGGAGAAACCGAACCGTACGCCAATGTTAAATTGGAGATTTTCTCTGATCCGCTTGTTTTTAATACTACGGCGGATGGGACAGGGAGTTGGCGGCTGGAGATTGATTCGACCAATCTGCCGATTGGAAGCCATGTAGTTTATTTGACCGTAACCGATAAGGCCTTGAATGTAAGTAAAATTCAACTTTCATCATTTGAAATTTCTCAAAAATCACTGCCGAAAATAGCGGTAGTTACCGAACAACAGTCAAGCGATGTCGAACAAACGCAAGATGTTAAGCCACAAATTATTTATCGAGACATCCAGGCATCTCCAACGCAGCCAGCACAGCCAAAACCGGAGGAAGTCGCCAAAGTAGGGCAGATTTCTTCATCTTCTGACACAAGGGATTTGGGCGTCAATTGGAGTGTTTGGATATTGATTTTGGCTATGGTTGCTCTTGCCAGCGCGCTAGCGGCTGCCGGCTACTATGGCTATGAGTGGGTTGTGGCTTCAAACTCGACTAAGGGAAGTAGCCGTTTAGGGGACGATCTGCCTAAAGAAAATTCCTTTTCTGTTCTTGAAAAAAATATTAAAGATAAAAGTCCTAAGACAAATGACGAATTGTCAAAAATAGCTGAAAAAGACGACTCTCCAAAACGCGAAACCCGTTGGTAGATTTAACCTGCGCTAATTTTGGTATAATTTGTTCGTGGATAATTCTCAAATTAATTCTGAATCAAATAATGACACAGCGGGGAAACCGGGCTTTAATTATCTATCCATTATAATTTTATTGGTTATTGCCTACGCAATTTTTCTTCTTTACCAAGCGATTTCAATAAATTATCAAACCAATCAGAAAATTCATTCTTTAAAAAATGATTTAAAACAGGTAAATCAGGATAAAGCGCGGCTAGAAACACTGATTGCGTATTATCAGACCGGGGCTTTTCAGGAACTTGAGGCGCGAAAAAAACTTGGATTCAAAATGCCTGGCGAGAAGGTTGTTTCTGTTAAAGTAGAACCCTCGGCAGAAACGATTCCCGATGTTTTTGCGCCGGTCAACCAAAATCCTTCAATTCAAATCCATAAATCAAACCCGCAGAAATGGTATGATTTTGTTAGGGGAATCGAGCAGGAAGAATAAAAATACTTTGATTTTTGAAATTTTTTGGTATTGTTAAATAAGATAAACTTTATCTCCGGAGGGGAATGAAAGAACGATTAAGGTATTTTCCGGCATTTTTCGGTCAGTACTTTGTGTATTTACTGATTGTTTTTATTGGCGCCAGCGTCTTTTTTAACTTCTACAGCAAAGGGCCGATAAAAAGAGCCAGGGCATTGCCAGAGGGGGCTTCTTCGAGCGGATCACTTTTGGTTACCAAACGAATCTTAAAAGGCACCCAGGAAAATGCCACTTTTGAGGCGGGGGAGAGAGTAAATGTTGAGTTGACGGTTTATGAACCAAGTAGTTCCAGAAAGGATTACACAATTGAAGATATTGTTCCCGCTACTGCGCTGAATGATAGTGGTTTAATTACTTTTAAACCAGCTGACGGAGAACCAAGACCGATTACGGGTTTTACTGTACCCGATGGTAAAATTACTATAGTTGGTAATAAGGAGGGTTCGAATATTGAGCTCAAGAAAGGCAAAAATACCTTTACTTATTCTTTTAATCTGACGCCATAGATCATTAAGATGTGTATGCATAAATTATAAATTAATTCCGCTGGTTGCGGAAAAAAGGAGGAGAGAGTGAAGAAAAAAAGTTTTTATGTTGGAATCGGTATTGGGGCAGTTCTTGCAATAATAGCTGCCGTGGTCTGGACCGGAGTCGGCATCTCAAAAGGAAATAAAGGGGCAAAAGAAGCCAAAGCGACAGATGTTGGTACATGTTCGGATGCGGCCGGAGGTACCGGATGTTTTGCCGAGGATTGGACGGCAACGGAAGTTTTAGGTGTATCTCGTTGTGCACAACCTGGCGGTTGGATTGACTTCACCGGTCCGCGTGTCGCAGGTACTTTTGGTAGAATTTCTTCAGCCCAAAACATCGAAGAGCAGAATGGCGGAACGACTGATTATATAACCAGCTACGGTAGGGATGGCGTTGTGTTTGTTAACGGTTTGCCAGAAAATTGTCGGGTAAACCCAGCGGAAAATGCTACTGTTACCAAATGGCATGTAGACGGCATTGTGCATTAAATGAGACATGAGACACAAGAAGAAAATAAAAATTTATACATTGTTATTGGGTTTGGTGCTGGGAGTGGTGGTTGGTTTGGTCGCGGTAAAATTGTTTTTGCCTCAAAATAAGATCGCAGTTTATGTCGAGCGTTATAAGAAAGCAAAAGCATTTTATCGAATTGCAGGCAAGTTACCTCCATCTAGCATCCAGTCCGTTCGCGCCCGCGCGCAGGCCTCGGCAATTCTGCATGGGCAAAACGATTATCACTTTGAGACCGGCTTCAATCCAGCAGCGGGAAAATGAATACAGGGAAATTAGACAAAAGATGGCGAAAGTAAAGAATTTTTTTTTAAGTAAGTTTAAGACAAAAAATGTTTTTTTTATTTTGCTTATTTTTTGCGCGTTACTTGTAACTTCAAGTCGGGCTTTTGCTATGCCTCCTGCGGGGCCGATAATATCTATAATCAAAAAAATACTTTCCAATCGTACCACTTCTGTTTTGGTTGAAAAGAAATTTTTCCTAAATGGCAACGAGACCTCAACTTTTGAAACAGGCGATACGGTAGTCGCGCGGATCAAAGTAACTTCAAACAATGCAGCAAGCGTAAATGCCAAAATCAGGGATTTTTTGCCAGTTTATGATAACTTCGGCTCCAACCCTTCGCGTAAGGATGATTGTAAACTTTCGGATGCTGATCGTCTTGTTGACCAAGTTGTAACTCCAAACGCGGATGGATATGTTGATTGGAATAACCAAGAAATTGCACAAGGTGACACATACTATTGCTATAAGTTTAAATTGCTTTATGATTTTTCCGAACAAAACCGACTTGTGAGCGCGAGAACAATAGTTCTGGACTCAAACGACGAAAATCAGGCCCTGGGAACGGCTAATAGTTATTTAATGGTCAAGGGCGTGCCGTGGATTAATTCCAAGGATGGCGCGCTCGATACTACTAAAGCCCTAGAATTTCAAAACGACGACAAATTGCTTAATCTAAACGGCATATTTTCCGGCAAAGTAAACGCCAGCGCGACAGATAACAGCACTTTAGGCCGTGGCATTTCGTATCTTTTTCAGCGAGGACTAGGCCAAAAAAGTCGAGGCGGAACCATGCTTTCGCTTCCGGTAAAAATTTCGACAAGCTCCGGTTCAGATGTTTTGGCCTACGATCCTTCTTACCTTATGTATTCTCCCGCTTTTTATCTTTTCGGCAACTTATTTAGCGGGGGAAATACATCTTCGACTGCCCTTGATTTTGGCTCCAGGTCCCAAGCCACCACACAAGGTGCGTATGACCCGAACAATAAGCTCAATGCTGCTACCGCGCTTTATAATTATCAGTTCGACAAAAATTCGGTGATTTATTGGGATGATAGCAACAAGGACAAAAACAAAACTATGTATGATAATATTCAACGATTTATGCCAAATGCAAGTGGTGTGTTGCCGGATAATACCTGCAATATAACTGCAACCGGCCAGCTGAAGGGTGCTTTATATTTAGATAACGCAAATTGTAAAATCCACGAAAACATAAAGTCGAGCTTCTGGCCGAATGGACGGGTGTGGTATTATAAAGCTACGGGAGATAATGAAACAATCAATATTAATGGTCCGATTTACGGCAAGGGCACGGTAATTGTTGATTTTAACGGAAAATCGAACGGGATTGTCAATATTTTAACCACGGACACGGGTTTTACTGACAACGATTATCTCGGTTTAATTGTCATCAATGGCGGAAAAGTCAAATTTACCCCAACTTGCACAAAGTTTAACGGCATCGTCTTTGCCCCGGGAAAGTAATGAAAAAGATATTACTTATTTTTGTTTTGGCAATTGCTGCAACCATTATCTTTGCAGGTGCAAAATTTTAAAAAAAAAAAAAAAATCAATTAAAAAGCACAAAATTATTGGTTGAAAATGTCTTGCAGCTCAGGGAAAAAATTGATTCTTCGTCAATTTCGCCGGACTTTGATTCATACTTTACGGAAAACTATAAAAAAGTTGCAAAACAATCAAATACAAAATCAAAAACAATTGATTATAACTTATTATCCAAAGGCATTTTAAATTATAAAGTTGAAATGCAGGTTCCGCAGTTTGACGAAAAAGGCGAGAAAACCGTTGAAGACATCGCTGTTTTTGAACTAAAGAAAGAAGGCGGAAAATATAAGATCAATAATATTGCAGAAATAGATCCGCGCTTCTGCGAGACATTTTCGAACATCTTGCCGGTTCCTGCTACAAAGAACGCAACAGTAGGAGAAAATGCGAAATTCGAAAAAGGCGAATTCAAAGTCGATAAAATCGAGAAAAAGACGATCGATTTGACACCGCAGTCAACTCAAATAAAAGTTCCTGCCGGAAGTGCAACACCAGCGCCTACCGTTAGTCCTTCGCCCGTCAGCCCCGCTCTGACCGACATGAACAAGATTCCTTATTACGAAATTACCGTGAGTTCGAATCGCAAAGTACAGAACCTCAAATATTTTGGCTATTTCTTGAATGATAAGGGAGACAAATGCGGCACAATTACTCAATCAATGAAATCCGAAGACAACAAAAAAGCGATGCTAGATGTTGATGTCAGCAGGTGCAATTTGTTGCATATTTTTATCCCGTATAACGGGGAAATGATAATAGATTTATCGAAGGAAAAAATTTGATGCAAATGATGAGATCAAATAAACCGGTATTCATACAATTTGCCTTAATAGCATTGCTTGTTTCGAGTTTTGCGGTTTCTGCAAATCCTAAAAGTGTGAATGCGGATTCGCTGATCGAAAGCAAAACACTCATTTCTTCTTCGGGATTAGATGACAATGCCAATTGGACAAAGCAAAATGTTGATTTTAACGACCCACGCGATTCTACGATGCTTACCAAAACCGATAATGGTGTCGATTACAATTCAACCGGTTCATTAAACTATAAATATTCTGCCGGCAAAACAGTCAAATGGACCTCGGCTGATGTTGACAAACTCGAACCCGATCATAGTGAACAGGATAAAATATGGGGTCTTGGGCAAGAGTCCGTGGCCAATACTGTCAATTACAATAATTATAGGGTTATAGACACGGGTTTGTTCGAGTTTAATCTTGACGGATCAAAACAAAATAAATGGCAAGTGGGGGATCTCGCGTGGAATGGGGCAAAGGGTATCAAAAATGATTATTGGGTTTTAAATATGGATCCGGAGACAGCAGCGCAAAATCAATCGGGCGGTGGGCCGTCATTTGACCCTCGCCATACAACATTTGACAATACTATCTCACATGTCGTGCCGGACACAGACAGCGTAGTTACCAAACCCCTTCCCTCCGGATTACAAACCGATGCCGGTTCAAGAATAGTAGTCGATAAACTGAATAGGTTGTGGATAACCGAAAGCGACTTGCTTTATATAATAGAGGGCGATAGTTTTGACGGCTCCGGATCATTAAATGTTATTAAAATAATCGCTTTGCCTACCGAAAACAATAGCTTTCTCGGACATTCTAAGATGGTTTTTGACGACATGGACTGTGATAATTTATATATTTTGAGATATAATGTCACGATCGTGAATGGAGTAATCAGTCCCGATTCTCACACTAATGTCGCAAGGATAAAAATTAATAATCTTGATACCGTCGATTATGATCCGATCGATAACTACCAGCTAAGTGGAATCATCGCGTCAGATATCGTCCGAGACAAATACAATAATATATGGATCGGATCAAGTAGCTACAAACAGAACAATGTTGTTAGGATAAGCTACAAAACACACGAAAGAAAATTTTTCACATTAAGCGATCCACATAATATTTTAGATGGAACATATCTTGTTGATGACCAGAACAGATTGATTGCATCAGGCTCTCAAGGCGCTATACTTTGGACTCAACTCACAGCAAATGATACTGAAAACCCTGTGTTGGGATCGATTCAGCTGGTTGAATCAAGATCGTACGATCATTCAAATTTGCGTAATTGCTACACTATAAATGAAGATTCTGACGCTGCTTATGGACTGAATAATTCGATTGCCGATTTTGATAATAATGGAAATATATGGACATCAATGCGACTTGGAAGGTGGGTCGGGATAGATACGATGCCATCATACAACTGCATAATAAAGTGGGACAGCAGTGGCAGTTCGATCGATAATCCGACCGCTTTCCCCGGAGGATATAATGCCGTATCAAGCGACATTTCAAATGACATATATAGGGATGCAAGTGTTTTCTGGTCATCGCAGGGTAGCACAATCACCAAATCCAAATATAACACCGACTCGTCGGTCACTATCAACTACTCCAATCAGCCGATCGCTGACGCGAACCAAGGGACAACAGACATCAGTCAGGTTCCCGAAAGCAGCGATCTATATCTCAAAATTAATCTAAACGGCTCGCAATATCTTTCTCCCGAGCTTAAGTCGCTAAAAGTCAATTATACACAAGTAGCATCCCTGTCTGTCGCCCTTGCCGCTCAATATGACATTGCCTATGGGCCGGTGACGCCTTGGGCTAAGGCGACGGTTTCTAGCACGGAAACCGGGCCGTACACATACACTTATTATTGTAATGATAAGCAAAGTGTAAAACACGAAAATATATCTACAAAGACCGATCAAGCAAATAATGTCTGTACATTTTTAAATACAGGAAAGATAAAGGTGATTGCAAGTAGCCAGAGTGGAAAAACTGCACAGGCCGAAAAATCTGTCATTGTAAGTTCGATATCATTATCAGCCGATCCAGATTCCGGCGTCGTGCCGCTAAACGATGTTTCCTTAACCGCAAAGGCCACGCAGAGCGTTCCCGGACAGGTTTTTAGTTATTATTTCTACTGTAATCGTGCTGATGATTCCACTAATATCGGAAATCCTGATGCGAGTTTCGAAAAACTTTCGGAGTCCACCAAGATTGCGGATAAACTTTGCAAATATCCTAGCGTCGGATCTTATACGGCTAAAGTCATTATTACCAGCACAAAGTCACCGCCGTCGCAGGCCAAAACCGGTGTTACTGTTGTCAGTCAGCCAAGCCAGCCGCCGACCCTAGTTGTTTCGCTTAAGGCCAATCCAAGCAGCGGTGGTGCTCCGTTGGGAAATGTTAAATTAACGGCAACTATTGATATGACACAGAGCACGGCAGTAGGTCCGGCCACTTATGTATTTAATTGCCGCGACGACCAAACACCCCCAACGCCTCAAGAAACGATATCCGTTAACTACAAAAGCGCAACCACCGCCAATCCTTGTCAATACAATGCAAAAGGAACCTATCATCCGATGGTAACCGTTACGAGGGAAGGCATAACCAATACAGCCGATGCGACAGTTAGCGCTACAGAGTCAGACGGAGGTACGATCATTTTTGAAGAAGGCGGCAAAGCGATTGAAATTAATGGCTCAATTATTTCGGACAAGGTTGAATTCAACTCTCGGATAAAAGGGACGCAGGGCTATGCCGTCAGAATTTACACCGATTCTAAAATCCTAAACACCCGCCTACCGGGCTTCGAGCAATTGATGCAAACATTAATCGGCAATCCTTGACGCGCTGTTGTTGCATTTGATTTTTTAAAAAGTATAATTAAATTAGAGCAAAAAAAGGAGGGAAGTGAGCTCGGAAGAACAAAATCGTCTGCTCGATAGTGTTAAAGATGATATAACTGCTTCGCCACAAAAGAAATCCGAGGAGATGACGGCATTTTTTATCATTGGACTTGCGGTTGCGGTTGTCGCCGGAACGGTTTTTGTTTTAGCAAATATTTCTTCCAAGAAAGCCAAAATAACCTCACTTGATCAGCAAATTGCATCGGATGTTACCGCTCCTCTTAAGACCATGGAGAAAGAAAGCAAACAATCAGATCAGGTTTTGGCCCAGATTGACGCGCTCACTTTGGCTGTTTCAAAAAAGGTAAAATACGCGCAAGCGATTAAGGACTTGCGTGATAATCAATATAAAAATTCCCAATGGACATCATTTAGTTTTAATAACGGCAAAATTTCAATTTCCGGCAATAGTGATAGTTTCGAGGGTGTCAGCAAATCAGTTGTGGCTATTAGGCAAACCAAATCGGTAACGGATGTAAAGTTGATTTCGGTCAATATCAATGCCGAGACCCAAAAGGTGGAGTTCGCTCTCGAGGTTACTCTCAATATGGATTTGTACAAAACCATCCTACCCAAGGCCTCTGCGAGTCCCACAACTTCCGTAACTCCTGCCGCTAGCGTAACAACTTCAACGGGGCAAATATAATGGAACAACAAAAAAAACCATCACAAATTATTCTTCTTTCGAGCGTTTTTGCGCTTATGGTTGGTGTCTTGCTCGTGATTTTTGTAATTGTGCCAAAAGTCCAAGAGCTTAAGACCGTCGCCAGCAATGTTGAGGCCAAAAAACAAGAGCTTGAAGCCGGCCAAAACAAAGTTGCTGCCACCAAAAAAGCGATTCAAACCATGAGTGCGGCAAAACGCGACCTTGATCTTTTGGGAGTGGCTATTCCCAATCAACCCGATCCGGAGGATGCGCTGGTTCAGATTTCAGCTGCTTCGGGCAAAGCGGGCCTTAAACTCTCCTCTATCGCCATAGCGCAAAGTGATTCTACCAAGGGCTCTTCGTTGGGTCTTACTTTTTCGACACTCGGAAATTTCGACAGCACCCTCGCTCTTTTTGACAATTTGGAAAAAGGGCTAAGACCGATTGTAATTAAGGACTATGCAATTTCAAATTCAGAAAATAGCGGTGATTTGAGCGCAACCTTTAATCTGACTCTCCCGTATATTATTGATGAATCCAAGGCGAAAGCTGCAGCAGCGGCCCAGACCGCAACCGATCAATCAGCAACTCAAACGGAGACAACCAATGGACAATAACAAAATTATTTCTTTTGCGGCGGGACTGGTAATTGTTTTTGGGGTCTTGCTCGGTATCATATTTTATTTAGGAAGTCCGACAAAACCGAGCCCACCTCCGGCGCAAAAAGTACTCTCTTCCGAAGACCTCAAAGATGTTAGCAAACAAACGACCGGTCTTGAGAACTTTGGAAATTTGCCTTTGGTTGTTACTGGAGATCAAATAGGAAGAACCAATCCGTTTGATGGATACAAATAGCGGATAATAGCTGTGGAAGATCAAAGCGCAACTCAATTCAAAGTTAGCTCAAACGATAAAGTGGCCGAGTTCGCCGACCTTCTTTTTAAAAGTGGCGTAATTTTGCAAGGTGATATTTCCCATCTCAAAGAAAAATATAAGTCGCCCGAAGAGGTCTTTGAAGCGCTTGATTCTTCGAAGATGTATTCCAATATTAAACTGACGGAAATTTATGCCAAATTTTTGTCTATTCCTTATATTATAATTGAAGAAGTTGATCCGGAGGCCCAAAAACTAATTGACAAAGCCCTGTCCTTAAGATTTGGTTTTGTTCCGTTTTCACTCGATTTAAAAAACAGGGTTCTTCAAGTAGCAATTTTAGAGCCCGAGAAATTTAAAAATTTGAACAAGCAGGCGATAGAAAAATTAGAGGAAAAACTTTCCTTGCAAATAGAGCTGTTTATGGCCTCTCGCGACTTGGCTAATGAGCTTTTAAATCCGAGCAAAAAAGAAGAAGAAAAAAAACCGGAAGATAAACCAACGGACAAACCGGAAAACAAAATTGAAATTATTGATTTAAGTAAAATTGAAATCCCCGAAGATATTTTGCGGAAAATGCCGTACGATTTAGCCGAAAAATTTAGGGCAATAATTTTTAAGCAAAATAAAGACGGCACATTCGATATTGCCTCGGAAAACCCAAATGATCCCAAACTTGCCGAAATTATTGATTTTGTTCAAAGCAAAGGGAATATTAAACTCAATTTATTCCAGGTCTCTGGCGAGCAAATAAATCAGGTCTTAAAAAAATACGAAGATCTGCACAACAAGAAAAAAGAAGTAGAGTTATCTACAAAAGAGGATAAGACCCAAAAAGAAGAAGAACCCAAGACCGAACAAAAAGAAGATATCGAAGAAGTTAAGAAAGAAAGCCCATTAGCTGGCGAGGAAGAAAAACCCGAGGAAGCGCAATCCGAGGACTCTAAGCAAGAAGAAAAAAAACAAGCCGAAGCTACAAAGCAGCAAAAAGAACTCGAAAATCCTGATCTAATTGCTTTTTTAGGTAGAGACAAAGTTGACACAGACGACATAAAACAATACGCAAATTCAGATCAAATCCCCAAGCTTGTGGCGGCAATTTTAATGCTGGCAACAAGGGATCGCGCCAGCGATGTTCATATCGAGCCGTTCGAAAAAACAGTCAGAGTCAGATATCGAATTGACGGGGAACTAAGTGATGTTTCATTGCTTCCGGCCAATTTGATTTCCAGTATTGTCGCCCGCGTCAAAATCCTTTCCAAGCTAAAACTCGACGAACAAAGAGTCCCGCAAGACGGACGATTTGATGTTTCAGTTGGCAAGGAAGTGGTTGATATCAGGGTCTCGACGCTGCCAACCGTATTTGGTGAAAAAATCGTCATGCGGCTTTTATCAAAGACGCATAATATGGATAAGCTGGAAGATCTGGGCATTGACGGGTTGGGCTACGACAGGGTGATTGAGGCCATCGCCAAACCATACGGTGTGATTTTATCAACGGGTCCGACCGGATCCGGCAAGACGACCACTTTATATTCAATTTTGAGCCGGCTTAACCGCCCCGAAGTAAATATCATAACGCTTGAGGATCCGGTCGAGTACGAACTTCCCGGTATCAATCAAGTTCAGGTCAAACCCCAAATCGGCTTTAGTTTTGCCGAAGGACTGCGCAGCGTTTTGCGCCAAGACCCGAACATCATAATGGTCGGCGAAATCAGAGACAGCGAAACGGCGGAGCTGGTTACTCACGCCGCCCTAACCGGACACTTGGTTTTATCAACTTTACACACCAACGACGCTTCGGGCGCTTTGCCTCGACTTTACAACTTGGGAGTCGAGCCGTTTCTTTTAACTTCCGCCATCAACGCCATTATGGGGCAGCGGCTAGTCAGAAGAATTTGTCAAAAATGCAGAGTGGAAATTAGTGTTCCTCAATCGGTTCAATTTGCGGTCAAAAAGGAACTGGAAAAATTAAATCTTAATATCCCGATGAAATTTTTTAAGGGCAAGGGGTGTCCTGATTGTAAGGATGGTTTTTCGGGAAGAATTGGCATCTATGAGGTTTTGACAATGTCTTCAGCTATCGAAAATCTTGTCTTAGCCAAGAAATCGTCAGACGAAATCTTCTCACAAGCGACAAAAGAAGGTATGATAACTATGAGACAAGATGGATTTATCAAAGCGATTAAGGGCTTAACAACCGTTGACGAGGTTTTAAGGGTTAGCGGTGTTTCAAAGGGAATAAGTGAAGGAGGGTAATGGAAAATATTTCGCGACTCAAAGAGATTTTTCAAAAGGCCGTTGAGCTCAAGGCCAGCGATGTCCATATTTTAGCGAATGAAGCACCGGTTTTTAGAATTGACGGAAAATTGAGTAAACATGACGGAGGGGTTTTAAGCGCTAAAGAGTCAGAGGACTTAATTTCGCTAACTTTGCGTCCGGAATATATTGAACGGTTAAAGGTAGAAAAAGAAGTTGATTTCTCTTTCAACTTCGAAAGCGCAAGAGTTAGAGCGAATGTTTATTTTGAAAGCGGCGCCGTTGCCGGATCATATCGGTTTATTCCGGCTGATATTTTGTCATTTGAAGATCTGGGCTTGCCGCCAATTATGCAGGAATTCGCAAACCGAGAGCAGGGCCTTCTTATTATTACCGGCCCGACCGGTCACGGTAAGTCAACCACGATTGCCGCTCTGATCGAATACATTAATCAGAGCAAAATGAAGCATATTGTTACAATCGAAGATCCGACTGAATATATTTTTAAAAACTCAAAGAGCATTATCTCGCAGCGAGAATTCGGAACCGATACACTAAGTTTTACCCGCGCGCTTCGAAGTGCGCTTCGCGAAGATCCCGATGTTGTTTTTGTCGGGGAAATGCGCGATCTCGAAACATTTGAGGCGGTTTTGACCATTGCCGAAACGGGGCATTTGATTTTTACTACACTTCACACAAATTCGGCGGCGCAGACCCCGAAAAGAATTATTGATGTTTTTCCTAAATCCCAACAAGACCAAGTTCGCCAACAGCTCTCAAATGTTATTTCGGGTGTTATTTCGCAACGACTTATTCCGAAGGCCTCGGGTAAGGGGAGGGTTTTGGCCTGTGAAATTTTGGTAGCCAACTCCGCAGTCAGAAATCTAATTCGCGAAGACAAAATTCATCAGATCCAGTCAACCATCCAAACCAGCGCGTCCGAAGGTATGATTACGCTCGATAAGGTCTTGGCCGATTTTGTCTCCCGTGGGGAGATTACGCTCGAAGAGGCCTTAAAGTGGTCGGACGACCCAAAACAATTTAAGCAGATGGTATTTTAAGTTATGGATATAAACTTAAAATTTCTAAATCGAGTTCGTGGCAAAGAAAAAGTGCTTTTTACCAGAGCGCTTTCCGCCACTATTTCCGCAGGTTTGCCGATAGTTCGCGCCCTTGATCTTCTAATGCGTCAAACCGATAACAAGTTTTTTGCCTCAATCATAAAAGATATTATTAAACGGCTCGAAGAAGGAGAAAAATTTTCATCCGCGCTGTCGAACTATCCAAATGTCTTTGATGCGGTTTTTATCGCTTCGATTTCTTCGGCCGAAATTTCGGGTAAATTTGATGAGGTTTTAAAGGAATTGTCGGATCGCCAAGAAAATGAATATAAGCTTGAGTCCTCGATCAAAGGCGCAATCGCCTATCCTCTTTTTATCGTTTTTGCGATGGCGATTGCCGCGGTTATTCTTTTGGTGGTGGTTGTGCCAAAAATCGAAAGTGTTTTTACCGAGTCCGGAACAACTTTGCCTTTGGCGACTCGGATTTTGATGGGAACGGCGGGCTTCGTCATCAATTATTGGTATTTGTTAATTATTATTGTTGTCGGGATTATTGCTTGGGTCAGATATTATTTAAAAACCGACAGCGGCAAAATGGTGGCTTCGAAATTTGTAATTCACACTCCGATCGTCAAAGAGTTTTATGTCAATGTTTTTATGGCGCGATTTACCAAGACATTTGGAATGTTGGTCAAATCCGGCGTGCCGATTATTCAGGCGGTGCAGCTTTCGGGCGAGGTTTTAGATAATATTGTTTACGAAAATATCTTAAAAAATGTTTCCCATCAGCTCGAGCGCGGTGTGCCGATGTCGGCGCCTTTGGCCGCGGCCACGGAGTTTCCGCCGATTGTCTCGCAAATGATTGCAGTAGGGGAGCAGACCGGTAAGCTAGACGAAGTTATGGCTTCACTCTCTGATTTTTTCGAAGAAGAGTCGTCACGCAATGTTACTATGATTACTTCTTTGCTTGAACCAATTTTATTAATTTTAGTGGGAGGAGGTGTCGGGACAATTGTCTTTGCCATTATCGTACCGTTGTACCAGATTTCAAGTACCATAAAATAGATCTTGCATTGTTATAAATTTTGCTTTAAAATTAACTAAAAGATAAAAAATAAGGAGGGTTTATGTTGAGCGTAGCGAAATCCCTGTCTGACCGACAGGCAGGCGCCTCTGGCGGAAAAAAACTGAAAGCGTTTACATTGGTAGAGCTTTTGGTGGTTGTGGTTATCATTGGTATCCTAGCGACTTTGGTGGTTTTGGGACTTCAAAAAGCTATCAAAACCTCCAAAGATGCAAAAACAAAAACTGCCATTAGTCAAGTCAAAACAGCACTTCAGCTGGTTATGACCAACTCTGATGCTGCAGATCTATCGGCACTTACTCCAGCGGTAAAATGTGGAACTTCAAAAATTCCAGTAGACGGTGTTTGCAAGACCGCAATTGAAGGAATAGCTGGGCCGTTTAGTGCTGCTCCTGTTGATGGTTTGGGAAACCCGATAAAGATACAACTTACAACAAGTGGCTTTAGTATTACCGGCAAATCAGCAATAGCGGGGTGTTATGGAACTACTGACACTGACGACTCGAATTTAAAAGACCCAAACGCAGCCTGTCTATAAACCAGTTACTGTATCTGTCGTATAAAATCATGCCAATTAATCTTATAATATTATTTATTATAATCTTCGGGTTAATTTTCGGTTCATTTTTATCTGTTGACAAAAATCGTCTTGAAGATCCCAAATCAATTATTATCGGCCGAAGTCAATGCCCAAAGTGCCATCACAAACTTGGGTTTTGGGTTTTAATCCCGCTTTTTAGTTTTTTGTTTTTGCGCGGCCGTTGTCGGTATTGTGCAAAAAAAATCAGCTGGCAATATCCGATTTTCGAAATCATCTCGGCCATTTTGGCTTTGGCGGTTTATCTTAAATTTGGTCTATCATTTTCCTCGTTCGTCTTGTTTTTGTCGCTATCCGCGCTATTAGTTGCGTGTTGGCTTGACGCCGAAAATCAAGAAGTTGAACTGCCGGTTTTAATTGTTGGTATCATTTTGGCATTAATTTGGTATTTTTTACGCTCAACCGGTCTGACTCATTTGATTTCCTTACTTTACGCTATTTCGGCTGCAGTCGTTATTCCTTTTTTGCTTTATCTTATCAGTCGCGAGAAATGGATGGGACTGGGAGATAGTTTTTTTGCCGCTTGGATAGCAATTTTATCGGGCTTTCCGGCCGCCGTTGTTTCCGTTTTTTCCGCTTTTATGTTGGGCGCGATATTTGGTATAATAAAAATGTCTATTAGTTCACAAAAGAGGTCGAAATCGCAAATCGCATTCGGTCCATTTTTGGCAATCGGAGGAATGATCGGTCTGTTTTGGGGCGAAAAAATTATTAATTTATATTTAAAAATATTTGGTTTATAAATTCCGCCTTAGGCGGAAAAGGAGGGATATGAAAAAAGTTCGCGCTTTTACTCTAGTTGAACTTATGGTGGTTATTGTAATTATCGGAATTTTAGCGACTCTGGTTGTCTTGGGTCTTGGTCCGGCCAGAAAACGCTCCCGCGACAATCGCCGCATCAGCGACGCCAACATTATCTCCAGCGCTCTCGATCAATATTATCTAAACAATACCCGCACTTATCCCGTTGGGGCAGGTGCCTGTACAGCTTATGTTGTGGCTAATGATACAGAAATACTCACCGCACTTAGCCAGTATTTAAATCCTTTTCCTGTGGATCCGGCAGACAACACTGTGCATTACACTTATGTTTCTAGTTGTGATGGCAGAAAAGCAGCCGTGATCGTTGATAAAATGGAGACAGCAGAGCAAGGGACAGCCCCGTGTAATATTACTGCTTCTTCGCCCCCAATCGTTCAGTTTTACAAAACCCAGAATCCCACCGCCTGTTATTTTGTCGCCAAATAAGCATAGCCAAATAATAAGGAGAAAACGATCAAGATAAAATCTATGACCCTCATCGAGCTGATCGTGGCAATTTCAATTGCGATGCTGCTTCTGGTTGTAAGTATCCCAATATTTAGCCATGCCACGAGCCAAAAAAATTCCGTAGCCAGCGAAGCAGGGCTGGTTTCGTCTTTTATTGTTAGGGCGCAAAATTACGCCTATCATCCCGACAGCCCCGAAGCAACCGCATATAAAGTTGATGTTTCAAAGGGAGATAGCGGGGTTTTGGAGTTGAAACGGCTCATTAAAAGTACAAATGTTGGTGGCTCCGACAATATGGATGATCCCCAAAACAATCCGATTGATTCCTTGAATTTAACTTCTTCGACCGTTTCGCCGAGCGCGGCAAAAATTATTTTTTCCGCCCAGTCCGGAAAGGCGCAAAATGTTGCTAATCTTATTCTTCAAGTCGTATCCAAAAAGGACAACACTATTAAAGATATCGTTACAATTTCACCCAATGGGAGTGTAAATGTTACGCAGTAAAAAGTTAAAATCATTTGGCATAACTGAAGCGATTGTTGCGTCAATTATTGTTATTTTGGTTTTAACGGCGGCGGTTGCGCTTTCTTCCTCAACCAGCCGTACCGCCTCGGCCGATTCCGCCTATACCCAAGCCGAGCACATTTCCAATAATCTTTTCGAAACGATCAATTTAATAAAATCATCCGGCCGAGTTTCCTTTGACGACAAGGTCTCAAGCCCGAACATTATCAATATCAGATGCTTCGACACAAACACTTATAAAACCAAAACAACAAATGATTGCAACAAAGCGGATTTTACACTATATCCTTTAAGCCGATTTATTTATAAGGGGTTGGATGCAACGACAGTCCCCGACGATAATTATGTCCCAATAAAATCAAACGAACTGGACGACCCGTCATTTTCGGACGGCTATTTTGCTTTTAATGTCGCTGTAAAAGTGTGTCCCAACCCGATTTCAGTCGACACTCAAACAGTTCCTCCAGCCAAATGTCGCCAAGCAACTATTGATGTCAAATGGGAAGAAGCAACCGGTGTCAGACACTTTAAACTCGTGCAAATTTTTACGGATTGGGAAAGATGAAAACAAAGGCCTTTACACTTATTGAGATTCTGGTTGCGTCGTTTATTTTTATGATGGTTATTGTGATGGCGACGGCTTCTTTTGCCATGATTAAAAAATCAAATGAACTCACCAC
This sequence comes from Candidatus Berkelbacteria bacterium, assembly GCA_026397175.1. Lineage (GTDB taxonomy): Bacteria > Patescibacteriota > UBA1384 > UBA1384 > DTJR01 > JAPLVK01. The sequence continues at coordinate 22,019 of JAPLVK010000022.1, read as the reverse complement.
CGACATTTCCAAAACCAATGAGTGTGCCAAACAAACCGAGAATTATATCAACTTGATGGTTCGATCTGCCAATTTCGGCACTTCCAGAATTGTGGCGATTGATTTTGCGGATCCAAAATATTCGTTTATCAACATTGATAAAAATATCAGCCAGTCCGTTGGTTTTGCAACATTTGAAAAATCAGACAATACCACTTTGGACAATGGAAAATATATGGTTTGGGTCAATATGGTTTTTAAGAAAAAGGATGCTACGGGACAATACGGTTATTTTTCTTTAAGAAAGGAAATGTATTTGGCAAAAGATATCGAAGGTACGATTGACGATACTTATTTGGTTGGCGGAGTAGCAGCAACAATTTTAACCGACGCCATAAACGATCCGGCCAATCCGCCCCAAAAAATTCATTCAAACGATTGCGCTGCAATAGATCCTGCCAAGACCCCACCAAGCGATGCCTACAAAAATGTTACAAAATTTTTTACCATTCGCGGTAACGGCTCTTACGGTGGCGGACCATCGGGACAAATCGGAACGCAAATTTACTCCGTTGCTCTTAAAGACCTTTTCTATAATTCATTAGCGACCCAAGATCAAAACAAAGCGATGACCAGGGTTTTTGTCAGTGCCGTTAATAATTTGAGGCCGATCTGATGAAAAAAACAAAATTAAAATTTAAATCATCCGCGTTGCTTATCGCGATTGCCATGGGTATTATCTTATCGGCTTTATTGACCGGTGCGGTTTTGATGATTTCGCAGCAGACCAAGCAATCAGGCCAAGACAGAGAAGGCCAGATGGCTTATCGCGCGGCTTTAAGCGGCATCGAAGACGGTCTTCTGCGCTACAAATATGCTCGATCGCAAGGCAAGGAATCGCTTGTTTTTAGAACACTTCCGAGTCAAGTGATTGCGAATAAAACAGTTGATTCACCTAAAGTTTCTTACGATCTTTCGGTCAAGATGGAGGCGTTATCGGTCGGGAATAACCTCGAAGACGGGAATTTTAATAATTGGCAAGAGGCCCCCAAGCAAGCAATTACACAAAAGGCCTTGCGGCTGCTTTGCGACGACACCTTGGATATTGATTTATCCTATTTAATTAATAATTCCAGCACGCCGCTCGATAATTTAACAATTTATTTTTCAAAACCATTTTATTTTACGGTTACAGACGGCTTGTATCATAAATTTTTTGATTCCGATGTCGTCTTTTCAGCGGTCAACTATCAACTGGTTGATTTAAGTAAAACCGGAGAAGAACAACTTTTGGACGAAAAAACAAATAATATTATAAGCTCGCACGCAATGACTATCAATGGTCTGGATAAGTGTACAGCACTTTCGGAATGTCATCTCAAAATCAAGCCACAAGCGGCGCAAATTATTTCCGATGCCCATACTGCTGCTGGCCGATTAAGCGCCAACGGGGTCAGTGGTATTAGTGGTGATAATCCTAAATATATCTTTTTCAAGATCAGCGCAAAACATGTAACTGATATAATTCCTCCGACTTTGGACAAACCCGGGACAATTATTATTGAGTCAGTCGGCAAGGCCGGCGAAGCGCGAAGAAAATTACAGGCTAAAATTGATGCGTCAACCGGCGCGTATGTCGGGCTTGCGGATTTCGGCGTTTTCTGCGGCAAAAATTGCCAGATGCCAAACATTAACCCAACTGCAACTCCATGAAGAAGTTAAAAATTTTTACAGACGGGGGATCAAGAGGAAATCCCGGTCCTTGCGCAATCGGGATTGTAATTGTTGATTTTGAATCGGGTAAGATTATCCACAAAATAAGCGAGTGTATCGGAGTCGAAACTAATAATGTTGCAGAATACACGGCCATAGAAAAAGCCCTCGAGTGGGTTTTGGAGAACGAAAAAGAAGCCAATATTGATTTTCTTTTGGATTCCGAATTAGTTTGCCGCCAGCTAAATGGCCAATACAAGGTGAAGGATCAAAATTTAAAAGTTATTTATTTAGATATTAAGCAGAAGTTATCCGAACACGGCGGGACGATAAATTTTTCTCATATCAGACGAGAGGATAACAAAGAAGCGGACTCTCTCGTCAACCACGCCCTCGACACTTTATAAAAAAAATGGCTGCTTGCCACCCGTAGCCCAGAAATAAGAAGGTGGCTGTGCCACGCGAAGCCCGAAGGGCGAAGTGTGGTGACAGTGGCTGGAATCGAACCAGCGACCTAGGGGTTATGATTCCCTCGCTCTAACCATCTGAGCTACACTGTCACTTTATACTTTTAACACATTTCTATTTTATAAAAAAAACCATAAATGTAAAGAGCTCTTTACTATTTCGCAAAATTTGTTAATCTGTAAATTGACTAATTCGAGGAAATTTGCTATTCTTCTAAATATGACGCGCGGTGGAGCAGCCCGGTAGCTCGCGAGGCTCATAACCTCGAGGTCACAGGTTCAAATCCTGTCCGCGCTACCAAATTTTAAAATTCATATTGCAGGATCTGTTTTAGATTTATGAAACCAAATCAAATTAGAACAATTGTTACAATTATTATCTCCTTGCTTCTGGCGAGTGCGCTTTATAATTTTTTCGGACCGCTTTTTTCTAAACCCCCGAAAGATGTTTCTATTTCCGAAATTGCCAAGGACTACCAAGATGGCACAATTGATAAAATCAATCTCAATAACGACGAAATTCTTGCCACCCTCAAAGACGGCACAAAATTAAAGGCCTATAAGGAGCAGGGGATCTCACTGGTAAAATATGGTATCACACCGGACAAAGTTGATATTAATGTCAAAAATCCTGATAGCGGGGCTTTCTGGCCGACATTTTTATCTGTTATTTTGCCGTTTTTGCTAATCGGCGGATTTATCTACTTTATGCTTCGCCAAGCCCAAGGTGCAAATGTTAAGGCCATGAGTTTTGGTAAATCAACCGCACGACTTGCCGGATTAAAAAATAAAACGACTTTTAACGATGTTGCCGGATTAAAAGAGCCAAAAGAAGAACTGATGGAAGTCGTCGAGTTTTTAAAAAGCCCGGGCAAATTTAAATTAATTGGGGCCGAGATTCCAAAAGGTGTTTTGCTGGTTGGAGCGCCGGGTGTTGGAAAAACACTTTTGGCTAGGGCAGTGGCTGGTGAAGCTGGAGTCCCGTTTTTTTCTATTTCCGCCTCTGAATTTGTAGAAATGTTTGTCGGTGTGGGCGCAAGCAGAGTCCGAGACATGTTCAACAAAGCCAAACGAAACGCCCCGTGCGTTATTTTTATTGATGAACTTGATGCTATTGGCCGCCAGAGAGGCGCGGGGTTAGGCGGAAGCCACGACGAGCGCGAGCAGACCCTAAACCAGATTTTGGTAGAGATGGATGGCTTTGAGACCGACACAAGGGTGATTATACTTGCCGCCACCAACCGCCCGGATGTTTTAGATCCGGCGCTGCTTCGTCCGGGTAGATTTGACCGCCGAGTGGTTTTATCGCTGCCCGACAAAAAAGAACGGGTAGAAATTTTGCAGATTCACATGCGCAACAAACCGGTCGAAAAATCAGTTGATATTTCCCGAGTTGCCTCAAACACTGTGGGTATGAGCGGCGCCGATTTAAAAAATGTTGTCAATGAAGCGGCTATTTTAGCGGCCAGAAAAGGTCAAAAAACCATCACAGAGCTCAATTTTATGGAGTCCGTCGAGAAGGTAACTCTCGGCCCCGAGCGAAGAAGTAAGGTTATGTCAAATGAAGAAAAGAAAATTGCCGCTTACCACGAGTCCGGCCACGCTATTGTCGGTAAGGCCTTAAAACTCGATGAATCGCTGCAAAAGGTCTCGATTATTTCCCGAGGTATGGCGCTTGGCTACACTTGGAGTATGCCAAACGAAGACCGTTATATGAGATCGCAAGAGGACTTCGAAAACGATATTGCCCAACTTTTGGCCGGACGCGTTGCCGAAAAAATGATTTTTAATAAATTGACCACCGGCGCTTCAAACGATCTGGAACGCGCCACAAAAATTGCCAAAGATATGGTTCAGGTTTATGGTATGAGCGAGGCCATCGGGCCGGTTGTTGTGGCCCAGCGCGACGAGCTCGTGTTTTTGGGTCGCGAATTAGGCGAGCATAAAGTTCATTCGGAGAAAATGGCGGCTTTGATTGATAGCGAAGTCGAAAAAGTTATTCTGGAATCAGAGAAGAAAGCCAAGAATATTTTGACTCACGACAAAACTAAACTCAAAAAATTAGCCGAGCTCTTGCTCAAAAAAGAAACCATCGAACACGACGAACTCGAGAAGATAATCTAACAAGTCGAAGTGTTCTATTCGCAGTAGTGACCAGTTGCATAATAGAACTCGTTTCGCCACCTTTTTGAATCACCATAACCCTGTTGAAGATCTAGCTGATTTCCTATGTTGAAGGGGACATCATACGCAGAATTATTTGTGGTTAAGTCAACTGCATTTATAACATAGCTTTTCATAGCAAGTGCAGTTTGACCGAAATAATAATATTTTGGTCTATAAATTCCTCCGGGATCAAATGCAACAATGCTTAGCCCCCTTAGATTCCTTATGGCTACAGGCAAATCAATACTAAATGTTCCATTGGTATTTGCCTTGACCTTTTGGAATTCTTCGCTTGGTATCTTACTTCTTTTTTTAGGATCGTCTGGGTCAGTAGTATTCCACATTGCTGCGCAAATAACCGCTTTTTTACTTTCTAACCCTCCGGCAAAATTCCACCACACTTTTCCGGAAATTTTAAATGTAACTGTTCCATTTCGATTTGTAATCTGCTGCATTGTTTGTTGCGCTACTTCCTGCGTTGTTTGCGTTGGTCCCGAAGACAAGCCCCCGCATTGATTCATCTGTGAACTATTTAACTTTGTCGCACTTGCGAAAGATTCCCATTGTTGTTGCAATTCTTGTGCTGAAGTTAAAACAGGATTTTCGCTACCTTGTACACCATAAAGGGATTCCTCGTTATATTTTATTTGGATTGTGGAGCCGTCATAATGGACATATCTTGGATTATTTAGTGAATCCGATGAAGATCGTTTTCTTTTATTTTGTTCAGGGATAGCCCCATCCGTTTCTTCGAGAGCATAATAATATATCTTTGCACTCCTATTTGCTCTATACCATATTCCGTCAACCGTAAACTCCATATTATAATGACCATCCGGTCCTTGTGTCATAGCACTAGCGCAAATTGGAGAATTACGAAATTTTGCACTCTTACTGTCAGTGTCGCTTAATGCTGCAGTTATACTAATATCTCCGGGTTTTCTTGTACTGTCGGAATATTTTTCAATTCCAGAAATTTGGATTGTATACGACGGAGCATCGGGATCTAGCGTTCCTGGTTTCACAATCTTTATTTTTGGAACACCATCTTTTTGTCCAGGTGTCGTCGTGCTGTCTGTCCCGCTTGGCGATGATCCTGGATTATCAATCGGTGCTGGTAGCTCATTGCTGCTTGTGTCGGCGTTGGCTGCCTGCGAAAGTTCCTTTATTGTTTCATTCTTCGAAAGTGGTTCAACTGCTTTGTCGTTATATTTTATGTCTACATAGTCAATGCTTGCGCCGTTTGTCGATCCGGTTTTCGCGCCTTCACATTTTCCTTTTGTTGCGCCGCTAACAACGACTCGGTCAAAATCATCCTTACCGATGTTACTGCCCTTACTTTTAAATTCATCGCCTGTGCTATAAATAATTACTGGTTTTCCACCAATTGTTAACCCTTTGATAAACTCATCGGGTGATTTTCCGGAAGTATTACAGACAAGCGAGCATCGCCAATTTTGATCGCGCGAATTGCTCAAAAGGGCATGGTATTCTTTGCTGGTCCCGGGATAGTTATTAATCGCAATTTGTTTATCAGACGGACATGTGCCCGACCCGGCCGAGGTACTTGCCGAAATCGGCGATTCAACAGACGAATAAAACCATCCGCCCAACGAAATTGCAAACGCGAGTGCCCCTACAACGGCCATAGACCAAATTCCAATATTCACAACTCTCGGCGCATCGTGATGTTTTTTATCCAAATCCATGATCCCTCCTAAAGGACTTTGTTGATTGCTTAATTATCTAATATCTTACTCTTCTTAATTTCAACTTCAAGCTACAGAATTTTTGTTTCAAATCAAATTTTAAAATTTCCGTAAATTAACATTTTTTAATGTATCCTCTCCTAGATCTTATGCACTTTTAGTACGATCGTACTAAAAGTGCAATATATCAATATTTATGATATTGATCTAATTATTAAAATGATTCTCTTTGTAAGGGTTTAATCTTTGCATACTCCAATTTTAGTCATTGATCTCGGATCTAGTTCGGGGGAAGAATCCTTCGCGAATGCGAGATTAATATTTGTCGATAGATTATGATTTGCGCATTTTGTCCGATCGGACAAAATGCGCAAATTTGTAACCTGAAAAATGATTTAGGGGCGGCTCGTTTCCGAGCCGCCCCCATGGTGCGATCACATCTTTTGAAGAAACTAATCAAGAAAAATGTGAATCGCTTCTTGCGTGTTCTCACTGACTTTAAGCGACAGAGCCCACCCAGGTCTATATGACCAAAAAGGTGATTGGCGCGCCCACTCAAAATCAGTCACTTTTCAGCTTGTTGGACTTGGGGTCCGGAGGAAGTCCTCAACAGACCGCTATTCCTGCCGACCAAAACCGTCTCCGCTGGATCATTAGATACCAGGGACTGCAGACGGTCTTTCAAACCAAGCTGACCCCGACTGGGCTACTCGCCAAGGCGAGATTCAAGTTAAGCCGAAAAAAAGCAGACCTAACCGATCCTCAAGCCAAAGCGTACCTCAAACCAGTCGGCCTCACCTTCGAAAACACGCTTCGAATTGCCCAGATATTAGCACTTTCACCCAAAAAAGTCAATAACAGCGCTTACGCAAAATGCCGTAGTCCACACTTTAGTGTGTTGATTATCATGCTAAAGCATGGCCTACGAGGGGAAATGTAGCCCACACTTTAGTGTGTTATCAACAAAAAATTGGGCTTCGTTGCGTAAGTTCTGTAAATAATAATTTTTGTCCCTCTAAAATTGCATCCCCTCCCCAAACTTGCTACTCTTATTTTTATGGATGTTTTGCGCTCACTTAACGAAAGTCAGAAGGAAGCGGTCTTAAAAACCGAAGGTCCTGTTTTAATTCTTGCTGGTGCCGGAAGCGGCAAAACCAGGGCCTTGACTCATCGCATCGCCTATTTGATGTACGGCAAAATGGTCTCGCCCCAAAATATTCTAGCCGTCACTTTCACCAACAAAGCTGCGGGTGAGATGTCAGATCGAATCGGTAAATTGCTGACGGCTGACAGCTGGAAGCTTCCCTCCCGCTTGCCTTGGCTTGGAACTTTCCATTCCATTTGCGTCAAAATTTTACGCCGAGAAATCAAACTTTTTGGCTACTCGCAAAATTTTACAATTTACGATTCAGACGATTCTCTGCGCGCAGTTAAAAGGGCGATGAAGGATCTCGAAATCGAAGAAAAAAAATATAACCCAAAAGCAATTCGTTCATTTATTTCTGGTGCCAAAGGTGAGTTGGTTTCTGCCAAGGCATACCAGTCATTTGCCTTTGATCATTTCCAGAAAATTGTCTCCAAGGTCTATTTGCGCTACGAAGAAATTTTAAAAAAAGCTGACGCGCTGGATTTTGACGATCTGATTATGAAAACAGTCGAGATATTTCAAAAACACCCTGAAATTTTAGAAAATTATCAAAATATATTTAAATATATTTTGGTTGACGAATATCAAGACACAAACCACGCGCAATATATTTTTCTAAAATTGTTAGCGCAAAAAAATCGCAATATTTTCGCGATAGGGGACGACTGGCAATCAATCTACTCTTTTCGCGGAGCAAAATTTCAAAATATTTTGGACTTTAAAAAGGATTATCCTGACGCAAAAGTAATTTATTTAGAAAAGAATTATCGCTCGACTCCGCCAATTATCAAAGCGGCTCAATCGGTTATTTTAAACAACGAAATGCGATCTGACAAAAATTTAACGGCCGAGAAAGTTGCGGGAGCGCCGGTGATCGTCTTGAATTCTCCTACCAAAAAAGAAGAAGTCGAGTTTATTTTAGATGAGATCGAATCGCTCGTTCAAGGAGAAAAAAAAGAACTTTGTGACTTTGTCGTTTTGTATCGCACCAATGCGCAGTCCCGTGCATTTGAGGAATCGTTAATCTCGCGCGGCGTTCCGTATCGCATAATCGGTGGACTAAAATTTTACGCTCGCAAGGAAATTAAAGATGTTTTGGCTTATTTAATGCTTCTGCAAAATCCAAACGATTTTATTGCGCTTTCTCGTGCGGTCAACTCACCTTCGCGGGGGATTGGCGAAAAGACCTTGGCTAAAATTTCAATTGATCTAGACAAAGCCAAAGAAGAAATTCCCAAGTACAAGGAATTTTCTAACATGCTAGATAAGATCAAGGATTTTGCCAGTTCAAATCAACGACCTGATTTAATTATAGATAAGGTCTTAAAACTCACTGGCTACGAAGAATATCTAAGTGATGGATCAATCGAATCGGAGTCACGGCTCGAAAACTTAAAAGAGCTCAAAAATGCCGCAAGCGCTTACAATAATTTACCAACATTTTTGGACTCGGTTGCTTTGATTTCCGATATTGACGAATTGCAAGAAAAAGAAAAATCGCTGACCCTAATGACTGTGCATGCCGCCAAGGGCTTGGAATTTCCCGTCGTTTTTATTTCGGGGCTAGAGGAAGGACTTTTTCCGCATTCTCAATCCATGGAAGATCAATTTGAGCTTGAAGAAGAGCGGCGATTGTTTTATGTTGGGATGACCAGAGCTATGGACCGCTTGTATATTTCCCACGCCAAAACCAGATTTTTATACGGCGAGTTGCAGCCCTGTATTCCATCTAGATTTTTGCAAGAATTACCGGAGAACCAAATTGAAGTCATTGAATTATAAAATATTAATTTTAGTTTTCTTTGGTCTATTTTGGGGCACAAATTTTTGTAATGCGCAAAGTGAAAATATGGACAAAAATTTTATAATCGGCCGAGCAATCGCCCTGGCTAATTTTCAAAATGATGAAAAAATTGTCGAGCCCGAAATCAAATATCAACTGCCAGGTGAGGGGATTTTGCAAAATATTTTTTTCGATCAAACCCAAAAAATCGTGACTATTATGGACCCACAATTTGCCATCGGCGGCATCCAGGCGGTTTTTAAAGCCCCAAAATATACGATTCAAGACGGCAAAAAAACATACGGCGTTTATTCTTTTAAGAGGGGAGTAGGGGAAATCCTCTCTGGAGCCAGTATTCAATTAGCCAAAGAAGATATGGTTTCTCCGGCGCTTGGCTCCGAGCCCGCAGACAATTTAATTAAAATTACAAGGGTTTCTCTGGCTGAAATTGAGAACTTTGAGACACTCCCCTATCAGACAAAAAAAATTGACGATCCGACCCTAGAGCGAGGCAAACAAACAACTTCGCAAATTGGTAAAACCGGAAAAAGACGACTCCTCTACCTCGTTCGCCGCGAGGACGGAATTGATGTCTCAAAAACGCTGCAAAAAAATGAAATTGTTGATAAGCCGCAGGACGAAATTATTAAGATCGGAACCAAAGTCATTGTTTTAAGTTCGGAGCGTGGTTACGCCACGGTTTATAATCCCTCAAATTGTTCCGTTATCAGCGCAAACTACAAAAAAGGAACCACCCTTCGTATCACGAATCAAGCAAATGGGGCGCAAATTATTAAAACCGTTGACTGTACTTGGGGATCGGCCGATCACGATGGTGATGTCGTTCTGGACTTATCCCATGGCGTTTTGGATGAGCTAAGATATAATTGGACTGGCAAGGGAGCGATGGTTTTGGTAGAGCAATTAAAACAATAAAGATGGAAGATTTTGATCCGTCCAAACTCTCTCAAATCAAAAAATTTATTTCCTTATACGGTGGTGCCAAAAAGTCGTTAGGCCAACATTTTTTAATTTCCGATACCGTCGCAAAAAAAATGGTTGAAGCGGCACTGCTGTCCCCCAGTGATTCTGTTCTAGAAATTGGGCCGGGACTTGGCGTTTTGACACAAGAACTTATCAAATCAAAAACCAAAGAAATTGTTTTGGTCGAAAAAGACCGCGATCTTCATCAATATTTATTAAATCGATTCGAGAACAAAAATACAAAAATTATTTGCCAAGACGCTTTGCTTCTAATCCCTGGTCTGATTGTTGAGTCCCCTTTTAAAGTTGTCGCAAACCTTCCGTATAATATTGGGGCGGCATCAATAATTTCTCTTTTGAGTGTCTCAAAGACCTTGCCCCAAACAATGGTTCTAATGCTTCAAAAAGAAGTGGCCGATCGGATTTTAGCAAAACCGAACGATTCAAATCGGGGGATTCTAACGGTTTTTATCGAACAATTCGGTGAAACTAAATTGCTCCACAATGTTTCGCGTAATCTGTTTTATCCCCCACCCCATGTTGATTCGGCCGTGATTGTTATTTCCAACATTAATCAATTAAGTGTACCGGCAAAAGTCGCCTTGAAAATCATCAAGTCGGCGTTTTCTTCAAAACGGAAAAAAATCAAAAATTCTCTTTTTAACAATTTAAAAATTTTACCGAAGGAAGCAGAGGGGATTGCTAAGAAATGCGGATTTAATTTAGATCAACGCCCCGAAGAACTCAATAAATATCAATGGACCGCTCTCATTTCGATTTTAAAAAGTAAGATCTAGTTTATTTAGTCCACTGATTAAACATCCAGCCCATGGCTACACCGGCTAAAATTGAGCTCACAGTTGTGTTTTCCGCCGGAATTTGCGCGCTTATTGCGAGATTATCGTCCGAATAGAAGAAAGAGTTCGTGGCTCGTCCCATTTCCGGATACCACAAAGCATTATTGTACCCACTGTTATTGTTATATCCGCCATAACCGCCATTTCCGTAATAATTACTGCCGTTATAATTTTGGCATTCTGGCCTAGCCACTAAACTTTGAGTCAAAACACACATGTTAAACCATTGCTGATAAGTCATATTCCCAAGCTGGTTTTGAGTGTAACCCGCTTGAGTCCACGCATTGTAGTTTTGGTTACCAATCCCACCCGCTCCACCTAATTTACAGGTGTTGATTTTATCGTTTGGGTCAGCCCAAGTTCCATCGGAGAGTTGCTGCCACATTCCCCCGTTTATTGTTTTGCACGATCCAACCGGGAAATTCGTTAATTTTCCATCTGCCAAAACAGACGAAAATGGGACAGTCAGAGATAAAATAATAATTAGTGCAGCAAGTATTTTATTCATTAATTTAATTCTAGCACTTTTTAAAATAAAAATGCAAGAAAAGTAATTAAACAGTTAGACAATTGAATTTGAATTTCCCGTTTCAGGAAGAAAAATCAGCTTTTTCGCTTCTGATGAAAACTCGCAAACTTGTCGAGAAGGTTTATCAGAAAGAAGAAGCTGATTTTTTGATCCTGAAACAGCGTGCAGGGGTTGGATCGTTAAGGATAGGGGGCCGCTTCGCAAGTAGGCCCCCTTGTCCTTAACAAACGGTATCTGTAGCCCGAAGGGCTACAAAAAATCTTTTATTTTCTAAAAAAATCCTTAGCAATTTTTTCCGCTTCCTTCTTATCTTTAACCCATTTAATCTCCGGAAATCTTCTCAACCATGTCAACTGCCTTCTGGCATAACCGTGGCTTTTCCACTTCAGTTCTTGTTTCATCTCTTCGAATTTGTCATTCTCGCCATCCTTGTTGCCACTCTTGTTGTCATTCTCGCGAAAGCGGGAATCTATACTTTTAGATCCCGCATCCAGTGCGGGATGACAGAGGAGATATTCCGTTATTATTCTGTATTCTAAACCTAATTGAAGCAGCCACTTTGTGCTAACCCCCGAATCAATTAACCTTTTTACTTCTTCCAACATTCCATCTTTAAACCTTGATTCCACCCGCCTATCAATTTTTTCATAAAGATCTTCTCGCGGCGTCGAAATCCCAATTTGCAACGCCTCAAAATCCGGCTTTTTCTTGGTGATTTTTATCCCCTCTTGTTTTCTCTCAATCGCCCTTATCAGCCGTCTTGGGTTTTGAAAGTCCAATTTTTCTGTATTTAAACCCAATTTTTTCGCAATTTCTTGCAGTTGTCCCAATGATCTTTCGTCTAATTCTTCCCTTGAAAAATTTTTAAGTTTTGAATTGTGGCTATACTTTTTTATTTTTACTTTTTGAGTTATGTAAAAGCCCTGTACTAGAGCTTTTACATATAACCCCGTTCCTCCGACTATAATCGGCACTTTTCCCCTATCAAAAATATCCTCGATAATTATTCTTGCTTTCTCGAGCCAATCGAACATCGTAAATTTTTCTTCTGGTTTCACAACATCAATTAAATGATATTTAATATCACCATATTCTTCCAAGTCCTTGCCAGATCCAATATCGAGTTTTTTGTAAACCTGTCGCGAGTCGGCAGAAACAATCTCTCCCCCGACTTTTTTAGCCAAATAAACCCCGAGTCCGGTTTTCCCTGACGCCGTCGGCCCCACGATACAAATAATTTTTCTTCTTGCCATAATTTCAAAATATCTTAGCATATTTTCTTCCTAAAATCATCTTAAAAAAAGAAGCCAGCCCCGAATTGTCGCAAAAAGCGATAATTCGGGGCTGGCCAGAAGCACGGACTAGCCCCACTCAATAGTGCCGGGGGGCTTATTCGTGATGTCATGGAGTACTCTGGCAGCACCTCTGACCTCATTGGTGATGCGGGTACTCACTCTCTCCTTGAACTCCCGCGTAAAATCAGACCATCTCGCCGTGAAGCCGTCAACCGATTCCTTGCCCCAGATGGCGACACAGTAACCGATGGCAGCGTCGTCGCCCTTGGTTGCGGTAGAAATCGAATTGAGGATCACTGTTCCGGCCTGCCAGACGGTGTCGTAAAGACCAAAGTTTCGGAGCTCTTCCATAAAGATCCCGTCAATAACGCGAGCATCGCGCAGGGTTTGCTCGGTGATTTCGGGCTCGATCCTGACAACGAGTCCAGGGCCAGGGAAAGGATGCCGGGTCAACAGTTCCTCGGGAACTCCGAGAGCCCGACCGATGTTGCGTCCCGTGTCCTTAACTTGACTTGATAGCGGCATGATCTCGGGCACACTGAAGCCGAGATCGACATTGTGATGAAGTTTGATCCGTGCCTTGACGGCGCCGGAGGCAAGTCCTCCGCCACTCTCGACAATGTCGGTGTAGAGCGTACCCTGCGCAATGTAGATAGCAACTTGGAGGGAGCACTCCGAACGGAGTAACTCGATTTGCTGTTCGAGGGTTCCTTTGTAGGCAACACGAACCCCCAGGCGCTTATCCTTCCATGTGGTCTTTCCTTCGAGTTCCCTTAGGAACTCCGTAGTTGCATCAACGAAAACGAGCTCAAGCCAAGGGATACTCCCAAAGTACTTTCGTACATGCTCCTCGTCCTCCGGGCGATCCACACCTTTGATATAGACGGCGCGAATTCGACCGGGCTGATAGTCAACTGCCTTGCCGAGGATGTAGGCAACCGTTGATGAATCCGAACCGCCCGAAAGCGCAAGCAGGATCTTGCTTTTGGTTCCGATTGCTTCCCGTGTTTCATCAACTACTTGCTGCGCAACATCCCCGGCCCGAAAGACCTTGGTAGCATCGCAAATCTGGAAAGCGAAGTTGCGGAAGATCTCGTCACCGCAGTCGGTATGACTGACTTCCGGGTGAAACTGAACGCCCCAGAGATGTCCGACATTGCTGGAGGCCAGGGCGTTTTCGCACCACAGCAGATGTTTCATACTCGAAATCGGCTGAATAGCATCGCCGTGGCTCTGGATCACAGTGATCTGCTCTCTCGGTTGTTCGAACTGAAACAGCGGGGAATTAGTATCCCTGATGTCCAATGTGTGGGGGCCGAGTTCCCGTTTGGCCCCAGGCGAAACGACACAGCCGACATGCTGGGCCCACATTTGAAAACCGAGGCAGATACCTAAAACGGGGATCCCAAGGTCGAAGATTCTCTCGTCGAACTTCGGCCGGGTGCTGTCGTGCACCGAGACCGGTCCTCCCGAAATGATGATGCCCTTGGGATTGAGTCGCTGTACATCTTCTGCGCTGATAGAGTTTGGGTCAAACGGCAAACAAAAAACACCGATTCGACCCATAGCTTGCAGAATCTTGTGGTCAAACTGACTACCCATCGGAGCGAGAATAAACAACTCGTCTGTCTGCCGGATAGCCATCTCCTCCGCGATTCCGTCAAGGGTCGCCCGTGACGAATCAACAATCGTCCTAATCATTGCAGCGTCTCCTGTATGTCAAGAATGCTAGCTTTCTCAAGAAGAGAGTATCCTATTTTCTTTTATTTTTCAATAATTTGGTTTAATGACGATAGCCCATTTGCTTTCGAGGGCTTCTTTACTATAATGAACACAAATGGAAAAACTCTCCAAAATTTTTTCGATTGTAACCCAAGGGCTCGAGGCACAGATTGTTGAAGTTGAGGTTGATGTTGGTGCGGGAATCCCATCTTTAACTATTGTCGGTTTGCCGGACAAAGCGGTCGAGGAATCAAAAGAACGGGTCCGCCTTGCCTTAAAAAATTCCGGGTTTTCTTTTCCGCAAAAAAAGATCGTTGTAAATTTGGCCCCGGCTGATGTTAAAAAAGAAGGCCCGGTTTACGATTTACCAATCGCGATTGGAATTCTCGTTGCCGCCGGTTTGTTTGATCCCAAAAAAATTAAAAACGCTATTTTTATGGGCGAACTCTCGCTTGGTGGCGAGGTAAAACCGGTTCGAGCGGTTGTTCAGGCGGCGACTCTGGCTAAAGAAAAGGGGCTTGCTTTAGTAATTCCCGAATCAAATCAACGAGAGGCCAATTTATTGTCGGGTATCGAAATTTTGGCGGTTAAAAATCTTCACGAATTAGTTCAAAAAATTATTTCCGATCCAATTCCCTATCAAAAAACCAAAGGCGTCAAAATTGTCTCCCGCGACGATTTTGACGATTACGATTTTTCAAATATCGTAGGACTTGCCCAAGCCAAGAGAGCGCTCGAAATCGCTGCCGCCGGCGGCCACAATATTTTACTCGAAGGCCCGCCAGGCGGAGGAAAGACGCTTCTTTCAAAAAGTATTGTTTCGATTTTGCCGCTTTTAGACGAGGAAGAAATGCTCGAGGTGACTAAAATTTATTCTGTCGCCGGTCTTTTATCTCAAGAAAAACCGATTATTTCCGAGCGCCCTTTTCGCTCGCCCCATCACACCACATCTGCGGTCGCTATTATCGGCGGCGGCGCTTTTCCAAAGCCCGGTGAGGTTTCCCTTGCCCATAAAGGCGTTTTATTTTTGGATGAATTTCCGGAATTTCCTCGTTTTGTTTTGGAGTCGTTGCGTCAGCCGCTCGAGGATAAAATCGTTACGATTTCAAGAGCTCACGGAACACTTCAATTTCCCGCCGATTTTATTTTAGTTGCGGCCAAAAACCCCTGTCCTTGCGGCTACCTCGGCGACGATCATCATGAATGTGTTTGCTTATCATCCCAAATCATTCTTTACAACAAAAAAATTTCTGGCCCGCTTCTTGATCGAATTGATCTTTGTTTAACAGTCGAGAAAATTCCTTTAAAACAACTCAAATCAGCCAAAAAAGAAGAGTCATCCGCCGAAGTTAGAAAAAGAGTTACTCGAGCCCGTGAAATTCAAAAATCAAGATCATCTGGTCAGTTCAAAAAGAAAAAATTAAATAACTCTTTATCAAAAAGAGAAATCAACGAAATAATGCCACTCTCGCAAGAAGCGGAATTGCTGCTCGAAAACGCGGTCGAAAAATTAGGGCTTTCGATGAGATCATTTCTTAAAATCCAAAGAGTTGCCCGAACAATCGCCGACCTAGAGGACTCTGCAAGGGTTAAACCCTCGCACATTTCCGAAGCGCTCCAATATCGTCCCCAAAATAAAAGTCCATATGAAGTATAAATTTTTATCAAATTTTCAGTCGGTTAAGATAATTTCAAGCGAAATTAAAGACGGCTCGATGTCTTTAAATAACGAAAAAAATAAAAAAAACCAAAATGACTTTTTTGAGAAAAACAATATCCCCAAGCCCATAACATTTTGCCAACAGGTACATAAGGACAAAGTTGCTTTTATTTCCAAGTCCGGATTTCATAAAAATATTGACGGGATGTTTACGGACAAAAATATAACTTTGTCAATTCGCTCTGCCGATTGTGCCCCGGTAATGTTTTTTAGTAAGAAGGAAAATATAATCGGAGTTCTTCACTGTGGTCGCAAAAGCGTTACTTCAAAAATTATTTCAAACTCACTCAACAATCTTTTAGAAGAACACAAACTCAAACCAAGTGACTTTGAGGTTTTTCTCGCTCCCCATATTTGTGTAAAAAATTATGAAATCAAACCGGATATTCTAGATGAGCTTAAAAATTCAAAATTCGAGAAATTCATTTTAGAAAAAGACGGCCATTACTTTTTCAATTTAACCGAAGCGATTGTCAGCGAGCTTGTGCAAATCGGGGTAAAGAGGGAAAATATACTTGATTGCGGCATAGATACTTATGGAAGCCAAAATTTCTTCTCTGCTCGCCAAGATCGGAATTTAGAAATCAAAACATTTTTAACCGTTATATTTAAAAATGGCTAAAAAAAACAAGGTCTTTTTTTATCGAGCACTTTTGCTAATTGTTTCCATTGTTTTTATTGTAATTTTATTTAAACAATTCGGAACAATTCAAAAAGCAATCGAGGTTTTTTCGCAGGGTTCATGGTATTTTATTTTTGCCATTATTGCTATTCAGGTCTTGGGTATTGTTAATAAAGGTGCGTTTTACCAGACACTATATGATTATTTTGGTGCCAAGGATTCCCTAAAGCGTCTAATCACCCTTTCTCTCGCTGCTAATTTTATCAATCTGGCGGCCCCAACCGCGGGCCTCTCCGGAATGGCTATTTTTATTTCGGAGGCCAAAAGACACGGGATGAGCAAGAGTCGTGCGACTTTCGTAAATGTCTTCGCATACTTTATTTACTACGCCGTGTTTTTGCTGATTTTGCTTTTCGGGCTTTTTTATCTTCTTTTTAATCACCAACTTTATCAATATCAAATTGCCACCGCCGCAATTTTGTTTGGTATGATTTTAATCATTTTTATTATTATGATTGCAGCGTTCGAGGAAGCAGCGCGCCTCGAGAAGGTCTTTGAATTAATCGCCACGGCCACCAACTTTTTTACCCGTTTTTTAAGACGAGGTGAAAATTTGATAAAAAAATCGGATGTCCGGTTGTTAAGTTTTGAAATTAACGAGTCGCTTAAAATAATTCGAAAAAAATTCAGAGGGCTATGGCTTCCGGTTTTTCATGTTTTTCTAATCGAAATAATCGATCTTTTGACACTTTATTATTTATTTTTGGCCTTCAGGTTTCCGATTTATCCCGGTGTCTTGATTACCGTTTACGCAATCGGAATTTTGTTTACTTTAGTTTCAATCACCCCGGGAGGAATCGGCGTAGTTGAGGCCACTATGATTTTGGTTTTGACAAATCTTAAAGTTCCCGTTGAGCTTGCCACAATTGTGGTTTTTGCTTACAGAATTATTGCCTACTGGCTTCCTTTTGGAGCGGGATATTTTGCGTTTCGAAGTTTCCAATCAGAAAAGATAAATCAACTGCAAGATGGTTCTCGTTGACGGTTTGGGTTATGACATTAAACAGGTTCCCCGTCCCCCGGAATATAAGTCATCCGGGCCTATTTTAAGTTTTTTTCAAAATATGGGACTAGTCATCCTTTTCTCTTTAATTGTTTTTGTATTTGTAAATTTTCCGGCATATTTTTTGATCTCAAAATATAAAGTCAAACCCAGTTCGGTTTCTTATGAACTTGCGCAAAATAAATCCGTGCAGGGAAATGATGCAATCGGTCAGCCCAACCAATATCCCGACAACACTCTGTTTATTCCCAAGATCGGTGTCAAGGCAACGGTTAGCTGGAATGTAAATCAAGATAATATTTTGGATATTCTGCCAAACAGCTTGGTGCATATTAACGGATCGGGTAAACCGCAAGAAAACAAAAATATTTTTATCACCGGTCATAGTTCGAATTATTGGTGGAAAGAAGGGAACTACAATACGGTTTTTTCGCTTTTTCCCCAACTTAAAGAAGGCGACGAAATTATATTAACTTATCAAGGTAAATTTAATTATTATAAAGTTCGAGAACTTAGGGAGCTAAAAAAAAGCGAAGTAAGTAAATATACCGAATCAGATAAAGAGCAGTTGACCTTAATGACCTGCGTTCCGGTCGGAACAAATCTGCATCGCCTTTTGGTTTTTGCCGACCCGGTAAAAAAATAATGCGATTTGCTAGTTAAAATGTTTTTCTATACAATTAAATAGATGAAAAGAGTATATCTACTGATTTTCGTTCTTATTTTAGGAGGGGTTTCAATCGCCAGGGTATACGCAGAAACGGAAGGCGAGGCACCTCTGGGTTTGCCGTTGGTTTCTCAAAACGCTTCACAAACGGCATCTACTTCGACTTCGACTCAAACTTCAACAACAACTTATGCCACCGTTAGTACTACTGCTGTAGCCGATTCGCAAACAGTTGTTGATAATGCTGATACGGGAAGCGAAATTTACATTTTAGCCGCTTTATCGCTCGTCGCCGGCTTCGGTTTATATCTCATCAAAAAATATTTTGATCTAAGAAAGTATACTCTGTAGCAACGCAATACCTTCAATTACCAAAAGTTAATCTTGTGTTTTGTATCATCTTTTCTCGTTTCTGGAAACGTTTCTGGAAATAAAATATGTCTTTTCGCTTCTAGCGGAAGCTCGCAAACTTGTCGAGAGGGTTTGCCAGAAAGAAAAGACATATTTTATGCTCCAGAAACAGCGTGCAGGGGTTGGATCGTTAAGGATAGGGGGCCGCTTCGCAAGTAGGCCCCCTATCCTTAACAAACTGTATCTGTAGCCCGAAGGGCTACAAAAGATTTTTTTATCTTAAAGCTCTTTTTGGTTTGGTCAATAAATGTTATGATTAAATCATGGAAGATCCCTTTGGCTTATTGGAAGCAACGAACTTATCCGAATCCAAAGAGAACAAACCAGATAGCCATCCCAAAAGGGCTTATTTATGGGTTCTCTCAATTTCAATCGGTCTAATTTTGATTTTGGGACTTTATACTTTTCAACTCAAACGGAGTGTTTCTGCCGACACCAACAGCGGCACCTACTTAACTTCCGTTAAATTGGATGGTTTGCCGACTAGCCCCAAAGCGGGCGACGAAATTTCGGCCACTTTGTCTGTTTCAAACACCGGCCAAAATCAAATTAAATCAAGTTTTGTTTTGGTTCAAAGTTCTCAAGTTGATCTATCGCAGACCACCAATTTATCTCAAAATTTATCCGAGACCGACGCGGGATATCTTCGCAAGTTGACCGAAGACGAATATGGAAAATTCGATCAAAAAGGCACCAGCGGGTTTTATTGGTTTGTTGGCGACTTAAAACCAAAACAGATTAAATCCCAGCAAGTCAAAGGCAAAATAATGGTGTCAACAAATTCTTTTGCCAAAGTAGAGGCCAAATATTTCATAGACAAAATTAAACCAATCCCCTGTGGTGTCTTAAACCTTCAGCAATGTCAAACACAGGTCGGTATAACGCAAGTTGGAGCAGGGCTATTTCAACTCGATCTGGTCAAATCGGATAAACTCCAGCTTAAGTCCGGTTATAATTTTATTTCCTTACCCTATGTTTTTACATCGGGCTCAATCAAGGACTTTTTGTCATCGCTAAAAGATCATTGGGCCTATTATTATCAGCCGACGACAGGAGAATATTTGGATCTAAATAAAGACAACAATCCGTCCCTAATTAAACCGGGCATTGGATTTTGGATTTATGATAGCGCCGGTGGGGAGTATGATCTTCCCGAAACCAAAGTCGAATCAAATCCAAACGAGTCCATGACTTTAAATCTTGATATCGGCTGGAATCAAATCGGCAATCCGTATCCGAAGCGATTAGCTATGTCGTCTGAAAAAATTTTAGTTCGCGAAATCGCGGATGACGGCTCGGCGACCGGCACAACATATTCTTTAAAAATGGCCATAGACAATGGTGTTTTATCAAATCCTTACATCGTGTCGTATAGTCCGGCTACCGGCTCATCCGGCGAAAATTTGGCGTCACTTTTGAGCACGAAGGTCTTGGCGCTTGATTCAATAATTAGTCCATATTCTGGGTTGATGTTTAAAAGCACAAAAAAAATAAATTTGATTTTTCCGGGACAAGAAGTTATCGCGCCAGGGGATCAATTGACTCAAGAAGAAAAAACAAAGCTCGAACAATGGATTGTCTCAAACGGACTCAATCAATACGGTGATACAACCGGCACCGCATACTCTGGCGGTAATCCGCTTTTGGACGAAAAAACCGGCCAAACCCTCGACCGTCTTGACTATATTATCATCAAGCACCCCGACCGACCGTGGAATCAATAGATTAGTTTATAAAGTTAAAAGTTTGTAAAGTTTGTAAAGTAAAATTCGAATTCACTTTATGAACTTTCTACTTTATGAACTTTATAAACCCTTTCTACAGATTCAGATGCAATTTCTCTAACAAAAACTGTCCTGTCTTTAGGGTAATATCTGTTTTTGTGTTGATAAAATAAATTCCCAAAATCAAGAGAAACAAAAGAAGCATTGTCAGAAGAATTTTCTTAATTTCGTGACGGACCTCGACTGCTCCCTCAATCTCAACTTTTGGGCTTGGAGATGGTGTTGTAATCGTTTGACCTGTGGGCTCTGAAACTGCAGAATCAGACACCGCTGTTTGTATTTGAGGAGCTGCTTGCTGCTGTTGCTGTTGCTGCTGCTGCATCATCTGATGTCGCAGCGCTTTTCTTAATTTCTTCTTATTTTTTTTGCTCATAAATTCTCCAACTTGATTATAAAACAAACATCCCAAATAGTTGATTGCTTTTCAAGTGCTAATTGGCACACCATCCTTAAATTATCATCCGTCATTCTGAACGAAGTGAAGAATCTCTCACGAATGTGAGATTAATATTAGGAAATTTCCGGACAAGCCGAGAGACCCTTCGTTAAAATTTACCTTGAGCTTATTGAATGAGCTTTAGATCTTTAATTTTCTGTTATTTCTGGTAAGATTATCTCGATTTGGTCTGGTGGCCGAGCGGTTAGGCAACGGTCTGCAAAACCGTTTACAGCGGTTCAAATCCGCTCCAGACCTCCATTTTATTCTAAAATTTTGCCCAAAATTGTTGATAAAACGCACAAGGCCCCAGATGTGAGATTGCTCACACTGGGGCCTGTGTTAGGTCCAGCTCGCGCTGGGCCCGATACTACTCGACGATCCACTTGTCTTCTGCTCCTTGACAGTTGATGCTCGTCACCTGCACGAGACACTCGTCTTGTCCGTAGACCTCGTGCATGGTGCCGGGCAAGATCGCGATGAAGCCGGGTGCTTCGATCTCGTGACTGACACTATTTACCGCGATCTTCAACATCCCCTTGAGAACGGTGTAGATCTCGGTACCGATCATGTGGCGATGTTGGTGCTGATGTGCAAACTCCCGGAAGCAACTAAGTTCCCAGTTTTCGGTCGTATGCACTTGCACCAGCTCGTCTCCTGCCTGCCAACCGACTTCGTCTGCTTCTCGCTCTTCCTCTTCGCGGGGAGGCTCGATAGAGCAAATACGACGTAGCCCTCTGCCACCAGGTTGAAGCGCCGGATCACGATCTAGGGCCTCTTTAGTTACCAAGATGGCCGGTAGCTTCTCGCGTTGGGTCATTCTCGGCGTAATACTCAAAAAGTGTGTGATTTTGGGCCTTGCCGGATCTATTAATCGACAATAATTAATGACATGGTTTATTAATGTAAAACAAAACGCCCCAAAAATTGTCCAAAGTGTCATGCAAGATCTCTACATAAAAATG
>JAPLVK010000007.1 GCA_026397175.1 Candidatus Berkelbacteria bacterium | reverse complement strand
GACTTGGTATGATGCGACTTGCGGCGCCAGCGGAGGCAATTGCCGCAGTTAACAAGAAGAACATCAGTGCCATATCCATAAAGGTGCTGGCAGCATCTTGGCCTGCTAGAGTTCCCGGTATGGCGATCACGACCACTAGAAACAAGATCGGGAGGATCGAGAATACGATGCGAGCGATCTCATCTGTGTGCGAAAAGCCACTTTTGTGCAGCGCTTTGACCCGCCGCCACATATGTAGCGCGGTGGCGCTCCAGACCTCTATCGGCCCCGCCAAGACCAAGATTACCAACCATTCGACGACAGGACGAAGAACCATCGGGTTTCCTCCTTGAAAGTTGGCCTATGGGCTATCGGGCCCTACCGACTCTCAAAGTGCTCTCCTGTTTGACAGGAGTTTGCCGGCTCTAAAGAGCCAAACACTAAATCATAGCGCAATTCAGGTTTGATTTCAAATAAAAAATGGTTGAATGGTTGGATTGAGAATAGTAATCTAGATTTTATTCTTAATTCGTAATTCGGTTTTGATTTTTGAATTACCCATTGCATTTTTGATTAAACCTGTTATTTTATTTTTAGCTAAAAAGGCGTAAGAATTCGCAGCCAACGGCTGCACTTTGAAAGGATGATAGTATATGGAACAGAAGAAGTGGGTGCTCGTGTCGGTCTTTGACAAGTCGAACCTGATTCCCTTTGTCGAGAAGCTGATTGAGCTTGGCTACAGCATCCTTGCTTCGGGGGGAACCCGCAAGGCAATTGAGGCGGCCGGGCTTGAGGTGACGGATGTAGCCGAGTGGACCAAACAAGAGCCGATTTTGAAACATCGAGTTGTCACGCTTCATCCGCGTATTCACGCCGGACTCCTGGCGGACTGCAATGATCCAGAGCAGGTGGTGGAGATGATTGAGCTCGGTTGGGATCTGATCCACATAGTCCGCTTGGACTTCTATCCGCTCGAGAAAGCGATTGCGGATGGCGAGCCGTACGAAACGATCATCAACATGATCGATATCGGCGGCCCGACCATGGCATCTTCGGCCAGCAAGGGCGGGCGCTTTGTCGTTATTGATCCGAAAGACGAACAGTTGCTCGTTGACTATCTCGAAAACGGGGATTCCGATTGCGAGTCGCCTGTCCGTGGTCTTTGCGCCAAAGCCGATTTCCTGGTTTCCTGCTATCGGATGAAGTCGGCCGCATACCGAAGCAATGATCGTTACGGTGGCCTTTTCTGGGAAAAACGGGAAGATCTGCCGCTTTGCTACGGCGAAAATAAGTACCAGCAGGCCGAGCTGGTGCAGATCGGTACCGGTGATCCGCTCGGACAGATTTACCACCAACAGATCTGCGGCAATCCGCCAAGCACGATCAACCGCAAGGATATGAAACACGGAGTAAACATTCTCCGTCATGCATACCAGATAATGTCCCCCCATGCACCCGGCATTAAGATCGCGCTTGGCTTAAAGCACGGTAATCCTGCCGGCGCCGCCTTTGGACATGATCCGTTCGGGGTCATCCGGGGGATGGCGCAAGGAGACGAACTGGCGCTCTTTGGCGGGGTAGTCATCACCAATTTCCCGATCACGGAAGACATCGCTGTCGCGATGCGTCAAAAGCGCGACGGTAGTCGTCAAAACTTCGATCTTGTGCTGGCTCCGGAGATTTCTCCCGAGGCGGCCGATGTACTCGACCGCGTAACTGGCAAATGCCGGATGTTTATTAATCCGGCGCTTGCAGGCAAACTGGCTAGAAGTACCGTACGGGAACTTGATGTTTTGGACGAGACCTGCGCGATTCGTCAGGATCCGTTTAAGCCAATCGAGGATATCACCAAAGACGAATACCTGATGAGTGGCGCACCACTCGATCATGAGCAGCTTTTGAACCTGCTTTTTGCCGGAGCCATTTGCCATGGTTCAACCTCGAACACCATGACGCTGGTTACTGCTCGTCAACTGACTGGTAACGGCGTCGGCCAGCAGGCGCGCGTTTATGCGTCAGATCTGGCTGTGGAGAGGGCTATAACAGCCGACAATGGCATAACTCCGGAAACCGTTGCCTGGAGCGACTCATTCTTCCCCAATGAAGACGGCCTCGAAAAGCTGATCGCGCTGGGAGTCCGGACCGTATTTTCGACTTCTGGCTCAAGGGCGGACCAAGCAGTAATTGATCTGGCCAAGCAATACAACATCACGCTGATTATGGGTCCGGACGAGCTTTTCCGGGGCTTTTGCCGCCATTAGTTAGTGTGTGGCAAGAACCAAAACAAAGGGCGGTCGTCCACAGGACGACCGCCCTTCTTCAATCTTTTTGAAATCCACTCCTGTTTTCTGGCTGAAAGCCATGAGCTTGTCGAATGGCTGAAAGCCATGAGCAAGCGGAGCGAGTCGAATGGTATGCCTGGGAGGATTTGAACCTCCGACCTTTGGCTCCGCAAGCCAACGCTCTATCCAGCTGAGCTACAGGCACCTAATCAACTATTTTACTCCTTATTTATTGATTTTCAACTTCACTTAATAAAATTTGGTACAATAAAACTAACAAATAAATTTATTAGCATGTTTCAAGACAAAAACTCAAACGACACTGTTACGATTTCGAAGAAGAAGTTGATGATTATTTTGGCGATTGTTCTCGGGGTAATTTTGTTAGCACTTATTATCTTCTTGTATC
This sequence comes from Candidatus Berkelbacteria bacterium, assembly GCA_026397175.1. Taxonomy (GTDB): domain Bacteria; phylum Patescibacteriota; class UBA1384; order UBA1384; family DTJR01; genus JAPLVK01. The sequence continues at coordinate 13,082 of JAPLVK010000007.1, read as the reverse complement.
TGCAAAATTCGAAACTGAAAAAAGAAAATGAAGCCAAGTTAAACGCCACACCAACTGTAACCTCAACGGCCTCCCTTATCAGTAAAACCTCAACCAAAACTACGACCCCAACACCAGTTGCCACTCAAACTGCGGATGAAACCGCCACCCAATTGAGCGCCGCCAAAGATGTGGCAAACAAATTTATGAATGCCCGAATCGCCAGAAGTTTGGAGCAGGCAAAACCATATATGACCGATTTGTATTATAATTCAACGAGTCAAATTGATTTCGCCGGGGCCTCAAGTCCGGGTATGGATCATTTCACGATTGACGGCGCTACGGTTAAAGAAGCCGGTAAGTCATATACAATTAATGTAACGGTTTATCTGAAATTAAACGGCGAAGACAGCGGCGCCGAGACATTTGCTCTTGAAGTTCAGAAGGATGGAGAGAGATATTTGGTGAATAGTTTTACGCAAAAGTAAAACAAATTAAACAATTTATCAATTAAGCAATTTCTCAATTTTGGAATTCTGAATCGCAATTGATTAATTGTACAATTGAATAATTGACTAATTGCCTATTGTATTTTCAAAAGATCTGCTACAATTAAATAAAATAAAGGGAGGTGATTTTATGGCAGAAGAAGAAAAAAAATCCGAAACACCGGCTCCGGCACCAGCGCCGAGTTCGGGATCGTCCGGTTCAGGCCAAAAGAACATTGGCATGGCCGTGTTGTGTTACATTGGTATTCTGGTTTTGATACCGCTTTTGACAGACGCAAAAAATGACGCATTTGTGAAGTTTCATATCAAGCAGGGATTGGTCTTGTTGATTGTTGATGTCATCATCGGAGTAATTTCGTGGATTCCTTTCGTTGGTTGGATATTAGCTCTTGGCACATTTGTCTTGTTCGTCATCGGAATCATCAATGCTGCAGGTGGCAAGCAGACACCGCTTCCGATCATTGGCCAATTTGGCGAAAAGATCAACATATAAGATCCCAACCAGGGCTAGAAAAAAACGCAGGGGGATTTTAAGTACTCTTACGACGGATTTGATATTTGCTAGAGTTTAAGCTAAAATCGTCTCAAAATGGAGGATTATGAAAAAATCTTTAATGTTAGCTGTGGCAATTTTTGCAGCGATGATATTTTTAGCGGGATGTTCGACCAACTCAAATAATTCAAATAATAATCAACAAGGAGCCACAATGAATCAATCAGCCATAATTTCGACAAATGCCGGACAATTTACGATTGCGCTAGATAGCCAAGCCGCGCCAAAAACGGTAGAAAATTTTATTCAAAAAGCAAGATCGGATTACTATAAAGGGTTTACATTCCATCGTGTTGAGGATTGGGTAACTCAAGGTGGGGATCCCAAAGGTGATGGTACGGGCGGAGGTGATCAAAAAACGGAGCTGTCGGACAGAAATTTTGCCGAAGGAGCAGTTGGTGTAGCGCGAGGCGGCGACATCAATATTTCAAACGACTCGCAATTTTTTATCTGCACCAAGGACTGCACATTTTTGAACAACCAATATACTTATTTTGGCAAGGTAACTTCCGGCATAGATGTTGTGAAACAAATTAAAATTGGGGACAAAATTGAGTCCATCCAAATTGAAGAAAAATGAAAATAAACCAGCCAATCTCGGTTATTGTTAAGGCCTATAACGAAGAAAAAAATATTGCGAGGGTTCTAAAAGTTATCGGTCAAATTTCGTGGATTGATGAAATTGTTGTGATTGATGATGGATCGCAAGATAAAACCGCTGATGTGGTTTTGGGTTTTAAGAGCTCTAAAATTCGCTTAGTTCAACATAAAAAAAATCAGGGGATGGGTGGCGCGATGGCGACAGGAATTAAGGCATCAAGAAATAATCTACTGCTTTTTTTGGACGCGGATTTGATTGGGCTTAAGGAAAGTCATCTTTTGCGGCTTTTGGCGCCGGTTTTATTTACCAGAGAAGCCGATTTGGCGCTGGGCGTTTTTGGACTAAAAAGATTGTCAAAGGATGCAGGAACTAAAATTGCGAACCGATTTTTACCCATGATCACCGGCCAGCGAGCAATCTGGAAGAAATCATTACCACCGGTTTCCAAAATCGCCAAAAGCCGCTATGGCGCAGATCTTTTAATTGCCCGTCATGTTTCAAAAGAGAGACGAGCAGTTGTAAAACTCGACGGGTTATCCCAAGTTACTAAAGAGAAGAAAGCCGGCGGGGACTTGGTCAAAATTTTCCGCGCTCGTTTTATTATGTATCAAGAAGTGTCAAGAGTGCTTTTGCATAAAAAAAGTTCTAATTAAAAAGGCGAAGCCCGGGAGCAAAATGCCCCCGGGCTTTGATTGGTTTGTTTTGGTCTAGACGACACGACGGCCATGAATGGCCCCAAGCTTACTTCGTGTCTCCTGTAGGATATCGGCGATCTGTTTCCACCGATCGTTTCCCGCCGGGTTCATCAAGGCATAGTTACCCAATAGCTCAAGCACTACCCATAGGTCGCCAGCATAATCGGTTTCAGAAGGCCAGCGGCTAGGAACACCCGGGCACAGCGCCTGATTGATGCCGAAAGGCAGTGAGCGAAGCGGAGGATTCGGGGAGGTCGCTTTAGCGATCACCTCTGGCCACTGGCCGGGCCGACTGGTGAGTTCTCCTATTATCGCGAAACCGAGGGCCTTAGCTGTCATCTCGAACCCACCATATACGGCTTGACCCTGTTTCGCGTCTTTTTGCTCTTTCACGAGTTGGTTGAACTGATTCAAGAGTAGGTCGCGTGAGAAAAGTCCCGACTTGATGGACTTCAGGGCTTCGGAGTCCGTTTTCAGCACTCCTCTTGAACCAGCAGTAACGATGGCAGCGAGCAATGCCTCGAGCCGTGGATCGTGTTCCGGCACCCTACGCCGGTAATTGGCCAGAATCTCGAAAAGCTTCTCGATTTCGGCTGATTTGATCTTCGCGTGATACTCCGGAAATTGCCTGTCCGTAACTCGCCTTGTCAGTACATCAACTAAGTATGTCAGGTTGACGCAAAAATCTGGCGCATCCAGAAGCAGCAGAAAACGAGCAAGAAGCTCAAGGGCCTTAACTAGAGTTGCGTCGCATCTGTCATTATCATTTCGAAACCCTAGCTGCTCCAAGATGAGGTTTTTGATTCGCTCAATCCTCACTTGGAGGCGTGTGGCGTGCGAGGGAAGCGCTTGGATATCTGGACAACAAATGAGGTCTTCGATCAGCATGCGTAGCCGGAAATGTACGGTCCCGTCCTCTCGCCATTGTTGGATGAGCTGATCCTGTGCGGCTTGCAGCTTCTTCGCAATCTCTGCTTCCGTCATGTCAACACCTTTTTCTTCGGCCCTAAGCCGAAAAGGTACTTCGCGAGCTATCGCGAAGCGAAAACTTTAGGAGGATCTATCCTCCCGCGTTTTCGCCCTAAATATACACCAAACAAGAAGAGAGTCAAGATGACGAGTTTATAAAGTTTGAAAGTTCGTAAAGTAAAATTCGGTTGAAATATGCGCATTTTGTCCGATCGGACAAAATGCGCAAAACATATTGCCAACACCCGATGGACTGAAAGAGGTCTTTGTTTCTTCGTAATTAAATTAGTACGCCGTTGTTCTAGTTCGGTGATAAGGTTTATCACCATTATTTTTTCCTTGCGTCGCAAGCCATAGATCATCATTTATCTGAAATGACATAATTTGCGGGTGTCGTTTCTGAACTTCTTTTTTAATGAGTTCAACCGCCCAAATTGTATTAGCGCGGATTTCGATTTCTTCGGGTGAATTGTCAGCAATCTCAATTTTATTGTCAACCTTGCAAGCAAGATCGTTCATGTATTCCAGAATTCCCAATTTTCTTAGAATTTGCGGTAATTTATAGTCGGCACAAGCAGTAATTTGATCCATATTCTTTAAGGCGCCAAAACCTTTTTCCGCAAAAATTTGATAAATATCGGCTACTAGCAATTGTGCTCGCTTGTAGAAATAAATATTTTTTGCCTTATATTTGGTGACATCTCTAAAGGAGGGAAAGTTTTTGACAATTAAATTCAATAAAGTTTGTCCGTTCCCGCTAGCTTCTTCAATAAGATTACTGGCCTTACCGTTAAATTTTTCTTTCATCACCGTGCCGATTTCTTTAATAATCTTGTATCGCTTCTCAAATAGAGGAATTTCTATATTTCCTCTTAAAATATGCGCAAAGCCATTTTTGCCGATATTCGCGCAATATTCAAAATTCGTAAGAGGGACACCTTCTTCAATTCCTCGCCCAAGGGCAAGAATCATTCCCCAGGCCCCGTCATGCTTTTTGCTTTTATGTTCTACGGTCCATTTTGGCTCGCCCCAATAAGAAAAGCTTAATGCGTCAAACACAAAAAGAAAATGCAGTTTTTGTTCATCTGAAAATTCAGAAAACCGGAAAGGGGCAGCGTTAAGCCAGTGGTTGGTTTTGTCGGGATTAAAATCCTTCGAAAATTCAGTAACTTTGTCGTGATTGATTTTTACAAAGTCAGAATTTTCGACAACAAATCTTGTGGTTTGTAGAATTTTGTTCATCTTCGGTTTTATTTTCCTGCTATACGGAGAGGCATTTCGGGGTTTGGCGGGGCGGAACCGCCAAATGAATTGCCGAAATGTTCTTTGAGATTCGATTTCTTGGCGGAAGCGAGAGGATTCGAACCTCTGACGGGCTTTCACCCATACTGGTTTTCAAGACCAGCTCCATAAACCACTCGGACACGCTTCCAATTTCTCGAGAAAAGCATACCTGATTTGTAGGATTTTTTCAATCGCCAACGGATAAGCCCTTGATTTTTTTGTGATTTTGGCATATGATTTTGGCGTCCGTGAGATCGAAGCAACATCACACCATCCAAGGGAGGACTATTGGTGACACGCCACAATCTACGACGGGCACAAGCAGCAGGAACACTTAACAAGGAAGGTCCTGTGCGCTCAAGGCATGGCTCGCCTTGGACCAGACAAGATGCTGCGCAATTGCTGCAACTGCACGAAGCGGGCCACAGCGCAAGCGTGATTGCTACCAGTATGGGTAGGGATCATAGAACGATTGAGAGGCGACTCCGTCGCCTCTCCGATGAAGGAACGATAAGCCAAGAAAGTGCCCCTCGACTTCGCGTCTGATCTCCATCACAAGGCCGCGGTTTGAGTCGCGTTTCGGTTCTGTAAAGAACACGATATACGCGATTTGATCCGCGGCCTTTCGCTTTAAAAATATCCCGCTGTAACGAGATTTTATAATTTTGATCTTTAATTTTTTCTTATCATCCACGCATTTCGCACTTACTACAATGTCATCCTCGACTCGAATGGAATTCGAGGTCGGGGATCCAGAGTTATTGTATAGATTCCCGATGTCGGAGCGCCTTACAGGGCTTCCGACTCGAGAATGACAAGGAAGTGCGAAATGCGTGTCATCCTCCGATTTCGGTTTCAAAACCAAACTGTTTGGCTTTGGCAAATTCCGCTTTAGCGAGTTCGTTATTGTTAAGTTCTTGATAAGTTAGCGATAACAAATAATGTGTCTGGCCATAAATCGGATCAATCTTGAGCGCGTTTTCAAATGCCGTTTTTGCTTCATCAAATTTATTAACCGACAGCAAAATTTGTCCTTGATTTATAAAACCATCGCGCCACTTTGGATCTTTTTGTACCGCCAAATTTGCGGCCGCTTCGGCGCGCTCGGCGTCTTTTTCTTTGATATATTTTTGGCTTAATGTCGCGAAAGAATAAGCATCCGTGGCTTGCGTCGCAACTTCTTTTGAAACATCTTTGACATGTTGCTGATAATTTTGAAGTTGCACCACTCGCGCTTGTTCATTTTTGGCGCTCGAATAATCATAAATTTTCTTGACCGAAATGTAGCCCCCGATAATCAAAACAAAAATTCCGACAATCGAACCAATTGCTCTCCAGTTGATTTTAATTTTGCCAAAGTCAAATTTGAATTTCGATTTTTGCGAAAACATACTCGAACCATTTAAACCGGCCGAATCCCTTTTTCTGGGAAAGTTTAGCTCGGCTTTGAGCTGGGGGGAAAGTTTATATGATTTGATTTTGTCGGACATAAATTAAGTTTAAATACTTATCAATTTTCAATATTTATCAATACTTATCATTAAATGTTTGAAAATTTTATAATTTAAAAAATTAAATGAAAATTGATAATTGAAAAGTATTGATAAGTATTTTATTCTGGCCATTTCGAGGAAATCAGCAGTTTTTCGTCTTTTAATCCGGTCGGTAAGCTTTGCCAAATCGCCTCGGTTACAAACGGAATAAATGGATGCAGCATTTTCAGCGAATCAATTAAAATAACAGTTAACTTGGCAATGGCTGCTTCTTTATCGGGGCCTTCCTTCTCTAATCGTTTTTTTGACTCCTCTATGATTTTATCAGCAAACTCATGCCAAACATAACCGTACAGATGTTCGCCCGCTCTCGAGAACTCGAGATTATCCAGCGCCTTGGTGACCGTTTCTTTCAACTTTTCAAATTCTTCCAGATCCTTCTTGTCCTGATTTGTCATCCTCGAGTCGGAAGCGAAGCGCTCCGACATCGGGGATCTAGATTCCGGGTCTTTGCCCGGAATGACGCCTTTTGAATTTTCTAGATTTGTAATCACAAACCTTGCTATATTCCAAACCTTATTGGCAAAATTTCGATAGCCCTGGATTTTTGACTCTCCGACCGCAATATCATTTCCGGCGGTTGTGCCAACAACTAAAGCCATGCGCATCGCGTCCGTGCCGAATTTATCGGAAATATCAATTGGATCAAGAACATTGCCAAGCGATTTTGACATTTTACGGTTCTGTTCATCACGCACCAGCCCGTGCAAATAGACGGTTTTAAACGGCGCCCTACCGGTTAATTCTAGCCCCATCATAATCATTCTTGCTACCCAGAAAAACAAAATGTCATAACCCGTTTCCATAATTGTGGTTGGATAAAAGTATTCAAAATCGGAAACTTTACCCTTTACCCTTTTCACTTTTAACTGATTTTCCGGCCATCCTAAAGTGCTAAACGGCCAAAGCCCTGACGAAAACCAAGTGTCCAATACATCTTCGTCCTGAATCCATCCTTCGCCCCTTGGAGGAGTCGTCCCGACATAGATCTCGCTATCACTCGAATTTTCAATTTCGGAATTTTCAAGTTCGAAAACCCAGATACCGTGTTTTTCAATTCGCTCTTTAAATCTCTTGGTCCACCATTCAACCAATTCTTTTTTTGATTTACCCGGATAATCATCTTCAGCTTTATAATTGGCAAATAATTCTTCAAAATTATCAAAATGCGTAACTTTTTTGATTGATTTAACAATCGGCTTTTCATCCTTAATGATCTGATCATTGTTTTCGTCTGCGAGTCGGAATTCACTCTGATCGCCGGCCTTAAATTTACCCCAGTATTTTTCGTCTGTCTCCGGTCGTCCGGCGCGAAGCTCAATCGTTTTTGTGCCGTTCTTAATCCCGTTAAAAATATCCCTACCATAAATCTTCAAATCCCAAACTTTACCCTTTACCCTTTTCACTTCCAACTTCGCGTCCTGTCTGTACCAGACGGGTATGCGATGTCCCCACCACAATTGTCTTGAAATACACCAGTCGTGGATATTATCCATCCAGTGAAAGTAAACTTTCTCGAATCGTTTCGGCACAATTTTAATTTCACCATCTTCAACAGCTTTTTTGGCCTTTTCGGCTAGCGGTTTCATTTTCACAAACCATTGTAATGATGGGAGAGGTTCAATCGCTCCGCCACAGCGGTAACAAATGCTCAAATTATTTTCAAAGTCCTCTTCTTTTTCGATCAGATTATTTTGTCGAAGATATTCTACGAGTTTTTCTCGGGCTTCCAGAACTTTCAAGCCAGCATATTTTCCGGCATTTTCATTCATCCGGCCGCGCTCATTAATAATCTTAATTTTTCCGAGATCGTGCGACTCGGCCATTTTCCAGTCGGTCATTGAATGAGCAGGGGTTAATCCAACAGCACCAGTACCGAAGTCCTTATCAACGATTCTGTCAGAAATTATTTTTATTTTTCTTTTCACTCCGTCAAGATTGATTTCGAATTGTTTCCCGACAAATTTTGCATATCTTTTGTCCGATGGGTTGACTGCGACTGCTGTGTCGCCAAATTTGGTTTCGGGTCTCGTCGTTGCAATTATGATAGGGAAGTTTTTGTCGTATTTAAAATAATATAACTTGGATGTTTGGGATTTATGTTCGACTTCGTCATCGGAAATTGCGGTTGCGCATTTCGGGCACCAGTTGACAATATATTCTCCGCGGTAAATTAACCCTTTGCGATAAAAATCAACAAACGCCTCCTTAACTGCAAGGGTTAAACCCTCGTCGAGCGTAAAGCGTTCTCTGGACCAGTCGCAGCTCGCGCCCATTGATCGAAGCTGGCGGGTAATCTCACCACCATATTCTTCTTTCCACTTCCAGACCTCTTCGACAAATTTTTCGCGTCCCAATTCACGGCGGCTCATTCCTTTTTTCTGAAGTGCTTTATCGACAACAGTTTGGGTGGCGATGCCGGCGTGATCTGTTCCTGGAAGCCACAAAGTCGGCTCACCTTTCATCCTGTGGTAGCGTGTCAAAATATCCTGCAAAGTAATAAACAGCGCGTGGCCGATGTGGAGTTTGCCGGTAACATTCGGCGGAGGCATCGAAATCACGAATGGTTTGCCGTTTGCCGTTTGCCGTTTGCCGCTCGATATCTTATCCTCACGGCTGACTGCCCCGCCTGCATCAGCTGTGCTGAAAGCACTGCGGGCAGGTGACGGTTGACTGCTGACGGTTGTGGGTGTGAATGCACCCGAATCCTCCCACATCTTGTAAATGCTGGCTTCATGATCGCTCGGATTATATGCTTTTGGTAATTCTTCCATACTTGACATTTTATCTAATTTTTGTTAAATTTAACTCACTAGACATAGAGAGGATTCTATATGAGTCCTCTCATTTTTGTTTAATTAAATACTTCAGGTACTCAAAATCCCTAAAATTATCTCCGGCAAACTGTCTGATTTCGCGTGCCGTTCTTGGGCCACGCGACAGAATGATAACTTCCTTACCTTCTTTTTTTAAGTATCTCAAAACAGGCAAAAAGTCACCGTCACCCGACAGAATGATGGCACGGCTTAAGACATCCTTTTCTCGCATCATGTAGAAAGCCATATCGACATCGCAATTAGCTTTGCGCCTTTTTGTGCCGTCGTCTTGAGAATATAACTTTACTGGCTTAAGAACAAGCTTATAGCCGAATTTTTCCAGCTTAAGATAAAATTTTACTCTCTGCAGATAACGGTTGACTAGAGCCAACTCTGTCCCGCTTAATTTCTTTCCTCTAACCTTGATTTCTCTTGACAAGTGTAATTTGAGCTTTTCAGGCGAAACTGAATCGCTCGCATAATCGTGATTAAAGTTGTATGTTTCAACACCGCCGAAATAATATGCTTTCGAAACCGAATATTTATTTTTTAAGTATTTAAGCAGTTTCCGGTAGTCAATTTTCCAACCCAAACTCTTTTCACCGCCGTAAAAAAGATTTGATGCATCAATGAAAGCGATAGTTTTTTTCATTATTCAAAAACCCCGCGAACATCTTGCGATCTCACGGGGCGATTTAGTAAATTTATAATATCAAAAATCAACGATTTGTCAATATTTAAAAAAGATTTGCCTAATTTTTTCATAATTCAAAATGCTAAATTACACTTTGTTGATAGCACTTTTCATACTTCGACAAGCTCCCTCCTTCGCTAAAGCTACGGAAGGGCAAGCAGAGTGAATCATGCTTTTATAATACCGTTTTTTGGTAGCAAGATTCACCCGTTCGACTCGCTTTTGCTCGCTCAGGGTGAAAAATGTTTTTCATATTACACTCTGTCGGTAACATTTTTCACAATAAACTTTTTCCGGCCTGTCTGGAGCATAAGTGGTTTCGAATTCATTTGGACACTTTCCGTCGTGGCCATGACCAGTTTCCTCGCACATACATTGGCGGTGATAAAGCTTGCGGGGATTGCGCATTTCAAAGCGCTCTTTGAAGCGGACATTAAAATGCTTGCGCGGAATTGGCAAACCATGCTCAAGATAAAACGCCAATTCCTGTGGCATAATTTTAAACGGCTTACCGGACACCTCGCATTTCAAAATTCCGGACAACAATTCTCCTTGCTTACCTTCGTCTTTGTATTCGATAATATCATCCGCCGGCTCGTAAAATACCCCCTCATACTCAAGTGCGAAATCATTGTCTTGCCATTTACCGCCTAATTCTAAAATCTCTTTTTTGTCGTGCTGGAAATAATTAGAAGCAATTGTTTCGTTATACGCATGAGGAGAAATTGAAAGCGGAAAAAATTCTCCCCATTCGCCAGTTTTTTGCATATGCTCGATAATTTTGGCCACCAATTTTTCGTATTCTTCTCTTGTGTATTGTTTATTAAAAACGCAAAATTCTTTCTTTCGCAAACCAACGCAACCAAAAAGATCGTGCGAGTCGTAGCAACTCTCGCAGTAAATCAAATTGTTCGACCGATGAGCATTCGAACAAAATAGGTAGTCGCTACCCCAACCAGTATTTTGAGAGTTGTAAACGCGTTCGGCATTGCCACCCATGAAATCTTGAGAATCTTTATAGTCAATCCCCCTGAAAGAATATTTGCAATTTTCGATCCGTGTTCCGTTGAAAAATTTTTTCGCATTTTTACATTCGATTAAATCATCGCCTGTCGAATCCTCGGATTTGATTATATTGGCATATTTAACAAAAGTGTTTCCCCGCAAGTCGTTAAATTTATTGATGTATTCCTGGACTTTTTTATACGAACCAAAATCATATTTTTTCAGCTCGGCCTGAAATTCCTCCTTAGTTAACTGCTTGTTTTGAATGCAAAATTGCTTATGCCTCAGATTTGAGCAAAACAAGCAATCCCGGCAGCCAATTAAATCAATTGAAAACCAGCAATCCGAGCAGTTAGTCAATCGATAACTATAAAAACACCTATTGCAATCATTTAATGTTGTACAGGCATAAGAATGGTCTGTATTATTGCAAAAGCTTGTATCTATCGAATCGCGGACAGTGAAAGCCACATAAGAATAGTGAGTGTTTTCGCTGTCATAATAAATGACGGATGACATATAGCAATTTTTGCAGCCAATCGCAAAATTCGAGTATTCGGAGTCTTCGGTTTGCGAATTAAAAAGTCCGACCCGTGGGACTTTTATCAGAAGTTGATTATATTGCCCGAAAAAACTTTTTGTAAAGTCGAATTCAAATCCGAAATCAAGGGCATCCCAATCATCTGCCCACCATTCGTCGGAGCGATAGATTGTATAATCCTTTCGATCGGCCGGATAAACGGAAATCATTTCTTTGCTGCTTTTATCGCTCTTTCGTTTGTAAATCGAAATCTCATTGCGCCAAGCAAGTCGATTCATTTCTCGGCAAGTCGGGCACAAAGTCGGAACGGGAATTTCAAAGGTCTTTCCATCAAAGGTCGGAGAGATTTTTTTGTAGAATTCTAAATCATCATCCTCTATGGTGAATTGTTTTTGGCATTGTTTGCAGTTTTTGGTTTCAGCCATTTTTTTCCTTACTTTACAAATTTATGAACTATCCGAGGCCGACTGATTTCTTGACTTCGGACAATGTTTTCTGCGCGATCGGGGCGATTTTTGCGGAGCCGTCGGCGAGGATTTTTCGAAGTTCGTCTTTGCCTGCGATTAACTTGTTGTATTTTTCCTGAATCGGGGCGAGTTTTGAAATTACGGCTTGCGCGAGAGCGTCTTTGAACTCGCCATAACCGTTGCCCTCGAAGTCCTTTTCGATATCAGCAATTTCGCGATCGGTTACTGCGGCAAAAATATTTAACAAATTAGATATTGCTGGTTTATCCTCTCCGGATTTTATCTCGCTGCCAGAATCCGTTACCGCTCGCTTGATTTTTTCGCGAATTATCTCTGGCGAATCGGTTAAGCCGATATAGCTTGATGGGCTTGGCGAAGATTTTGACATCTTGTTGTTTGGATCATCGAGAGACATTATCCGCGCGGTCTGTTTGTTGATCATCGGCTCGGGCAGTGTAAAAAGCCCGTTATACTTATTGTTCATCCGCTCGCAAAGATCACGCGTAATTTCGATATGCTGTTTTTGATCTTCGCCCACCGGAACATGGGTTGTCTGATAAAGCAAAATATCGGCGGCCATCAAAACCGGATAATCAAAAAGCCCGACCGAATAGTTCGATTTATTTTCCGATTTCTCCTTAAACTGCGTCATTCGATTTAGCTCGCCCATATTGGTAAAACAGTTCAAAATCCAGGCAAGCTCACTGTGCTCGGGGCGAGACGATTGGACGAATAAAGTTGACTTTGTCGGGTCAATGCCACAGGCGAGATATAAAGCGGCAAGTTCGAGAATTTTCTCACGCAAAATTTTTGGATCTTGCGGAACGGTGATGGCGTGCAGATCAACGATACAAAAAATACATTCACTATTGGTGTCACCCTGAAGTTTAACAAACTGCGAAATCGCACCGAGATAATTTCCAAGATGCAAGACCCCACTCGGCTGAATACCGGAAAATATCCTCTTTGTGTTTAATTTATTTTGATCCATATTTAGAATTTATCAGATACTGGAGAGAGATTCAAGAATGAGTTTGTAAAGTCCAAAGTTCATAAAGTTCATAAAGTAAATTCAGTTAAAACAAAACGCCCCGCCTGCAAGACCCGAATGGATCCGCAGGCGGAGCATGAAGCTCGATTGAGCGAGTCAGTCGCCGCCGCTGGCGTCTGACTGATGGTAGATCTCGAAGTCAGGGCGTTTGACTCGCGGTTTGATACACCGCGGCCAGGCGATCGAGAAGACAAGGGCGAGGTAAACCATTGCACAACCTACTATGGGCCTGTCGGCAAATGTCAAATTTTGTAAAAGTTGTGTAATTTCCGGCTCATAAATATAAAACCACTCGCTATTTGGCGAGTTTTTTTGTTTTTACTTTGTTTTGGGTATTTTATTGTGTCTCTGTCGGCGAATTACCG
>JAPLVK010000006.1 GCA_026397175.1 Candidatus Berkelbacteria bacterium | reverse complement strand
TATACCTGATGATAAGGAGTAAAACAAAATACATTAGAACCTGTCCCGAGTATGTCCGAGGGATCGTCAAAAATGTTACCGAAAAGTTTATAAAATAGCGCTGCTGAATTGCCTTACAGGTTTATTTGCCGACAGGCCCTTCTAGGCCCCACCGAATCGCATCAGCCGCTAGTGATATATTCATCTATGTTTCTCACCTTACCTTTCTGTCAAAGATCTTTGAATCGCTTAAAGATAGGACAAAAGTCCGCTCCTGTCAAGTCCTCTGTTGCTTGAAATTATAGCATTTTTGAACCTATTGCTATATTCTTAATATGAAAAATGAAAAAAATTACTCTCATTTTAATTCTTGAAATTATCCTGATAATAATATTTGCATTTATTTTATTTAATCAAACTCAAAAAACTACCTCGACAAAACCAAAACCGGATCAGACGCAAGTATCATCTTCGACTACGAGCTCAATCAAACAGGATATTTACGCCCCGATTCTGATGTATCACCATATCGGAAAAAAAGATCCGCAGGACTCTTATTATGTTTCGCCGGAAACCTTTGATCAACAAATGAAGTGGCTCAAAGATAACGATTTCCGCGTTGTTACTTATATGGACTATTATAAAAACAGAACCGAAGGCATCGCACTTCCTTCGAAACCGGTGGTTATTACTTTTGACGATGGGGTCTTGGATCATTTTACGCAGGCCTTCCCGATTTTACAAAAATACGGCTTTACCGGACTGTTTTTTATCAAAACCAATTTTGTCGGGCAAACCGGCTACATGAATTGGGAACAGATTATTGAAATGCAAAAAGCCGGTATGGAAATCGGTTCGCATTCCGCAAATCACGACAATATGGCGAATATGGACATTGGTTCGGCCGATCGAGAGCTTTCGTTAAGTAAAAAAACACTCGAGCAAAAATTGGGAGGTAAAATTGATTTTTTTTCCTATCCGGGCGGGGGATTATCCGACCAAATCGCCAAAGAAGTAAAATCACAGGGCTATCTGTCCGCCTTAACCACACATCACGAGGTTTACCACAAGGCCTCCGAGGACTTATTTAAGGTAGGCCGAATCCATATTGACGACGAGATGGAGAGCTTCGAAAATTGGGTTCAGGGGATAGATCTCAAATAGTTTGTAAAGTTATAAAGTTCGTAAAGTTTTTAAAGTAAATTCAAGTTTGCTTTTTATTAAATTTTAAAAATGGCCTGCCATGAGCGAGCGGAGCGAGTCGAATGGCTCCGAGACTTGGATTCGAACCAAGGTTCACGGCTCCAGAGGCCGTTGTCCTGCCGCTAGACGATCTCGGAATAATATTAGATTTACTTTTAACTTACTCGCTGACACCTTGCCGCTTGGCCACTCCCCACTACGGCAAAATAATATCACTTTTCTCCTGATAGTTCAAATGAAATAAATTAATTTATTAATAAAAAAATCACTTCCATAATCAAAAAATGATTTTTCGCTTCGTGGCAGTTTGCAGGCGGAACGCAAATCTAAAATTTTTCAGCAGAAAAACATTCGTGACCGAATCCTACCTCCCATCAGAAAGAGGGGCGGACTACTTAAAAATCTTTTTGCCGATATTTTTCGCTTCAGAAAGAAAAAAATTCTGCCAGTCGAGATCATTTATTTTAATCAATAAACGCGGATAATCCTTGATTGAGTTAACTAGCATTAACTGCGACCCCAACTTAATCAAATCAATAGCAGTATCAAATTTTATTTGCGCCTTTTTAATCAAATCTTCAATTTTAAAATGTTCTTGCTGGCAAATCATATATAAATCAATGAAGTCGCGAGTACGAGGTTTCTGATAAATCGTGAATAATTTATTGACAGCAATATCAATTAAACTGTCAATCGGAATTCCGTTAATCGTTCTCGGTTTTTCGACTTGCTCAAATGGATAATAGGTAAACTCAAGTTTTAGCTGCGAATCATGAAATTTAAGAAAAAAAAGATTGCGATTAAAACTGGTATTAAATTCCATGTTTTTGTAATCAATCTCACTCTTTATTTTCTTTAAAAAAGCCAAAATTCCATCCACCATAACTTCTTCAAACGAGAAGAAATCCAAATCTTCAGATAGTCGGTAAGAAATGTAATATTCTGTTAGTGCTGTTCCGCCGGACAGATAGAATTTTGAGATTATTCTTTTCTCTTGAGAAATCAAATTTAAAAAAAGAACTTGTTTGTCACTTAGGATTTTTAGCTTGTTCATTTTAAATTTAGCAAAAAAATCAAGTACTTTTTTTTATCTTTATCAATGTCGAGTTCGTCATAATATTTTTTAAATAACTTTTGCGATATTTTTCCATTTCCAATACCAAAATTAATCAACTGCTCTAATCGCCACACCTGATATTTCTGATCTTTTTTATCAAATTTTGCTAAACTCGTTGACCAGTTTTTCATACTCAAATTATAGCACAACCGAACCCTTTTTTCTACGAAAAAAATTTCCAATTCAAAGTCCAAAGTTAAAAAATATTGAGGTAAGCTTGATCTAGCGCAAATTCGCGCTAGAATGGAAGAAAGCGACTCATGACCAATAAAGGACTAATTAAAAAACTCATCTTATCCGGCGTTTTAAAAACACCTTCAATCATCGAGGCCTTTAAAAAAATTGACCGCAGGAATTTTGTGCTAGAACAATTTCAAAAAGAGGCATACAATGACTTCCCTTTGCCGATTGGAAAAGGACAGACAATTTCCCAACCAACGACCGTTGCCTTCATGCTAGAGCTTTTGGAGGCCAAGCAGGGCGATAAAATTTTAGATGTCGGCGCGGGTTCGGGCTGGACGGCGGCGCTTTTGGCGTCAATTGTTGGTGCAAAAGGACAGGTTTTAACAGCAGAAATAATCCCCGAACTGGTTAAACTTGGCCAATCAAATATTTCAAAATATGATTTTAAGCAATTAAAAATTGTTAAGTCAGACAAGAGTTTTAAAAATGCAAACGGCATGCAATACGACCGCATCCTGGTCTCGGCCGCCGCCGAAAAAGTTCCCCAAGCAATAGCCGAAAAACTAAAAATCACTGGGCGCCTCGTGATTCCGGTTAAAAACTCGATCTTAAAAATTGACAAAGGCAAAAACTCTCGTGTAGAATGCGAGGAGTTCGCCGGATTCGTTTTTGTCCCCTTAAAGCACTAAACCAAAAAAAATCTTAATATGAAAAAATCCTTTATTCTTTTATCTTTTGTTACAATTTGTTTTATTTTTTCGGGCTGCATGAATCTTGAAATCAAGTCCGTCCGCGATGAAGCAACGCCTACCGTATCATCCTCCATACAATTTGAGCAAACAAATCTTATTTTGATCAAAGATGGCCAATTTTCTCCTGACCAAATTCAGGTTAATGTAGGAGAAGCGGTCATTTTCCAAAATAACGACGAAACAACTCATCAAATCGCCTCCGACCCCCATCCCGACCATTCCGACCTTCCGGATTTATACTCGTCGGAAATTTATAATGACGCTACTTATCGGTACATTTTTCAGAAAAAAGGTTCATTTTGGTTTCACCTGGAAGACAACCCTTCCGTTCGGGGAGAAGTAGTGGTAGAATAGTGGCTAGTCGCTGGTAACTAGCGACTGGTATTTAAAAGAAAAGAGGAATTATGAAAGTTGATTTTGCGCAGAGGGTCGGGATCTTTGTAGATGTTCAAAATATGTATTATTCGGCCAAAAATCTTTATTCCAAAAAAGTAAATTTTGGCGAAATTTTAAAAATCGGGCTTGCCGAAAGACAGCTTGTTCGGGCCATCGCTTATGTTATTAAGGCGGATGTTGAACCGGAAGCAAACTTTTTTGAGGCCTTGCAAAAACAGGGTTACGAAGTCAAAATGAAGGATTTGCAGGTTTTCTACGGCGGAGCCAAAAAAGGCGACTGGGATGTCGGAATCGCCATGGATGTTATGCGCACTGCCGGAAAACTTGATGTGATTGTTTTAATTTCGGGTGATGGCGATTTCAAGGACCTTCTGGAGCATGTAAAGTCACTCGGTTGTCGCGCCGAAGTGATGGCTTTTAGAAAAACGGCGTCATCTCGAATTGTCGAGCAAGCTGATAAATTCACCGATCTCGACTCTCTAAAAAAAGAAATTTTAATTTAATTAAAAATTATGTTTGATCCAAATAAACCCAGGGTCTTAGTCGCCTTGGGGGGAAAATCATCCGAGCGATCTACTTCGATTTCATCCGGCAAAGAAGTCGCGAAGGCCTTAGAAAATTTGGGTTATCAGACCGCCGTTTTAGATACCGGCACCGGGCGTATTATGCAGACACCGGAACTTGACTCGCTCGAAAATGATCCTAAAAAAATGCCGCTTGTCGCCAATATTCCGTTAATTGACATCGCCAGACATTTTTCGGTGGTTTTTATCGCCATGCACGGAAAATTCGGCGAGGATGGGGTTTTGCAGGGATTGCTCGACGAAATTAATATCAAGTATGTCGGCTCCAGGGCCTATTCCAGCGCGGTTTCGATGGACAAAAGGTTTGCCAAATACGCCATGATCGCTCATGAGATTCCGACGCCTGATTTTCAGATTATCAAATCAAAAACCGATAAACTAAAAATTAAATTTCCGCTCGTTGTAAAACCGATTGCCGAGGGCTCATCGGTTGGTGTTTCGATTTGCGAAAATCCGGCCGATTACGATTACGCCATCAAAACCGTTCTCGAAAGTACTGGCGATGCAATTGTCGAACCATATATCGGTAAAAAGGAATTTACGGTTTGCATTTTAGAAAACGACAAGGGGGAAGCACAAGCACTGCCGGTGGTGGAGATTATTCCCAAAGGAAAGTTTTTTGACTACAAGGCCAAATATGACGGCTCAACCCAAGAAGTTGTTCCTGCAAAAATCGGCGAAAAACTGACCAAAGAACTCAAAGATCTGGCCTTAAGGGTCTTTAAAATTCTCGACTGCCGTCATTTTGCCAGAGTGGATTTTATTTTAGATCAAAAAGGCAAACCATTTGTACTAGAGCTTAATACGATTCCGGGACTAACCAAAGAGAGCTTGTTCCCCAAAGCCGCTCGCGCAGCGGGTTATGATTTTGAAAAATTAATTGATCATCTCATTAAAATCGCCATCGCTGACTGAAATGAGTTACGAGGGTGAGTTGATAAATCCCAAATGAAACTAATCAGTTATTAACTGTGGCTATACATTATAAACTATAAGTTATAAGTTATCCTTACTCGTACCTCAAAACATCCAGCGCATTGATTTTGGTTGCGCGGCGAGCCGGATAAACTCCGGTGAAAAAGCCCAGAAGAACCGCAAAAGCCCACATCGCAATCATAAACCATAGCGGGAACATGAAGACGAGTACCGACTCCCCGCCGGCTTGTGTAGCAAAATGGTTAAACAATGAATTAGCCCCGAGGCCAATCAGATAACCGGTAATAATGCCGACTATGCCACCCAAAACACCGATTGAGATGGCTTCGGTTAAAAATATTGATGAAATATCTCTGCGGCGCATTCCTAAAATTTTTAAAAGCGCGACTTCTTTGGTTCTCTCCAAAAGGGAAATCGTTAAAGTATTAAACATACCAAGCGCCGCGACGATAAGCGCAATCAAACCAAAACTTCCGAGAATAATCTTGAAGACCTGAAAAATTTGCTCGATCTGAGAAACGGTATCCCCGACATATTGCGTCTTGAATCCTAAGTTTTCAATTTGCTTTCTTATTGCGTCTATTTTGGTTTTATCCTGTGTCGAGGACTCAACCTTAAGTTGTGAAAAATTCTTAGCGCCAAGTTCCGACACATCTGCATATCTAGCGTAAGCGGTGGCGACTGAAGTGTCTTGAATTATTCCGACTATTTCAAACTGGGCATCCGTAGCTTTTGTTGCCTCTGCCCCGGTTATTTCTTTGGGGATAACTATGTCAAAACTAACTTTTTGACCAATGTATTGGTCAGGCGGCCGTGAGCCCAAAAATTTTACAAATGCGTTATTCACTATAATTGGTTTCTCGACACGAGTCGAATCAATGCCGGTGCCCCACCTTGTTGAAATTCCGCTCCATTCGATATACTTGTCGCTTGTGCCGCTCAAAGTTACATCAGTCGCCTTGTCCTGCACCTTGGCTGCCGCGCCCAGATTAACTGTGGGCTCAACCGATTTAACCTGCGCAATAGTTTTAAGTTGACTAATCGTATCTTCGTTAAGCCGTAACGCCTGAATGTTCCCCGTGCCAACATCAATCAATTGATAAGCATTGCCTTTAGTTACCTCACCTGTTACCAATTTCTCAATCCCAAAAGCAAATGCGACCAAAAAGACGATCGCGGCGATACCGACAGTAACGCCAAGCACCGTCAAAACCGTTCTTGATTTGTGCATCATCAAGTTTTTAAAAGCAAATTTAACCAAAAATCTTTTATCCATGTTTGCTATCCTTTGATATTTGTCCATCTTTCATTTCGATTCTTCTGTTACCCAATTCCCAGTATTCCTTGTTGTGTGTAATCAGAATGATTGTTCTCTTGTGCTGTTCGTTTAATTCTTTGAAAAGCAGCATAATTTCCTCAGCTGACTTTGAATCCAAATTACCGGTTGGCTCGTCTGCAAATATGATCCATGGGCTTGAAATCATCGCTCTGGCAAAACCCACCTTTTGCTGTTGACCCCCGGAGAGTTGAGTTGGCCTTTGTTTGGCTAACTCTGAAATATCTAGGGTGTCGAGCACTTTTTGCGCTTGCTCAAGCGATGACTTTTCGCTTTGTCCTTCGATGATTAAAGGCAGGGCGACATTTTCTAAAACGCTTAAGGACTTGGCCCAATAAGACATCTGATGGATGATTCCCATTTTTTCAGATCTAAAAATTCCGCGCGCTTCATCTTTGAGTGCGAATATATTAGTTCCTCGAACTTTAACTGTGCCTTTGGTCGGTGTATCGATCCCGGCGATAATATTCATCAGAGTCGTCTTACCGCATCCTGATGGTCCAAAAACTACCAAAAACTCTGTCGCGTGGACAGATAAATCAATCCCCTTTAAAGCCCTGATCTCGTTATCGCCAACTTTAAAGGTCTTGGTTAACCCTTCAACTTCTATGACCGCTTCGTGATGCTGTCCTTCAGGCAAAATCCCCTCCGCTCCTGAATTGCGTTTCTGGCAAGCCAGAAAGTAGGTTCAGGAAGCCCCCCTTGGCCCCGCCATGGTGAGGGACGCTTATTTTTCCTATAAATTGATTATATCAAACTATTTCCAATTATATCAAACAAAACTTTTCAACACTACTTTATCAACTCTCGCGAGGGTTTAACCCTTGCAAGAGATTGCTGACCGCCTTTTCTGTCATTGCGAGCGACCGCCTACTTTGCCCTGTCATTGCGAGGAGCCGTACTCGGCGACGCGACAATCCAGAACCTGTCTTGAGCTTGTCGAAAGATTGCTTCGCAGAGCTCGCAATGACATAAGGATAAAATGCGTAAGTTGTGGCATCCTCTTATTTTATGAAATGCATCCAGCCGAATATGCCGTTAAACGCATCCAAAATTACATTCAACAGCGACTTTTGCACATCTCCCGGGACAACCGATTGATCTTCTGATCTCCCGACATTTCCATTTTTATCAGTTGAGTCGATCCTTATATGATACGGCTGATTTGGCTCAAGGTCTGAAATAATTACCAAGTGCGAATTGGTCAAGGTCTTATCGTCAGTTGATCGCGAAGCGTATTGATCACCCGCGAGACCTTGGCCATATTCAACTTGGCTTGTAGCAAGTTTATTGGTTTTCCAGCCCACGGCGATTTGTGCTTTATCTTGACGATTTAGCCCAACATTTGAGGTCTCAACGGTAACATCGGAAATAACCGGCGGAGTTGTATCAAGCGGTGTGGAAAACGAATTTATATCGGACTTAGCAGTATTGCCAAATTGGTCAGACCCTTGGACATAAAGATCATACACAGTGCTATCCGAAAGGCCGGAGAGATCGGCGGAATGATCCTTGGTTTTGTTAGAATCGGTCTGTTCCTTAAGCGCCTGCCCTTTTTCGCCGTAAAACAGAGTCGAGGTCGTCTCCACATTAGTCGTCCAAGTAACTTTGGTTGAAGACGGGGAGGTTGATTCAAAATGCAGGCCAGCAATCACCGGCAGAGGCGGTGTTTCAAAACTCGCGGTGTAATAATATGGGAAACCGTCCATCGTCCTCGCGCTCACCCTGACCTGATAAGTCGTGCCTCCGGTTAATCCGGTCAAGTCCTTGGAAAAATTGGTGGCGTTTCCTTCGAGCGTAGCCGTGTCAGATGGCGAATCCTTGCCGTATTTGAGCTCGCAATTCGAATTCTCGGTCGTCCCCCAAGACAAAACCGCGCGATCGGTCGAAACGACACTCGCGATAAAGTTCTTTACCGAAGGCGCCGTGCTGGTAGTCGTTCCGTACCAATCAGACATTCCCGAGTTACCGGATGCGTCATACCATTTGAGCTGATAGCGATAGGCCTTTTCCGGCTCAAGCCCAACTACCTTCACCGAGTGGCTGATATCAAATTCTCCGCCGGTTTGCTCGGAAATATATTCATTGCCTTCGTACACGACCACCGAACCTCTGGTTGGTTTGGAGGATGTCCAGACGGTTGTTATTGACGCCGGCCCTGCGGTAACCTTCGGTCCGTCAATAATTTGGGCCACTCCGGTCGAGCAAAATACCGCCGTTTGCCAGCTCGAAGTGTTGCCGGCGTTGTCCTTGGCGCGAAGATAAAAGACATTATCTCCTTCTTGATATGACGGAACGCTTACGGCCAGATCGCCAATGGCGTGTACTTGGCCTTGTGAGCCCGCCCTGTATTCATAAGTTGCAAGCCCCGAGCCCGGTGACGGATCTACCGCCGCCTGCCAGCTCATGTCGAATGTTGGCGAAATCGAACAGCCGAGTGGAGAAATATTGATCGCGTCTGATAATTCCGGCGCCGCCGAGTCATATTTATAAGTAAAATAAGTGTGCTTGGCTGATGGAGTGTTGGCATTATTGACCGTTTGGAGAATGAAATAATAAGTTGATCCGCTCGTCATCACCTGATCAATAGTTTTATTTACCTCCGCCTGGAAAGAGCCGGCCGTCAGCGGTGTCGCCGTGGCGTCTGTGCCAAAATAGACATAGTAACCCTTCACGCCAGAGTGAATATCCTGCGCCCCATCCCATTCAAAATACGGCTTGGTAGCGTTGTACCAAGTATCAGTCGTCATGGCATCCGCTTTGGCTGAAGTTTTGTAGCCGGCAAAGGTCGTTGGATTAGATAACGGCGCCTCGTTGTCAAATTTATAAACAAATTGAACATTAGCGGAAATATTGCTGGCGTTGTCCTTGGCTTTCAGGTTCAAATAATAGGTCTGTCCGGCTGTCATCGCCGTAACCGTCTGATAATTGGAAGTGGTCTGATAAGACCCGACTGACGATGGATCAGCGGAAGCATTTGTCCCAAAATAGACATAATATCCGGCAATTCCCGGAGTTGACGAAGCGCCAATCCAGTCAAAGTATGGGTTCTCGTAACTGTACCAGTTGCCGGTTGCGAGGGTTGAACCCTTGCTGGCTGTGTCATAGCCGGAAACAGTTGGCGCAGTCGGCGCATCATTGGTGTATCTATAAGTAAATAAGGTATCAGAGGTCGGAATTACATTGCCGGCGTTATCCGCCACCTTCACTTTCATATAATAAGTCGTGCCATTTACGAGCGTCGCCGAAGCGGTGTAGTTAGCGGCCAAATCAAGCGTGCCATCGGTCAGCGGGTCGGCATTTACCGAAGTACCGAAATATACATAATAGCCCTTGACCGCAGATCCTCCGGTATCAACAGCGCCGGAGAGTTCAAAGTATGGATGAGCATAGTTGTACCAAGTGTTAGTGGTGAGCGTTGTGGCTTTGCCCGAATCGTTGTAAGCAATAGCGGTTGGGTTGGTGGAGGGATTTATCGAATCAGCTTTATAGGTAAATCGCTTAGTCGCGGCGGCAGAGACATTCAAATCAATGTCTTGTGTTTTGATAAGCAAATAATATGTCGAGCCGTTCGTGAGTGCGCTGGCCGGCACCTGAACATGCTGTTCATCGGCTTCGGCTCCGACATGGGCTTGATAATGAAAAGCGCCGGCGGTTTCCAGCACGCCGGAATTACTAACCGGATCAGTGCCGTCGGTTGTGCCAAAGTAGAGATAATAGCCCTTGACGCCCGAGTCAGCGTCAGAAGCGCCGGAAAAAGTGATATACGGATCAAGATCATTGCCCCAGGCAGTATCGGTAAATTCGGTGGTTTTACCCGAGGTTGAATAGACATGGGCAACGGCCGGGTTGGTCGGGGCGACAGTATCAACCGCATCCGAGGAAATATTCACATCATCTATCATCCCATCCCAACGGTCTGTAGTTGAGCCGTTACGAGCCCCGATGTAAAATGAGGTGCCGTAGGACAAACTTCCCCAATCGGCATCATAAGTATTAGTTGCTTGATTAACTCCATTTAGATCAATGGCAAGGGTGTGCGCCGCCTTGTCAAAAGAAACCTTGACCGTGTACCAATCGCCATCGGTTAATGACAGTGTTGGCGTTTCCACAAATTGGGCTTTGTTGGAATAAGCCAGATAGAATCTTAATTTGCGACTTGCCACATCATAAACCAAGCGGGAATCGTCGGTGGCTTGAGCGGAATACAATACCTTTTCTTTGGCTGTAAAATCATTAGTCGTCTGCCATCCCGTGCCGTCAATCTTGGTGCGGACGATGCGGTTGTTGCCGGTATCGGGAACATATATATATTCGCTTGAATAATCATAGGTGACACCACCACCGCTACCGAACTGTCCTACTCCAGAACCATTAGAGCCGTATGTAGTCCAGCCAGTCCAGCTTCCATCGAGTTGTGTTTTGATAATACGATAGTTACTGTAATCAAAAATGAATATATATTGAGATGTTGGGTCGTAATACGCTTTTAAATAAGTACCAAATTGTCCTATGCCGCTACCAGCCGCTCCATAGGTCGTATAACCAGCACCACCAAACTTAGTTTTTACGACATAGTTTTGGCTGCCTCCACTTAAGTAAAAAAAACCATCTCCCGCCCCAGGAGAACTAGCCGAGGTTGGATCATAAGAAACGGTTTGCACATCGAATGGTGCGCTGGTTGTTGCCCAACCTGCACCATCTATCTTTGTCTTGACAATACGAGCGTTGTGGCCGTCTGCGACATAAACATACCCAGCGCCACTGTGAGTTGGATCACTTGAAGCATCATAATAAATACCCCAAGGGTAACTAAAGCCAGAAACGAGTTCTGCATAACCAGTGCCATCCAACTTGGTTCTGATTATTTTATGGTTCCACCCCTCGGCAATAAAAAGATATCCTGAATCTTGATCATAAAATATACCCGTCGGTTGGTTTATGCTGTGTCCGCCTACAGTTGGGTATGCCACCCAACTAGTTCCATCGATTTTAGTTTTGATTATTCGGTTGTTGGAAGTATCGGCAATGTACATGTAACCAGTGGAAGAATCACGCGCTACACTGTTTGGTGCACTCATCTTCATCGAATTCTTCGCATAGCTCCCATACGCCGTCCAGCCCGTCCCATCGAATTGAGTTTTGATGATGTTGTTGACTCCCGCATCGGCGATGTAGAGATTTTGCGATGTAGGGTCAAAATCAAATGCTATCACCTGATTAAAACCCGCTAAAGATTGCTGGCTTCCTCCACCAATTTTGTCTCTGTAAATGGTCTCCGAGCTCCAGTAATTCGAATAATATATCCATCCCGAATCAGCGTCATAGTACACATCCTGAATTGCGTTCGGAGCAGTTAGGGTCGTCCAGCCGGTACCATCTATTTTGGTTTTTACAATATATCCAGCATAATAACTTCCCACATAAACATAATCATTAACAGCATCATAGAAAATACCTGCGGGGGTGCTAAAACCTCCCAGATTTGTACGACTAGTCCCATCCATCTTAACTTTTACAACTTGATTTGAGTTGGTGTTAGAAATATATAAATAGCCAGTTGCTGCATCATAATCTATACCCGAACCCCAAGCTATGGAACCCGAGGAATTAAAATTAAATCCGGTTAGTGTTTGCCATGAGGAACCATTCATAGAACAATGTACAATTCGGTTATTTCCTTCATCCACAACATAAACGCTATCTGTTGTTGTATCGTACTTAATGGCACCAGGGTGATTAAATTGCCCTACCCCATTTCCATAATGACCAAATGCTTGCCACCCAGTACCGTCGATTTTTGTTTTGATTATCCGGTTATTTCCGGTGTCGACCGAATAAATGTAACCGCTTGAAGGATCATACGATATGCCTTGCGGCACATTCATACTCCCCACATCCTGATCCACATTATTCCCATAGCCGGATTTTTGGAATTTCATTTCGATCGAGCCCTTGTCAACGGGGAGATTTGAGGAAGTGGCGTATTTTAGAGTACTGGTGCCGTCGTAAGAATATGACAGTGAATTCGTCCCGTTATAGCCCGCTGCGTTTAAATCGGGGAGAGCGGTATCAGTCGAGCCGGTTCTGGAGCCGAGAGCATTGTACGCATCTTTTGATCCATCATCATAATTCGCCTGAAAACTATATCCCGCCTTCACCCCCTGCGGCATCAATTGATAGACCATAATGGCAAACAGCAGCAGGATAATGACCGGTTTAGCCACTCTGACGGTTCTCCCTCCCGTCGCCAGCGATTGCCAGTAGGCGTCCGAGTGCGCCCCATTACCTCTGCGAGGGTTTAACCCTTGCAAGAGATTGCTGATCGCCTTTTTTGTCATAGCGAGGAGCCGTACTCGGGGCGCCCCTAAGGGGACCCTTTGGGTCGGCAATCCGTCTGTCATTGCGAGGAGCCGTACTCGGCGACGCGGCAATCCAGACACAGATCCTTCGGCAAGCTCAGGATGACTCTGCTGAGTCAGATTGCTTCGGCGGTAGCCTCGCAATGACAACAACAAAGTGCGCAATGACAAGAGTATTTTTCCCACCCCAAACAACACCAAACTCAACAGCTTGGCGGGATAGCTAAAAATTTTAGGCAGTTTTACCTTCATACCCTCCTATTGCTATTTCTAATTATATAAGAGCAAATGGCCGAACACAACACCACCGCGACACATACTAGAGCTTTAAAAGCTTTTTGGTCAAATCCGGTATTTCTTTTTCAAAATACTCTTTGACCGTTTGCCAATCCAAATCAATCAGCAGGTCCGGCTCGGGATCATCTTCGGCATCGGCAAAATAGATTCTTCAAAGGCGT